>WGFB01000066.1 GCA_015492435.1 Gammaproteobacteria bacterium | reverse complement strand
TTATTATTGAGGCCAAACATTGCGCGCAAATCATTTAGGAAATGAACAATGAATATTTAATTTGATATTTATTGTTCATTGAGTAGACTGTTCTTCATGAACACAAAGAAACCCCTCCCGGAAGAAGAAACCCGCCAGCGCATACTGGCCGCGGCCGCCGAGCGCTTCATCCAGTTCGGCTATAACAAGACCACCATGGCCGAACTGGCACGGGACTGCGGCATGTCCGCCGCCAATCTCTACCGCTATTTCGACAGCAAGCTCGACATTGGCGCCAAGCTGGCCTGCGGCTGCCTGGAAACCAAGCGGATATTGCTGCGCGGCATCGTGGAGCAGAAGGAGCGCAGCGCGGCCGAGCGCCTGCGTGATGTGGTCATGCAATCCCTGGACTACACCCATGGACAATGGGCCGAGAATCCACGCATGAACGAGATGGTCAACGCCATCTGCGGCGAACGCATGGACATTGTGGAAGAACACCGGCGTGGTGAACATCGACTGCTGGTGGAACTCATCGCGGACGGGATCGCGCGCGGTGAATTCCAGACGGACGACGTGGACGACAGCGCCACCGCCATCGCCACCGCCATCACCGCATTCAATGTCCCTCTGCTCATGCCCCTGTACTCTCTGGAGAGTTTCCGCAAACGGGCGGAAAGCGTCGTCAAACTCTTACTCAACGGCCTGAACAAGCGCTGACCATCCCCGGCGCCCCACACTGGAGGCAACACCATGAAGGAAGGCAATACCGTCGTCCGTTATGCGAGATGGATCGTCAGCCACCCCTGGGCCGTCATTCTGGCGTCCTTGTTCCTGATCATGGCCGCGGCCAGCGGGGCGCGCTTCCTGGCCTTCAAAACCGATTACCGGGTGTTCTTCAGCGACGACAATCCACAACTCCTCGCCTTCGAGGCCCTGGAGGCCCAGTACACCAAGAACGACAATGTCATGTTCATCCTTGCTCCCCGGGATGGAGACGTCTTCAGCCAGCGCAGCCTGGAGGCGGCCAGGGAACTGACCACGGCGGCCTGGCAGATCCCCTACTCCATTCGCGTCGACTCCATTTCCAACTTCCAGTACACGTCGGCGGAGGGCGACGACCTGCGGGTGCGGGACCTGGTGAATGATGAGACAGACCTGAGCGATCCCGTGGCGCGCGCCGCTGTCCGCGAGGCGGCCCTGTCAGAGCCCTTGCTCGTCGGCCGCCTGGTGTCCGCGCGGGGCCATGTCACGGGCATCAATGTCACCGTTCAACTGCCGGGCGAACACCCGGACGAGGTACCCGAGATCGCCGCCTTCGCCCGCCAGATGGCCGCCGGTTTCGAGGCGCGCTACCCGGATATCGACCTGCGCCTGAGCGGCATGGTGTTCATGAACAACGCCTTCTCCGAGGCCTCCAAAAAGGACATGGCCACCTTGGTGCCCCTCAGCTTCGGCCTCATGCTGCTGATCCTGACCCTCATGACGCGCAGCATCACCGGCACCATCGGCACCCTGTTGGTCATTCTGTTCTCCATCCTCGCCGGCATGGGCGCCGGGGGCTATCTCGGCTTCCCCATCACCCCGCCCTCGGCCTCGGCGCCCACCATCATCCTCACCATGGCCATCGCCAACTGCGTCCATATCATCGTCACCCTGCTGCACGAGATGCGCATGGGGCGTGACAAACGCGACGCCATCGTGGAGAGTCTGCGCATCAACATGCAGCCGGTGTTCCTCGCCAGCCTCACCACCGCCTTGGGTTTTCTGAGCATGAATTTCTCCGACGTGCCGCCTTTCCGGCACCTGGGCAACATGACGGCCATCGGCGTCGCGGCCTCCTTCGCCCTTGCCGTCGCCTTTCTGCCCGCTTTCCTGTCCCTGCTGCCCCTTCGCGTCACCCGCATACACAATGACGATGGCCATGTCATGCGCCGCCTCAGCAATTTCGTGGTGCGCCAGCGCCATAAACTCATCTGGGGCATGTCGCTCTTCGTGCTGCTGCTCATCGCCGCCATCCCCAGAAACGAACTCAATGATGTCTTCGTGCACTATTTCGACGACAGCGTGGAATTCCGCCGTGACGCGGACTTCATGACCGCCAACCTGACCGGCCTCTATCTCATGGATTTCTCCCTGGAGGCCAAGGAGCCCGGCGGCATCAGCAAACCCGAATTTCTGCGCGAGGTGGATGCCTTCGCCACCTGGTTCCGCGCCCAGCCCGAGGCCATTCATGTCAACTCATTCACGGACATCATGCGCCGGTTGAACAAGAACATGCACGGCGACGACCCCGCCTGGTACCGTCTGCCCGGGGAACGCGACCTGGCCGCCCAGTACCTGCTCCTGTATGAGATGTCCCTGCCCTACGGCCTCGATCTCAACAACCAGATCAACGTCGACAAATCGGCCATACGCTTTACCGTCACCCTGAAAACCCTCTCCACCAATGAGCTGCTGGCGCTGGAGGAACGCGCCAATGCCTGGCTGGCCGCCAATGCCCCACATATCCGGAGCGCGGGCGGCAGCGGCACCACGGTGATGTTCGCCCACATCGGTCAACGCAACATTATCAGCATGCTTACGGGCACCACCGTGGCCCTCATCGGCATCTCCCTCATCCTGGTGGTGGCCCTGCGCTCGGTGAAGATCGGCCTGCTGAGCATGATCCCCAATCTGGTGCCGGCGGCCATGGGCTTTGGCCTGTGGGGCCTGCTGGTGGGCGAGATCGGCCTCAGCCTGTCCATCGTGGCCGGCATGACCCTGGGCATCGTGGTGGACGACACGGTCCATTTCCTCAGCAAATACCTGCGGGCGCGACGCGAAAAAGGCCTCGGCAGCGAGGATGCGGTGCACTATGCCTTCCGCAACGTGGGCATGGCCCTGTTCACCACTTCCGTCGTACTGGTGCTGGGCTTCCTGGTACTGGCCTTCTCCAGCTTCCATCTCAATTCCGGGATGGGACTGCTGACCGCCATCGTCATAGCCTTTGCCCTGCTTGCAGACTTCCTGCTACTACCGCCTATACTGATGCACTTCGACAGAAAACAACCGGCCATCGCCAAGGAGATCCGCCATGCGTAACCTCTGCCTGCTATTCGTCGCAAGTTTGCTGCTGCCACTGGCCGCCCAGGCCGAAACACCGGAAGAAAAAGGCCTGGCCATCGCCATCGAGGCCGACCGCCGTGACACCGGCTGGCAGGATCAGACCGCCCGCCTCAAGATGGTGCTGCGCAACCGCCATGGGCAAGAGAGCACCCGCTTGATTCGCACCCGCACCCTGGAGGTGGAGGGCGACGGCGACAAGAGCCTCAGCATCTTCGACAGCCCGCGCGACGTGAAGGGCACCGCATTCCTCAGTTACACCC
>WGFB01000065.1 GCA_015492435.1 Gammaproteobacteria bacterium | reverse complement strand
TAGGATGAATCTACTGCGGCGGCGGGAAATGGGTCCATTTTTTCGATCATTTTCGTTAAATAGCGACCACTATTCGCCTCAAATGATCGAAAAACTGTCCTCCATTTCCCACTCGCCTCGCTACGATCACCTAAGTCCGACAGCCTCCTAGGATTTGTCGCTGTTCATCCGTTTCAGCTGCTCGAGATGCTGCACGGCATCCTCACGGCGATGGAAGGGGCCGGACTTTCCTTCCCGGGTCTCCACGTACCACAGGCCGTCCTCATGGAAGAAGCGGCTGAGACTGAAACGGTTGGCTTTCATGTCAGGCTCTCTCATAACCAGAATCCCATTGTATTTGTTCTCTATATTTCGGAATATGCTGGGTATACTGTAATTTTAGGAACCTCTGATCAATTCTGGACCGGATGGATGGCGAGATGAAATGTTCCGGATCAAGGCGAAAAGCGCAGGCAATAGCGCGCTATCGCCAAGATTTTCAACGCAGAGCCGGGACATTTCAGCCGCCAGACGCCGGTTCATGAATTGATCAGAGGTTCCTTTACCTGCCCCTCCCAAGGCAGGGTGACGCCAGGCGCCCTCAACAGCCGCTGATATTACCGTCCCAAAAGGAAAAATTGAACTCCTTGACGGCCTCATCGCTGATCCTGGCAACGTCCACGACCTGCCCGCTCCCCACGTCCACGATGGACACCGTTCCGTCCGTGGGATTGGGCACGAAAGCGGTCTGTCCCCCATCCTGGAGTGCAAATGCCACCGGGCGGCGCCCGCAGTCCGCCAATCCGACCGTGATCTCATCCACCTGCACCAGTTCGGGCAGGCGGCTGGCATCATAGACATAGATCACATCCTTCCTCAGGTTATCCCGCTGGGCGCCCTTGCCCGTCGCGGCAGAGGTCACATAGAGCCTGCCGCCATCCGGGGTGAAGCGGTAGGTGCTGGGATACAGGTCAGGCAGGTCCAGGGTGGTCACCACCTCGCCACGCTGGATATCCACCACGGACAGCCGTCCCATCACGTGATCGGGATCACACTTGCGGTCCGCGCCCTTGCCGATCAGCCAGGCTCCGTCCGGTGACAGCAGGAGATTACTGCTGACCTTGAGAGGGATGGTGCGCTCGATGCGGCTGGCGGCGGGATCGATCACCGCTATGGTCCCGTAGCCATTGTTGAGGCTGTAGATCTTGCCCGTTACGGGGGAAAACACCTTGCCATGGGGAAAGGCGTTGTTGGGTATTCCAGCGCCGCCCTCCTTTTCCTTGTCAGGCTCGCAGAGATCGATGACATCCAGCACCTTCAGGTAGCTGGCCTCATCCCCCGGGTCATTGCCCAGGACCGAAATGGAGCCATCCAGGAGATTGCTGACAAAGGCGCGGCGCGGCACATGGGGAAAGGCGGCGCAGGGGGCCGTGAACGTGGTCACATGATGCCCCCGGCCCACGCATACCACGTCCAGCAGGGCGGGATCCGAGCTGCCGCCACCCGTATGGACCACGGTTACCGATGAACCCGAGTCGCCGCAGTTCAGTGGATCACAACCGGTTTCCTTGTCGCCATCATACATGAACCAGACGCGGTCGCTGCCGGGCTCCCTGTAGGCATAGGGGGCGAAGGCATTCTCCGGACAGGCTTCCGCGCGGCTGATCGCCTTGCTTTCAGGATCCATCAGGAAGACCCGTTCCTCTTCGTCGAGCCCCAGAAAGACAGGGGGATGGGCTGCATCGACAGCCGGGGCGCATTTTACCGCCCTGATACTGATGCCGCCCTGATCCTGAACGACACGGCACACGGCGCCCCTGCCTCCATAGTCCAGATGACACACAAAAGACCAGGAAGCGGTGCGGTTTTTCTCATCTTGCTCGGATTGCATAAATTGGCCCTGCCTTGCCGTTGTCGATTGGCGACCCTGAACTACCCGGACTCGCCATAGGGTGAAATATTGTAGCGGCGCCGTATCTCTGCTTCACGCGCCTCCACCTGCTCACGGTCCAGAATCACTTTCTGGCCATCCACGAGCACGATGACATGATAGCGTCCGCGCCGGTTATTTTCGAAGGCGCGCCGCACATCGTCAAGCCTGGAGATCGCCTTGCCGTTGACCTCCTTTATCCGCAAGTTCTTTACGGAATTGATATACCCCTTGTTGACCTCGTCCTCGTAGATGGAGCCGATCACCACCAGTTCCTCCAGATCCTCCTCGCCCCGCGTCAAATCGAAATAAGCCTTGATGCTGGCCGGCGTGTTCTTTCCCACGTTGCGCCGCTCCACCACGCGAAAGACGATGCCCCCGATCTCGTAGTAAGGCGGCTGCTCGTCGAATCTGGGCATGCGTGGAATCACCATCATTTCCTCCGCCGCGAGCTTGATGGTCACATCGCGCTCCTTGTTGTTGCGCAGGATGCGGAAATCCAGCTCGTCGCCGATCTGTTTGGTGGTGATATAGTAATTGAGGCCGATCTTGCCATTGTCCCGGAACGGCACGCGCCCATCGTTGAAGATATTGTGTCCATCGATGGTCAGCAGGACATCATCCACGCGCAGGATATTCTTCGCCGTGCTGTAACGGGCTATTTTCTTGACCCGTACCCCGCTCTGCCCCTCTTTCATGCCGAGGAAGGCCCTGTTGGCCGGATTCTCTAGTGTCTGCACGAACACCCCAACCTTGGGAATGCCATTGATCTCACCGTCCTTGATATCCTTGAGAAAATGCCTCACCACGGGGACGGGGATGAAGTAGCCGATTGAATTGCCACTGCCGACCTGGGTCGCCACCCCCAGGCAACTTCCCGTCTCATCCGAGAACACCGGCCCTCCGGAATTGCCGGAGTTGATGGCGGCATCGGTCTGTACCATGAGATTGCTTAACTTGCTGTGAGCGTAGTTCATCATGTCGATGCGCGAAACCACGCCCTCCGTATAGGACACCTGGCGCCCGCCCACGGGATAACCGATGGTCACGACCTTCTCGCGCAGCACGGGCAGATCGCCGAACTCGATGGGTTCGATGCCGTCCAGCAGATCTCCGCGCAGAGGCTGCAGCAAGGCGAGATCCACCTGATGATTCATGTCTTCGATCCTCACCTCCTGTTTTTCGGCGATCCCCGGCACCTCCATCTGAATATAGGTTGCGTCCGTGACGCAATGCGCGTTGGTCAGGATGCCTTCCGCGATAATGAAGCCGGAACAGACCGAGCTGCTGGCGGGATTCTTGCTCCAGGGCTGGCTCATGTTCCAGGCCTGCCGCGTGATGAACAACTTGACCACCGCCTTGCTGTGCTGGCGCAGATCGGCGCCCAGGGCGGGCTGGGCGGACAAAACACCCAGCAGGGAGAGCACAGCGGCACATGCTCCCAGCAAACGGGGCCATGAAAGACGCGAACCCGGGAATGGTTTTTCGATTTTCACTGAACTGTTTTTTTGATTAAGATATGCGGCATAATCTTTAAGGGAATAAAGCTTACCACCTGGCCCTCCGCCGGGACCAGAATGCGTAAGCCGCGGTATCATGGCCCGGGGTCAACCCGTCACCCGGTTTTCCAGGGCGCATCCGCCGGATGCGAAGCACTGCTCGCCGTCAACTGACTCCCCGGGAACTTAGGGCTGCGAGACCGGCCGAGAACTGAACAGACCTGTTGTTAGCCAGACGGACGGCAGGCTGGCGCCGAATGCTACGATGCCAGGCAATTGCGGCGTGGCGCCGGACCCCGTTCCTGCCGCAACCCGCGGGACAGCCACGCCCTGGGGCGTTTAGGCCCTTCAGGACACGGCCAACCCGCATTTGCAATGACCATGTAAACATACACCAAACCAAACGGTTTTGTACAGGGACTGCCCCGGCATCCCTGACAATGGAACGATAACGACTGAAACCGAATACTTCATGAAATCCTGTCTGGACGCACAAACATGCTGACCGCAAAGGCCGCGCGCGTGCTTCCGTGGCTCATGCTGTTGCTCGCTGCTCTGGGCAGTGGCCCGGCCCTGGCCTCGGGCGGCGCCAGCCACGAAACCCGGACGGTGCTCGATCTGACGGGACATTGGGTCGGCTTCACCGCCCTCATCGTCTTCGCGATCGCCTATGCCGTCGTGATCATGGAGGAATTCCTCCACCTCAGAAAATCCAAGCCCGTAATGCTGGCGGCGGGCATCATCTGGCTGCTCATCGCCTATGCCTATTCCACTCAGGGCGACACCACCGTGGTGGAGAACGCCGTGCGCCACCATATCCTGGAATACGCCGAACTCATGCTGTTTCTGCTCGCCGCCATGACCTATATCAACACCATGAGCGAGCGCAACGTTTTCAAGCGCCTGCGGGCCTGGCTCATCTCCTCCGGCTTCTCCCTGCGCGCCGTGTTCTGGATCACGGGCATTCTCGCCTTCTTCATCTCCCCGGTGGCGGACAATCTCACCACGGCGCTGATCATGGCCGCGGTGGTAATCGCCGTGGGAGCGGGCAATACCACCTTCATCACCGTAGCCTGCATCAACATCGTGGTGGCGGCCAATGCCGGCGGTGCCTTCAGCCCTTTCGGGGATATCACGACATTAATGGTGTGGCAAAAAGGCGTCGTGGAGTTCCAGCAGTTCTTTGCCCTGTTCGTGCCTTCCGCCGTAAACTGGCTGGTGCCCGCCACCATCATGGCCCTGACAATACCCAAAACACGCCCCGAGGCCATGCAGGAAGAGATTGCGGTCAAACCCGGTGGCTATGTCATCGTCGCCCTGTTTTTCCTGACCATCACCATGACGGTCACCATGCACAACTTTCTGCACCTGCCGCCCGTCATCGGCATGATGACGGGATTGAGCATACTCAAATTCTATGGCTACTGGCTGAAGCGGCGCAGCATGCGTCCGCCCCGGGACGAACTCCATGGTCCCGAGGAAAAAGCCTTGCAGGCTCCCACGGGCAAGGATGCCCACTTCGATATCTTCAAGAGTATGGAACATGCGGAATGGGACACCCTGATGTTCTTCTACGGGGTCATTCTCGCCGTTGGGGGGCTGGGCACCATCGGCTATCTGGCCATGATCTCCAACATCATGTACGTGGACCTTGGTCCCACCTGGGCGAATATCCTGGTGGGCGTCATTTCGGCCATCGTGGACAATATTCCCGTGATGTTCGCCGTCCTTACCATGAATCCTGACATGGGCCTGGATCAATGGCTTCTGGTGACCCTCACCGCGGGCGTCGGCGGCTCGCTGCTTTCCATCGGCTCTGCCGCAGGGGTGGCGCTCATGGGCCAGGCCCGGGGGATCTATACCTTTTTCTCCCACCTCAAGTGGAGCTGGGCCATTGCGCTGGGCTATGGCGCCAGCATCTGGGTCCACCTGCTCATCAACGGCGCCTGAAAAGGCCGCGCAGCCCCTGTAACCGCCAGAAGAAATCAGGGCCCGCTTGCCAGCTCGCGCTCCACCCGATGGCGGGCCTTGATGAAGTCGCGGTGGGAAACGTGGATAAGATCGGCGATCTTGCGCACCATGTACTCTTCGTATTTATCCTTGGCGCCGTCGGCAAAAACCACGCGCCACAGCATTTCCACCACCTGTATTTTCTGTTCCAGGGTGAAATGACGATCCACCAGGGTGGTAAACTCGAACAGGGAGGCCGACTCCTTCACCTCCAGCTCCGCCAGGCGGGCGAGTTCCCGCGCTTCTGCCTCGCTGAGTTCAAACATCCTGATGATGGCCTCATCCACGGCCAGGCGCTCGCTGTCCTCCACATGAAAGTCCGCGCGGGTGATCTCGATGAGCAGCGCGGCCGTGGCCAGCCGCAGGGCATGTTCGGACGCCCGGCCCTGCCCCCGCGACGCCGGGTCCCGGATCTGGCCATTGAAGAATTGACCGATGGCCTTGATCACGCGTCCAGCTCCCGCCACACGCACTTGCCGCCGCTGGCGCGGTCAATGGCCGCCAGGCGCTGCTGGTGCATCTCCACCTCGCGGGGCGAGGCGGGCACCACCTTCAGGGCGGGACGCTTGCCATCGAGGCGCCGTATCCCCCCCTCCCGCGCGCCCACCGCCTCTTCCACGCCATCGAGCATCAACTTGCTCTGCCCCCCGGTCATCGCCAGATAGACATCGGCCAGAATCTCGGCGTCCAGCAGGGCGCCATGGAGGGTGCGCTGGGAATTGTCGATGCCGTAGCGCCGGCACAGGGCGTCGAGGCTGTTCTTCTGGCCCGGGTGCAGGGTACGCGCGAGAACCAGTGTATCGACCACGGTACAGTAGTCGGTAATCTCTCCCCAGCCCGCCTCCGTCAGTTTGAGTTCGTGGTTCAGAAAGCCCACGTCAAAGGGCGCATTGTGGATGATCAGCTCGGCGCCCTCGACGAACTTCATGAAGTCATCCACGATCTCGGGAAAGCGGGGCTTGTCGGCGAGAAACTCGCCGGTGATACCATGCACTTCCATGGCCGCCTCGTCGATGTCGCGGTCGGGCTGGAGGTACTGGTGGTAGTGATTGCCCGTCAGGCGCCGGTTGATGATCTCGACGCAACCGATCTCGATAATGCGGTGTCCCTGGGAAGGCTCCAGGCCGGTGGTTTCCGTGTCGACGATGATCTGGCGCACTGACTCTTACTCCGAATGTTGTTTGTCTATGGGACATGGATACAAGGGACAAGGTACAAGATGCAAGGAGTCTCTTTCCCTTGTCCCTTGTCCCTTGTCCCTTGTACCTTGTACCTTAGTACCTTAGTACCTTGTACCTGTCTCGACTCTAGAATGACTTGGTTCATCCGCTCCGCCTGGCGGACAGCATCTCGTCTATGGCCTTGTTGGCCAGGGCATCGGCCATTTCGTTTTCGCTGTGGCCGGAGTGACCGCGCACCCAGTGCCACTCGATGTCGTGCTGTGAGGCCAGGGCATCCAGTTCCTGCCACAGATCGGCGTTCTTGACGGCCTTGCGCCCGGCCGTCTTCCAGCCACGCTTCTTCCAGCCCGAGATCCATTCCACGATGCCCTTTTTGACATACTCCGAGTCGGTGGTCAATCTCACTCGCGAGGGGCGTTTCAACGCCTCCAGCCCCTTGATGGCGGCCATGAGTTCCATGCGGTTGTTGGTGGTATGGGGCTCGCCCCCGCGCAGGGTTTTCTCATGTCCCTTGTAACGCATGAGCACGCCCCAGCCCCCCGGCCCCGGATTGCCGCGGCAGGCGCCGTCCGTGTAGATCTCTACGGTATCTGTCAAAAATCCGCCTCGCTTCAGGTTACGTCCGCTTCAATAAACCTGCGCCGCGTGCGCCAGCGAGGCTTGATGGGGGTCAGTGTCACCACCCGCTTCTTCGCCACCAGGACATAGGCGCCCCCCAGAATGGGGCACCAGCGCCTGCCAAGGGACTCCAGGAAGGTGAGTTTGTCCATGATGCCAGGGCGCTGCGAGGGTGGCCTGAAGAAACAGGTCTGAGAATAGATGGTATCGAATCCCAGCAGCGCGAGCCAGTCATTGAGGCGCATCATGCTGCGGAAGGTTCCGCACCAGGGAGGCGTGGAGCGGCGGCGGAAGCGCAGCAGGCGCCACAACCCCCATATGCTCCAAGGATTGAAGCCGACGATCACCACGTGCCCCTCGGCAATGAGCACGCGGTCCACCTCGCGCAGAACCTCGTGGGGATTGTTCTCGAATTCCAGTGTGTGATGCAACACCACCACATCAATGGCGTCCCGCTGCAGGGGCAGGGAATCGGGTTTGCCCACCAGGCCTGGACGCGGTGGGCTGGACGCCTCTTCCCCTTCCTTGCCAGCCTCTCCATCCACATCCACGATGACCCGGTGGGGCACGCGGCTGGCGGCCAGCAGATCATCGTCGACCAGCCGCCCCACCTGCACCAGGTGGTATCCGAAGAGATTGGGCAGCACCTCTTCGAGTTGCCCGCGCTCCGCCTCAAGCAACCACTGCCCCAGCTTGCGCGCATACCATGCGCGCATTCCCTGCCTGTCGGCGCAGGCATTGCGCTTTCTCCCGCGCAAGCCCCTCACTTTGACTTTCCGGCTCATGGCAATTCCGCTAACCTGTAACCGTGTATGCCTGATACTGAAGTGAAGCCCCTCTGATGCGCATCGTTCCCATTTCCGCCTTCAACGACAATTATATATGGCTCATCGCACCGGACCATACGGCCCAGGCCCGCATCCAACACGCCCGGGGCGTGCTCATTGTAGATCCAGGCGATGCCGCGCCGGTCCTGGCGGAACTGCGGCGGCATCATCTGACGCCCCTCGGTGTTTTGATCACCCATCACCATTATGATCATACCGGCGGTATCAGGCCACTGTTGAAGGCATATGACTTTCCGGTATACGGGCCTGCGCGCTGCAATACGCCTGCCCTCAGCCATCCCGTGCGCGAAGGCGATATCCTTTCCTTGGGTGCGGGAATCCAACTGCACGTCCTGGAAACACCGGGGCACACCCACGACCACGTGGTCTATCATGGCGGTGGCGCCCTGTTCAGCGGCGACACGCTCTTCGCGGGCGGCTGCGGGCGGCTAACCGAGGGCAGCGCCGCGGAACTTTACGCCTCGCTGCAGCGCATCGCCCGCCTGCCAGACGACACCCGGGTCTATTGCGCCCATGAGTACACCCTGGCGAATCTGCGCTTTGCCATGCAGGTTGAGCCGGACAACCAGGCCCTGCGCGGGCGCCTGGACCGGACCCGACGCCAGCGGGAGAAAGGACAGTGCACACTGCCTTCCACCCTGCGCGAGGAAAAACTCACCAATCCCTTTCTGCGCTGCCACCTACCCGCCGTTCACGCCGCCGCGGAAGCCTATGCCGGACGCGCCCTTGACTCTCCCGAAGCGGTTTTCGCCGTCATCCGCTACTGGAAAGACCGCGCCTGAGCATGCCTCTCCCTGGATCGCCGCTCAAGAATAGGGCTATAATTGCCGATCACACTAACAGCGGCGGCCCGCGACCAGGCAACCCATTATGAATAAAATCAATAATAAAGCACTTAACTCACTGCTCCTGGCTGCCCTTTTCAGCGCCTTCTCCGGCGCCGCCACCTCTCCCCGGGCGGCCAGCCTGGAGGCAGAGGATCCGGCCCGGACGCATGTTCTCGCCAACGCCTCGCCGGCCCTTTCCGCTCGGTCACTCCCATCTCCCGCGCGGGAAGCCACACCGCCCGGTCACGCGAATCCGCCCCCCAAGGACAGCCAGCCCCTTGCGGAATTGATTGAACAGGATGCGCAGGATCTCATACCCGCAACCCCCGCGCAGCGGGACAAAGACACCGCGGATACGCCAATCGCCATCGCGACCGCGCCAGCCCGCCCGCCGGCCAGGACCCATGTCACACCTGCCGCTCCCCCGCACGGAGATCTCTGGCAACGCATTCGCGAGGGATACGCCCTCCCCCACCAAAGCCACAGAACCATCGACCAGGAACGGAACTGGTACGTCAGGCACCCCAGCTACCTGGACCGCACCACGCGGCGTGCGCGTCCCTACCTGCACCTCATCGTCGAGGCATTGGAAGCGCGCGGCATGCCCCTGGAGATCGCCCTGCTCCCCATTGTGGAAAGCGCCTTTCAACCCTTTGCCTATTCCCACGGGCGGGCCGCGGGCATCTGGCAATTCATACCCGGGACGGGGCGGCACTACGGCCTGAAACAAAACTGGTGGTATGACGGGCGGCGCGACATCGAAGCCTCGACCCGGGCGGCCCTCGACTACCTGCAGTATCTCCATAAAACTTTCGAAGGCGACTGGCTGCTGGCCCTGGCCGCCTATAATTCGGGCAGCGGCACCGTGAAATCGGCCATCCGCTACAACCGCGGGCACAACCGCGGCACGGACTTCTGGTCCCTGCGCCTTCCACGGGAAACCCGCTCCTACGTGCCCAAGCTGCTGGCCCTGGCGGATATCGTCGCCGAGCCGGAACGCTACCAGGTGCGGCTCCATCCTGTCCCCGACGCGCCCTATCTCGCCCGCGTGGACATCGGCTCGCAAATCGACCTGGCCCTTGCCGCCGAGCTGGCGGACCTCTCCATTGACGACATCTACCGCTACAACCCCGGCTTCAACCGCTGGGCGACGGATCCGGACGGACCCCACCATCTGCTGCTGCCAGTGGAGATCGCGGACAGCTTCCGTGACAAGCTCGGCCGCGTGCCGCCGGAACAGCGCATCACCTGGGTGCGCCACCGCATCCGCGAGGGAGAGACCCTGGGGCACATTGCCAACCGCTACGACACTACGGTGGGGGTCCTGCGCAAGGTCAACGGCATCGACGGCCACCTGATCCGCGCCGGCAAGAACCTGCTTATTCCAGTGGCCGCCCGGGATCTCGACGCCTACAAACTCAGCCTCGCGCAACGCATCAAGGCCACTCAGAACAGCAGCAGGCGGGGCACCCGCATCGTGCATCATGTGAGGCGCGGCGACACCCTGTGGGACCTGTCGCGGAAATACAAGGTGAGCACCCGGCAACTGGCTAAATGGAACGCCATGGCGCCCGGCGACTACCTGCGCCCTGGACAGAAGCTGGTCATCTGGCAAACCACCCGCGGCACCAATGTCATGACGGCCGGCATGGCGCCCACCCTCGCGGGCACCGTCCGGCGTATCCGCTACGTGGTGCGCAAGGGAGACTCCCTGTCAAGGATTTCCCAGAAATTCAATGTCAGCGTGTCGGACCTGCGCGCGTGGAACGGACTTCCCAAGGGAAAATATCTCCAGCCCGGCCAGAAGCTGACCCTGTACGTCAATGTGGCCGCCCAGACCGGCAGCAGCTAACATACATGACCGGTAACTTTTTGTTATATAAATAAGAACCCCGGCAAACAGCCAATCCCCACCGGGTAATGGAAAACGCCCGCCTGCCGATATGAATGGGTAGGCGTGATGACCGGACGCCTGTACTGCATGCCCGATCAGGCCGGACCCCGGCCGTTCCAGAAATCAACCCGGAATACGAGACTGACCTTGGCTGAATTCACTCAGGAAAAAATCCCCGTTCGCGAACTGGCCGAAGGCATGTATGTCTCCAGCCTGGACCGCCCCTGGGTAGGCACACCCTTTCCCCTGCAAGGGTTCTACATCCGCAATGAAGATGATATCCGCAGGCTGCATCAATATTGTGAATTCGTTACGGTGGACACACTCAAGAGCCGTGTTCCCATCAAGGGCCGCCTCGCCGTGCCGGTGCGCCGCTATCTGCCCGCCGCGCAAGGCAGGACCGTCATCAGCGGACGAAAAAGCAGCGCGCCGGCTTGTTCCCTGGACAAAGGCAGGCTGGTGCGCGACCCCAAAGTCTACCGCCGCACGCGCCCCCTCAAACAGGAACTAGATCAGGCGAGCAAACTGCATGGCGACATTTCAAAGGCCGTCGACGAGGTCATGGACAAACTGGCGGCCGGGCGACCCACGACACTGCGATCGACCAGGAAAATCGCCGGCCGCATGGTGGACAGCATTGCCCGCAATCCGGATGCCTTTGTGTGGATCGCGCGCATCCGGGACAAGGACGAATATACCTACAGTCACTGCGTGCGCTCCTCAGTGTGGGCCATCACGTTCGGCCGTCATCTGGGCCTGAAAAAAAACAGCCTGGAAAACCTGGCGCTCGGCGTGCTGCTGTCCGACATCGGCAAGACGGAAATCCCGGAATCCCTGCTGATCAGGGACGATATCCTGTCCGAGAGCGAATACGAGATGCTCAAAAAGCACGTGGAATACGGCGTGGGCATTCTCTCCAACTGCAAGGGCATCAATGATGAAGTCATCTCGGTGGTCATGACCTGCCATGAGAAATACAATGGCACGGGCTATCCCCGCGGCCTGAAGGGCGACCAGATTCCACTGCTGGGCAGAATTGCCGGCATTGTGGACTTCTATGATGCCGTCACCTGCCCACGCAAGGCGGAGGCCGCCCTCTCCCCCTCCGAGGCCATGATCAGGCTGCATCACATCCGCGGCGACGAATTCCAGGAAGAACTGGTAGACGAATTCATTCAGGCTATCGGCATCTATCCCACGGGTTCCCTGGTGGAATTGAGTTCGGGTGAAGTAGGCGTCATCACGGAACAGAACGAAGCACGGCGCCTGCGCCCCCGGGTTCTGCTGATCCTGGACCGGCACAAACAGCCCTTGAAAAAACAGCAGGAGATCGATCTGATGCAGACTCTCGAGGACCGCAACGGCGAGAGACTGAACATCACGTCCTGCCTGCCCGAGGGAAGCTACGGCATCGACCTGTCAGCCTACCGCAGGAATTTCATCGAGCGCTTCCTGGGACTGGGCAACCCCCTCTTCCATCACTAAAGGAACCTCTGATAAATTCTGGACCGGATGGATGGCGAGATGAAATGTTCCGGATCAAGGCGAAAAGCGCAGGTAATAGCGCGCTATTGCCAAGCTTTTCAACGCAGAGCCGGGACATTTCAGCCGCCAGACGCCGGTTCATGAATTGATCAGAGGTTCCTGAAGCATTTCCCGGATCAGCCCCCGCACCACGGCCGCCTCGAAGGGCTTGTCACAGATGGCGACGTTTTCCCTGGTCACCGCTTCGAGGCGCCCGGCGTCTTCCTCGCTGGTCACCATGAGAATGGGCAGGTCGGACTGGCCACTGCGATGACGGATATGGCTGACCAGCTCCGCGCCATCCATGCCGGGCATGTTGTAGTCCGTCACCACGAAATCGAAAAGATGGTGCTCCAGAATACCGGCCGCCTCCCGCCCATCGGCCGCCTCGGTGATCTGCTCGATGCCGAATCCCTCCAGGGTACGGCGGATGTGCCCACGGGCAAACTGACTGTCATCGACCACCAGCACCTTCAATTCCTCGGCAAAAACATCACCCAGTTGCAGGGCATCCGGATCAAGAAACTCGACGGTGGCGTACAATGCCCGCTTCAGCTCCCCGGGCTGAAAGGGCTTGGGAAGAATGGCCACCACCCCGGCCTGACGCACCTCGTCCAGGGAATCGAAATCATCCTCGCTGGAAATGAGCATGAAGGGAACCGCTTCAAGCGCAGCTTCCCCGCGCATGCGCCTCACCAGCCCGGCGCCGGTCATATCCGGCAGATACATGGCGCTGATGACGAGATCGGGAACAGCCTGGCGCATTGCCGCGAGGGCCTGCTCCCCCCGCTGGACATGTTCCAGGTGCCGAACGCCACAACGCACCAGGCTTTCCTGAATCACGCGGTACTGCATACCCGAGGGCTCCGCCAGCAAGACCTGCAATTCTCCTATGGATATGGATTTCATACGGCCCAAACTCCTTCCCATGCGCGCTGATTAATCCACAGCGTGTTTCTGCCGATGACCGTCACTGGAGGCCATACAGAAAATTACGGCAGGAAGGAGGCTGGGCTTGACTATTATTCGCCAGGAAAGAACCATTATCCCCGTCGCCGGCGGCAAGGGGGGCATCGGCAAAAGCCTGCTGACCGCCAACCTGGCCATATCCCTGGCGTCCATGGGACACAAGACCGTGGTGGTCGACCTGGACCTTGGCGGCTCCAACCTGCACACCTTCCTTGGCCTGTCAGGCGAGGGGCCGGGCATCGGAACCTTCATGCACACGGGAAAAAGCCGGCTCGAAACTTATCTGACGGCAACGCACTGGCGAAACCTGTCCTTCATACCCGGCGACTGCAATATACCCTTCACGGGCAACATCCACCACCAGACCAAACTGCGCCTGATGCGCAATCTGCTGGACATCCCATGCCGCTACCTGCTGCTGGACCTGGGGGCCGGATCCAGCCACAACACCCTGGACTTCTTCCGCATGTCCGACCGGGGCATGGTGGTCACTACACCGGAAGCCGCGTCCGTGCAGAACATGCTGGGATTTCTCAGCAATCTCATATTCCGTGTCATAGAACGGGCCCTGAGAAACAATCCCCCGACGCACAAGGCGCTCAGGCAGCTCCTCCGCCTGCACGGCGAGCGCCATGTCCCGCTCTCGGTGGAGACGATCCTGGAGGAAATCGGCGCCATCGATGCGCGGTCGGCATCCAACATCAAAAAAGCGTGCCTGAGATACCGGCCCCGCCTGGTCCTCAACATGGGGCGCCACCCTGACGACCTCTTGCGGATTGAAGGCAGCTTTGCCGCCACCCGCAGGCTGCTTTCCCTGTATACGGACCCCTTCGGGTTCGTATTCGACGATCCCACGGTGCGCGAGAGTATCGATCACGGGATGCCCCTGATGGAATTCGACCCGGACTGCACCGCCGCCAAGAGCATCGCCCACATTGCCCAGCGCATCGTGTATGTATGGGACAAGACGCTGAACGAACCCGACCAGGCATTGCTCAACCATACCCGAAAATTCTACGAATTCATCCAAAAGGACACGCGGCAACGCTCCATGCGCGACATGCTGTCATCCCCCATGCGGAATCTCTTTCCCAATCTCTTCAGCTGACCGGCCCATGTAGAGTATGATGCGTCTCATGCCGCATCCATCTCCCATACTTTCCGAGGCCCAGGCACTGCGATGCCTGCTGGATGGCATCTCTCCGCTTGCCGGGCAGGAGCGTATCGGACTGGACCAGGCCCTTGGCCGCGTTCTCGCCGAAACACTGGTGGCGGAAAATGCGGTGCCCGCCTTCGACAACAGCGCCATGGACGGTTATGCCGTCGCCTGCAAGGATGCCGCCAGGGAAGGCGAAATCCGTCTCGCGGTCAGCCAGCGTATCACTGCCGGCCTGCCGCCAACACCACTCAAGCCCGGCACCGCGGCGCGCATCTTCACAGGCGCCCCCCTGCCGAATGGCGCCGACACGGTGGTGATGCAGGAAGATTGCCGCGAGGAAAACGGATACGTCGTTCTTCAAGGCCCCCTCACCGCCGGCAAGCATGTGAGAAGGGCCGGCGAGGACATCGCCGCGGACCGCGCCGTTCTCGAAAGAGGCTGTGTGCTACGCCCCCAGGAGATGGGGCTGGCGGCTTCCCTGGGCCGCGCCACCCTGGCCGTCTACCGCAAGGCGCGGGTCGCCCTGGTGGTGACCGGCAACGAGCTGGTGGAACCGGGCACGCCTCTGGGGCCCGGTCAACTGTACAACTCCAACAGGTATACCCTCACGGGGCTGTTGGCCGCCCTGGGATGCGAAACCACCGGGTATTACAGGGTCCCGGATGACCTCGGCGCCACCCGGGAAGCCCTGGCCGAGGCCGCGCGGAACGCCGACTTCATACTCACCAGCGGCGGTGTATCCGTGGGCGAGGAAGACTATGTGCAGCGCGCCATTGCGGCACTGGGAGCGCTGCACATCCGGCGCATCGCCATCAAGCCGGGAAAACCCCTCACCCATGGCCACATCCAGGGCACCCCCCTGCTGGGGCTGCCCGGCAACCCGGTCTCCCTGTTCGTCACCTTTGCCGTCTTCGCCCGTCCGGCCCTGTTCAAGCTGCAGGGCAGAACCCACCTGTCCCCCCTCACGCTCCGTGCACGCGCAACATTCGAACGCCGCAATCCCATCAAGCGGCGCGAATACCTGCGCGCCAGGCTTCACCGTACAGGAGACAGCGGCGGCCTGGAAGTCTCCATCTATCCGCGGCAGGGCTCCGCCGTGCTGTCGTCCACCGTCTGGGCGGATTGCCTGGCCGTGATTCCCGAGCATGGCACCGTAATGCCGGGGCAGGCGATCGAGGTCATGCCTTTCTCCAGCCTGTTGTCACCGCTGGGATAACCCGCCTTTCTCTCTACGAAGGGCGCGGAGAAACATTACTCCTCATCTCCATAGAGGAAACAGTGCGCGCGATGGGTGTCACTGAGCGCCGTGCTCTGCGGATAGCGCTGGCTGCACACCGGCATGGCGTGGGGACAGCGGGTATGGAAATGGCAACCCGATGGCGGGCTGGAGGGTGAGGGCAGGTCGCCTTCCAGACGGATGACCTCGCGCCGGGTGGTCTGGTCGATCACCGGGATGGCGGACAACAGCGCCTGGGTGTAGGGGTGCCGGGGTTGCTCCAGCACTTCCTGTACCGTGCCGTATTCCACCACGCGCCCCAGGTACATGACCGCCACTTCGTCCGCCAGGTAGCCCACCACCGACAGGTTGTGGGTAATGAACAAATAGGACAGGCCCAGCTCGTTCTGCAATTGCTTCAGCAGATTGAGGATCTGCGCCTGCACCGAGATATCCAGGGCGCTGGTGGGTTCGTCACATACAATGAGCTTGGGCCGCACGGCCAGGGTGCGGGCGATACAGATACGCTGGCGCTGTCCCCCGGAGAATTCGTGGGGATAGCGGTGCCGGGCCTCGCGGGGCAAGCCCACGTGATCCAGCAATTCCTCGACGCGCGACCGGCGGGCCGCCGCATCCTTCTCGATGCCCAGGGCCACCATGCCCTCCTGGATGATCTCGTCGATCATCATGCGGGGATTCATGGATGAAAAGGGATCCTGAAAGATAATCTGGAAATCGCTTCGGCGGCGGCGCAGGGCCTCGCCGCGCAGGCGGGTCAGTTCGTCGCCCTCGAAGCGCACGCTGCCCGCGGAGGGACGGATCAATTGCAGAATGGCCTTGCCTATGGTGGTCTTGCCGCAGCCGGACTCGCCCACCAGGGCGACTGTCCTGCCCCGCGCGATGCTCAGGTTGACGCCATCCACGGCATAGACATGACCGACAGTGCGTTTGAGCAGTCCCTTGCGGATGGGAAAATGGACCTTGATATTCTCCACTTCCAGCAATGGCGCCTGTCCATGTTCCCGGCAAGGCTGCGCCTGCCCCGTACCGTCCCGGGGCGCCGCATGGCTGGCGGGGCGCCGCGCGGCCAGCGTGGGATCCAGCAAGTGGCATCTCACCTGCCGCCCGCCCTCTTGATCATACCAGCGGGGCGCCTGTTCATGGCAGAGATCCCAGGCCTCGTCGCAGCGCTCGGCAAAGCGGCAACCCTTGAATTCCCGCGCCAAGGAGGGAACGGCGCCGTGAATGACCGCCAGTTGATGCCCGCGCTTGCCGACATCGGGCAGAGAATCGAACAACTTGCGGCTGTAGGGATGACGCGGGTCGCGGAAAAAGGCCTCCTTGCCCGCGCGCTCGATGATCTGCCCGGCATACATCACCGCCACCGAATCCGCCATCCCCGCCACCACACCCAGATCGTGAGTGATGAGCAGAACCGCCATGCCGGTCTGTTTCTGCAGATCCCCCAGCAGGGCCAGCACCTGGGCCTGGATGGTAACGTCCAGGGCGGTGGTGGGCTCGTCGGCAATGAGCAGGTCCGGCTCGCCCGCCAGGGCGATGGCAATCATCACACGCTGCTTCATGCCCCCCGACAGTTGATGAGGGTATTCCCCATAACGCTGGCGGGGATCGGGTATGCCCACGGCGTCCAGCAGGTCCAGGACCACGCCCCTGGCGGCGGCGCCATCGAGGCGGCGATGCTGCCGCACCGTCTCCGCGATCTGCTCTCCGATGGTCAGCACGGGATTGAGGGAAGTCATGGGCTCCTGGAAAATCATCGCGATGCGGTTGCCGCGGATGCGGCGCATGCCCGCCTCGGGCAGATCCATGAGATTCTGGCCATCGAGGTGTATTTCCCCGGCGACGATGCGCCCCGCGGGCTCTGGCACCAGGCGCATGATGGACAGGGAGGTCATGGACTTGCCGCAACCGGACTCGCCCAGCAGGGCGAAGGTCTCGCCGCGGCGGATGTCGAAACTGACATCGTCGACGGCGCGCACCACACCGCCCTGTGTCAGGAAGTGTGTACTCAATCCCCTCACGCTCAACAATATCTCTGACATGGCTGGTCCGGTCCTGAAACGTTATTTTGAATGGGTGCGGGGATCGAAGGCGTCGCGCACGGCATCCGAGAACAGATTGGCCGCCAGCACCAGCACGAACATGAAGACGAAGGCCGCCAGCAGCGACCACCACACCATGGGATCCCGCGCCATCTCCAGGCGCGCGCCGTTGATCATGTTCCCCCAACTGTTCATGGAGGGGTCCACCCCCACCCCGACATAGGAGAGCACGGCCTCCGCCAGCACCAGGCCGCTGAAATCCAGCACCACCGTGATGAGCACGATATGCATGACGTTGGGCAGCAGGTGACGGCTCATGATGCGCGAGTGCCTGACGCCGAAGGCCGAGGCCGCCTGGACGAATTCCGCGGCGCGCATTTTCATGGTCTCGCCGCGCAACAGGCGGCATAATCCCGTCCAGCTTGTAACACCCAGGATGATGCACAGGAACAGCAGGCGCATGTCGGCGCGGGCGGCATCGGTCTCGAACAGATCGGGATGGGTATCGATGTACACCTGCAGCATGAGGATCGCCGAGGCGATGAGCAGGATGCCGGGTATGGAATTGAGGGTGGTATAGAGGTATTGAATGAGATCGTCCACCCAGCCGCGCAGATAACCCGCCATGAGGCCGAACAACAGGGCAAAGGGCAGCATGACCAGGGTCGTCAGGGTGCCGATGACGAGGGCCGTGCGGACACTCTTGATCGCCTGGTACAGCACGTCCTGTCCCACCTTGTCGGTGCCGAAGATGTGGTAATAGCCGGCGAGGCTGGCGATCATGCCGGTCAACACCAGGAAGAACCCCGCCGTATACAGCATGGCATGCCACGGAATGGCGGTTTCGCCAGACAGGACTTTCCTGAGCGTGGCGCGAAACGGTTCACCAGCGCGCCGCGCCATGCCCCAGACGAAGACACCGCTCAACACTACCCACCACAGCAAGCCGGCGCCAGCTCCGGAAAGGCTGCGGTACAGGATATCACCCGCCTTGTCCCGCAGCGGATCCTCGAGATGAGCGCCGCCATACTGGAGGCGGGGAAAGATGCGCGCGCTCGACCCGTCGGGAAGTTCAACCGTTTCCTTGGCATAGAGATGGGTGGCGAAGGGCGCCGAGTAGGTTTTTTCCACCTGATCCCTGAGTGGGCCCAGCGCCAGATCCAGGAGGCTGATGACCTCCACCGTGTAAAAGGTTTCACCCTCGGCCCCCTTATTCTCCAGGGGCTCGCGGAAATGAACGGAATCCAGCAGGGCCACGGCGGCATAGACGGCGATGACCACCGCGGCGACCATGCCGCCCCGGCTGGCAAACACCTTGCGCCACGGGGCGCGCAGATATTCCTTGCCGCGCGCATAGACGGCGAAGGCGGCAATCACCGCCACCAGCATGAAAACGAGGGCATCGGTCCACAGCAATACCGGCTTCAGGCTGGAGAAATAGGCCACACCGTCCCTCAACATGCCGCATGCCCCTCCTTCATGACAGGCGTATCCTCGGATCTACCAGGGTATAGGAGATGTCCGTGAGGATCAGGCCGATGATGTAGAGGACGGAACCCACGAAGACCATGGACCTGACGATGGCGAAATCCTGCGCCTGAATGGCATCGATGACATAACTGCCCAGTCCTGGTATGCCGAAAAAAGACTCCAGTATGAGGCTGCCCATGAACAACAGGGGCAACAATACCACCACACCGGTGAGAATGGGGATCATGGCATTCTTGAGCACGTGGCGGAACAGCACCAGGCGTTCGCTCAGGCCCTTGGCCCGCGCGGTCCTGACGTAGTCCTTGCCGATCTCTTCCAGGAATATGGTGCGATACCAGCGCCCCCCCGATCCGATGCCGTACAACAGGGCCACCAGCACCGGCAGCACGATGAACTTGAGGGCGTTCATGCCCGAGTCGTAACCGGAAATGGGCACCAGATGGAGCAGTTTGCCGATGACGAACTGGCCGCCGATGATGTAGAACAGGGAGGATATGGACATCAGGGCGACCAGCGCGATGACGCCCGCCACATCGATATAGGTGGCGCGGAAAAAAGCCAGCAGCATGGCAACCGTGATATTGGTCAGCAGGCCGAACACCAGCACGGGCACGGCAATGGCCAGGCTGGGCCACATGCGCTGATAGATATCGTGGCCGATGTCGCGGCCATCGTCGGAAAGACCGAAATCGAAGACAAACAGTCTGAGGGATTTCTCGAAGAAAATGGTTTCGGTCAGGGCCGTCAGCCCCTCCTCTTCTCCGTTGTACAACAGGGGCTTGTCGTATCCCCGCTCGGCTTTCCATTTTTCGATCGCCTGGGGGGTGACATGTTTCATGCCCAGGTGCATGCGCGCCATGTCATCCGGGGTGTTGACAATGAAGAACAACATGAATGTGATCAGGTTGACCCCGATCAGGATGGGTATGGCATAGAGCAGGCGGCGCGCTATATAGGCCAGCATGGCGGGCGGGCTCCGGGTTCGGCAGTGCGGGCGTGCATCATCACGTGCTCAGATTGTGCCGCGTACGGCGGGTGGACGATGCTCGCGGCGGACATAGGCGATGGCGGCCGGCACGACCAGGGCCAGCAGCAACAGCCCCAGCAATCCCAGCGGCCAGAGGACGGGCTGGTTCCACTGGGCGCGCTTCTCTTTGCGCAGGCGGGGATCGATACGCTTGTATTTCAGGGTGTTGTTCGCCATGAGATTGGGCTTGGCATTGAAGTACCAGCTATGATAGAGAGCAAAGCTCTTGGGGTGAAAACCCCAGATCCAGGGCGCGTCGCGGCGCACGATGTCGTTCATCTCCTCGATGATGCGCAATCTCTCCTCGCTGTTTTCCATGTTCTTCATCTGCTCGAACAAACGGTTGAATTCGGGGTTGTCGTAATTGGCCGCGTTTTCGCCATGATACTTGACCTTGCCATTGGGTCCATAGAGCAGAAAAAAGAAATTCTCCGGATCGGGATAGTCGGCATTCCAGCCCCAGATAAAGATCTGGGCATTGCCGTTGCGCATTTTGTCGCGAAAACGGTTGTAGTCCGTATTGCGGACCACAAGCTGGATGTCCAGTTTCTGAAACTGTTTCCGGTACCAGTCCATGCGCGCCTTGTCGTCGGGACCTCCGCCCGTGACATCGAAGTACAGCACCAGGGGCCTGCCCGTCTCCTGGTCTACGCCATTCTCGTAGCCGGCCTCCGCCAGCAGGCGCCGTGCCTCGGCAATGGGCTTGCGCACGGCGCGCCCGTTGACCCAGTCGTAGACATAGGGATTGATGCCGGCCCGCCCCTCGCGATACCCGAAGATGCCGGGGGGAATGGGGCCCTGGGCAGGTATGCCGCGGCCATTGGCGAAGATGGAAATGTATTCCTCGTAATCCAGGGCAATGGAGATGGCCTGGCGCAGCTTGCGCTGGCGCTCCCCATAGCCGCCCGTCACAGGATCCATCATATTGAAACCCATGTAGAATATGGAAGTGTTGATGGCCGTCTGGAGGCGGATGCCCTTGGCCTGCATGCGCTCCGTGAGGGCGATATCGCCCTGGCTGCCGATGCTGATGGCCTGATCGAAGCTGTCGGAGCTGATTCCGGAGGTATCGTAATATCCCTGAAGGAATTTGTTCCACAGGGGGATGCTCTCTTTTTCCAGGCTGTATACCACCTTGTCGATAAAGGGCAGGGGCCTGCCGGCGTCCCGCAGGAGGCCGGCCGCAGCATCGCCTGCCTCCCCTTCCCGGGGATAGGTCTCACCGCGGAAATGAGGATTGCGCGTCAGCTCCATCTTGCGGTTGGGGTCGTTGACGGTGAGATAATAGGGCCCGGTGCCCACGGGATACCAGTCGAAAGTAAGATTCTTCTCGGCCATGCCGGGCTGGGAGTAGAAGATGTCCGCCTCGACGGGAACGGGCGCAAAGAACGGCATGGCCAGCCAATACACGAGTTGGGGATACTTTCCCTTGACAGTGATGCGGTAGGTGTAGCGGTCCACCACCCGCGCCCCTTCCAGGGGATAACGCCTCAGGTCGAGGAATTTCCCGGCGCCCCCTTTATCCCGTGATTTGTATGCCTGCTCCAGCGTTTTCGCGTAGTCTTCGAGACCGACGATGTATTCGCTCATCACGCCAAGAATAGGCGAGAACAGGCGCGGATGGGCAAGGCGCTTGATCTGATAAACATAGTCTGCCGCGACCAGTTCACGTGTGCCCACGCGGGGAAAGTCCGCCAGGGAAAACTTCTCTTCAATCTCCTCCCGCGTCAGGCCGTGATAGAGATAGCGCCCTTTGTCATCCGTCGCGAAGGCCGGATGGGGCTGGTAGCGGATGCCGGGGCGGATGTGGATCTCGTAGACGCTGTAGGCCACCTCCGCGTCATCGCCAGCGGAGATCTCACTGCCCTCCGCGTCGTAGTAACGGGGCCGGGGCACGGCCTCGGCGGTCAACGGAATCAGGGTGTAGGGCCGCTTGAGATAGTGGTATTGCAGGGGCGGCTCATAGATCTGCCCGATGAACTGGTATTCGCTGGCGCTGTAGGAGCGCGCGGGATCGAGATGCTTGGGGCGCTCGGAAAACGAGGAATACATGATGTTCTGATCATCTTCCTCGCGGGGATAGGGATTATTCCAGGGGCGCCCGTCACACGCGGCCAGCAGCACCGGCAACAACAGCAGCCAGATCCTGTAGTTCGACGCCCGCGGGCGGGCCATCCTGTTCTTCAACAAAAGACTGTTCTTGCCCGGTTAAATGCCATTACAATAGGTGTCGGCGTCAGAACCGACGTCCAGCTAGTATATTACATAAAACCGTATCACCCGTAACTCAGGAAAAGGTAGAAAAACCATGGGATTTCTGGAAGGTAAGCGCGCATTGATCGTCGGGGTCGCCAGCAAGCGTTCCATCGCCTGGGGCATCGCCCAGGCCATGCACAGGGAAGGGGCGCAACTGGCGTTCACCTATCAGAATGAGAAGCTGCGGGACCGCCTGGAAAAGCTGGCCGCGGAATGCGATTCCGACATTGTCCTGCCCTGCGATGTGGCCAGGGACGAGGAGATCGAGGGCGTATTCGAGCGCCTGGACGATTACTGGGACCATCTCGATATCATTGTGCATTCCGTTGCCTATGCCCCGCGCGAGGCGCTGGAAGGCCCCTATCTGGACTGCCTGACCCGCGAGGGATTCCTGCTCGCCCATGAGATCAGCGCCTACAGCTTCGCCGCCCTGGCGAAGGCCGGCGTCAACATGATGGAGGGACGCAACGGCGCCCTGCTCACCCTGAGCTACCTGGGCGCGGAGCGCTCCATACCCAATTACAATGTCATGGGCCCGGCGAAGGCCAGCCTCGAAGCCAATGTGCGCTACCTGGCCCAGAACCTGGGACCTGACGGCATCCGCGTCAACGCCATCTCGGCGGGTCCCATCAAGACCCTGGCGGCCGCCGGCATCGGTGACTTCCGCCGCTTCCTCGACTACGCGGAGAAAAACTCCCCCCTGCGCCGCAATGTCACCATAGAGGAAGTGGGCAATACCGCCGCCTTTCTGTGCTCCGACCTCGCCAGTGGCATCACGGGCGAGATCACCTACGTGGACTCCGGCTACAACACCATCGGCATGGGGCAGCTCTGACGATCTGACGGCCAGACGCCCCGTCCCGCCCTCTCTCCAGCCGAGCGACGCAGATGTCCCACAAGCACGCCATTATTCTGCTGATTCTCATTGTCATCGGCGTCATCGCCGGCGTGCTGGCGGGCTGGATCTGGGGGCCCGCCATGCTCGGCGTGGCCTGGATGGGGGACATGTTCCTCACGGCGCTGAAGATGCTTATCGTGCCCCTCATCATCGCGGCGGTCATCAGCGGTGTGGCCTCCCTGGGCGATGTGCGCAAACTGGGGCGCATCGGCGGCGCGACCCTGGCCTATTATTTCATCACCACCGGCATCGCCGTGTTCATCGGGCTGGTAATGGTCAATCTCATCCAGCCAGGAGCCGGCCTGAATATCAGCGGGGGCGAAATACCGCAAAAGGTACTGGAAAAGGAGGAAACCTCCGCCAGCGACATACTCATGTCCCTCATCTCCCCCAACCTCATCGCTTCCGCGGCGGACACCCAGCTACTCCCCCTGATCGTCTTCGCCATCGTATTCTCCGCGGCGCTCACCACCATCGGCAAGCGTGGGGAGCATGTCATCGAATTCTTCAATGGCGTCAACGACGCCATGATGAAGCTGGTCGTGTGGCTCATGTATTTCGCGCCCATCGGCATCTTCGCCCTGGTGGCGGGGCGGCTCGGCAAGGCGGGCGGCGGCGAACAGTTCATGGCCGAGATCACGGCGGTGGGATGGCACGTGGTAACCGTGCTGAGCGCCCTGGCCGTGCACTTCGTGGTGCTGCTGCTGATCTTGTTTTTCGTAGCAGGGCGCGGCATGGATTACCTGGTGGGCATGTTGCGGGCCTTGTTCACGGCCTTCGGCACGGCCAGTTCATCCGCCACCCTCCCCCTCACCATGGAGTGCGTCAGGGAAAACAAGGTGGACGACCGCTCGGTGCGCTTCGTGCTTCCCCTGGGAAGCACGGTCAACATGGATGGCACGGCATTGTATGAGGCAGCCGCTGTCATGTTCATCGCCCAGGCCTATGGCATAGACCTGACCATGGGGCAGCAGGTGATCATCTTCGTCACCGCCACCCTGGCCGCCATCGGCGCCGCCGGCATCCCGGAGGCAGGGCTGGTCACCATGATCATCGTGCTCAATGCCGTGGGGCTTCCCCTGGAGGGCATCGGCCTGCTGCTGGCCGTGGACTGGTTCCTCGACCGTTTCCGCACATCGGTCAATGTATGGGGCGATTCGGTGGGGGCCGCGGTGATCGACAGGTTGCTGCGTTCGAAATACAGCGGAATGTCACCCTGACCCGCCTAAGGCAGGATGGCGGGCTACAGGTTTTCCTGGATGATCTCGATCTTGCTGCGCTTGCGGATACTCTCCAGGACGCCGTTGCCGGCCTGGGCGCCATATTTGCGCAACACCAGGTTCTTGAATCGTTCCCCGCTTTCCTCACCATTGCCCTCGGCCACCGCGCTGCCGCGCACGGCCTTGAGGGCGACGACGGCATAACCGCCGCTCACCAGTTCCACCCCCTCGATGCGCGCCTGGTCCTGTCCGGGCGGCATCATCCGGAACGCCGCTCTCAGCACCTCGCCGGGCACACCGCTGTCATCCCGCCTGACGAAACCGGCCTCGCGCCATTCAAGCTGGTATTCCTCGGCAAGGCTGGCGGGATCCTCACCCGCCGTCATGCGTTCGCGTATCTCCTCTCCCAGCGCGCGCGCCTTCTCGGCGGACGCTTCCCGTTGCAGGCTGGCGATGATTTCATCGCGCACATCCTCCAGGGGCTTGTGGCTGGTGGAGCGGCGGTCCTTGATCCGCAGCACAACCACATGATTCGTGCCGATGGTCACCGGCTCGCTGTTGTTGCCTGCCTCCAGTACATCCGGGCTGAAGGCCATGGCGCGCACCTTGGGATTGGAGGCAATGCCCTCTCCTGCATGACGGCTGAACAGCGGGGAGGTCTTGATTTCCAGCTCCAGCTCCTGCGCGGCCACCTCCAGCGTGTCAGGAATCTCGTAGGTAAGGTCGGACAATTGCTCGGCGATATCGTAAAACCGGTCCTCGGCCACCAGTTCACGGTATTCCTGCTCCAGGGTGGGACGCACTTCCTCGAAGGGCCTGCCCTGCTGCGCCTTGATATCGGTGAGCTTGATGATGTGGTATCCGAAGCGGGTCCGTACAGGCTCGCTGATATCGCCGATGGACATGCCGTAGACAGCCTCCTCGAAGGGCTTGACCATCATGCCCCGGCCGAAGAAGCCCAGGTCGCCTCCCTCGGCCGCGGAACCGGGATCCTGGGATTCGGCCTTGGCAATCTCTTCGAAGGACTCTCCGGAGCGGATCCGCTCCAGCAACTGGAGCGCCTTGTCACGGGCCGCCTGGTCCGCGGCCTCGTCCGCATCGGGGCCGGCCGTGATGAGGATATGGCTGGCGCGCCGCTCCTCGGCCTGGACGAAATTCGCCTCCTGTTCCTCGTACATCCTGCGCAAGGCGTCCTCATCCACCTCGATGCCATCCATCAGGTCGGTGGCGGACAGCTCCAGATATTCCACGCTGACCTGCTCCGGCAGCGAGAAAAGGTCCTTGTTCTCCTCGTAGTAGGCCGCGATCTCTTCATCCGTGGGCACCGCCTCGCCTGAAAAATCGCCAGGCGACAGCGTCAGGTAGGCGATATCGCGCTCCTGATCCACAAGGGCGGCAACTTCCTGCAATTCCCTCTCGGTCGCGAATTCACTTCCAGTCACACCGGAAACAAGCTGTTCAACGAGCATGTCCTGCCTGACCTCGGCTTCGAATCCCTTCTCCGTCAGTCCCATGCTGTTGAGGAGGCGGGCATACAACTCGCCATCGAAGCGGCCATCCTGCTGGAACTGGGGGTTCTGGATGATCTCGCGCGCCAGTTGCGCATCGCCGATGCGCAGGCCGGCGTCGATGGCTGCCTGAGCCACGGATTCCGAGTTGACCAGGCGGTCGATGACATCCCGCTTGATAAGGGCGTCGTTCAGCAACGCCGGATCGGCATTCTCTCCCAGCATCTCCTGGCGGCGGGCCCTTTCACGAACATAGACCCTCTGAAATTCCCTGGCCGTGATCTCCACATCGTTGACCCTCGCGACCACGCTGTCGGCGCTGCCTCCATCGAAATAGGAATTGATGCCCCAGAAGGCAAAGGGAATGATGATGAGGATGACGATCAGCCAGGCGAAGAATCCCTTGGCGTGCTCCCGGATAAAGTGCATCATGATGCGATCCTGCCTGAAATCTGTTGTCCCTGTGGAAGAGGCTTCCGTTGTGGCTCAGCAAAAAAAGGGCACATCATTCAACATGCGATGATGTACCCCGTTATCATCTATGGCGGAGTGGACGGGACTCGAACCCGCGACCCCCGGCGTGACAGGCCGGTATTCTAACCAACTGAACTACCACTCCTGATAGGCTTTGGTGGGTGCTGAGGGACTTGAACCCCCGACATTCGCCTTGTAAGGGCGACGCTCTCCCAACTGAGCTAAGCACCCTGATTCTCCGGATCAGCAAAGATCCCATGCCAGTGGCATGAGGTGGCTATTTTATGGCATCTTTGAGTGCTTTACCAGCCTTGAAGACAGGTTGCCTGGAGGCCTTGATCTCGATTTTTTCCCCGGTCTGGGGATTGCGCCCGGAACGGGCGGCGCGCTCGCGCACCGAGAAGGAGCCGAATCCCACGAGGGATACGCTGTCACCCTTTTTCAGCGCTTCGGTTATGGCCGCCATTACCCCATCGACAGCCCGTGTAGCCGCCGCCTTGGAAAGATCCGCCGAAGCCGCCACGGCTTCCACCAATTCCGTCTTGTTCACGTATCACACTCCCATCAATTTGGTAGACGGCCGTTGTGTCGCGGACGGGCGGCGGGGCCCAACCCGGTTGTTCCGGCCAAAGGACGCGACTTTATACCAATGGCCGCCAACCCCTGTCAAGGCATTCCGGATCAAATGACAACACCCGCGCCACTCCGCGGCTCCCCACGAAGGCACAAACGGAAAGAGCGCACTTGGTGTGCGCTCTTTCCCACAGCCCTTTTGGCGCCGCGCGCTCAATGAGGCCGGATATGGCCGCCTTTTTTCAACTTTTTGGCGATGCCCTTGCCTTCGATGATCTCTTCTTCCCCTGAGGGTTTCTCCAGAACGGGCTCGGGCATGCGCTGCAGAGCGGCCTGCAGCACCTCGTCAATCCACTTGACGGGCCTGATCTCCAGATGTTGTTTGATATTCTTGGGAATTTCGACAAGATCCCTGACATTTTCCTCGGGAATAAGGACGGTCTTGATACCGCCGCGATGGGCCGCCAGGAGCTTCTCCTTGAGACCCCCGATGGGCAGGACCTCGCCGCGCAGGGTGATCTCGCCTGTCATGGCGACATCGGCGCGCACAGGGATGCCCGTCAGGGCGGAGACCAGGGCGGTGCACATCCCGATGCCCGCGCTGGGCCCATCCTTGGGTATGGCGCCCTCGGGCACATGGATGTGAACATCGTGCTCCTGGTAGAAATCAGCGTCGATGTCGAGCATGTCGGCACGGCTCCTCACCACCGTCATGGCGGCCTGCACGGATTCCTGCATCACGTCTCCGATCTGCCCGGTGATCATCAGCTTTCCCTTCCCCTTCATGACAGCCGCCTCGATGGTGAGCAGGTCGCCACCGGTCTCGGTCCAGGCCAGACCGGTAACGTGGCCCACCTGGTCATGTTCCTCGGCCAGGCCATAACGGAAACGCCTCACCCCCAGGTATTTGTTCAGGTTTCTGGAACTGATGCAGGCCTTGTCGCGCTGCTTGTCGAGGAGTATCTCCTTGACCACCTTGCGGCAGATCTTGGACACCTCACGCTCCACGTTGCGCACACCCGCCTCACGGGTGTAGTAACGGATCATATCGCGCACGGCGCCGTCGGAAATGGTGATCTCGTCGTTCCTGAGGCCATTGTCGCGTATCTGCTTGGGAATAAGGTAACGCTGAATGATGTTGCGTTTTTCGTCTTCCGTGTAGCCCGACAGGCGTATGACTTCCATGCGGTCAAGCAGCGGCGCGGGGATATTCATGCTGTTGGCCGTGCACACGAACATGACGTCGGAGAGGTCGTAGTCCACCTCCAGGTAATGGTCGTTGAAGGCATTGTTCTGTTCGGGATCCAGAACCTCCAGCAGCGCCGAGGCGGGATCGCCGCGGAAATCCATGGCCATCTTATCGATCTCGTCGAGGAGAAAAAGGGGATTGCGTGTCTCCGCCTTGACCAGATTCTGTATGATCTTGCCCGGCATGGAGCCGATGTAGGTCCTGCGGTGTCCGCGGATCTCGGCCTCGTCGCGCACCCCGCCCAGGGACATGCGCACGAACTTGCGGTTGGTGGCGCGCGCGATGGAACGCCCCAGGGAGGTCTTGCCCACTCCTGGCGGGCCCACGAGGCAGAGTATGGGGCCTTTCAGTTTGTCCACGCGTTGCTGGACGGCAAGATATTCCAGGATCCTTTCCTTCACCTTTTCAAGACCATAGTGATCCTTTTCCAGCACGGCCTCGGCCCGGGCCAGGTCCCGGCTGATCTTGGTGCGCTTCTTCCAGGGCACGTTCACCAGCCAGTCGATGTAGTTGCGCACCACCGTCGCCTCGGCGGACATGGGGGACATCATCTTGAGCTTGTTGAGTTCCGAGGTGGCCTTCTTTCTGGCCTCCTTGGTCATGCCCGACTTTTCTATCTTCTGGGACAGTTCCTCGATCTCATTGGGCACGTCTTCGAGCTCTCCCAGTTCCTTCTGAATGGCCTTCATCTGCTCATTGAGGTAATACTCGCGCTGTCCCTTCTCCATCTGGCGCTTGACGCGGCCACGCACGCGCTTCTCCACCTGCAACAGGTCGAGTTCCGACTCTATAAGGGCCATGAGGCGTTCCAGGCGCTCCTGAACCTCCAGCAACTCAAGCAGGCCCTGCCGCTGGTCCACCTTAAGGGTCATGTGGGCGGCGATGGTATCGCACAGGCGGCTGGGATCCTCGATGCCCGCCAGCGACGACAGCACCTCGGGGGGAACTTTGTTATTGAGCTTCACGTATTGCTCGAACTGGCCCAGCACGGAGCGGCTCATGACCTCACCCTCGCGCTCCGAGGGGGGCACAGATTTCATGACCGCGATCTGGGCGGAGAAATATTTTTCCGTGTCCATGAAACGGACGATCTTGGCCCGCTCCAGTCCCTCGACCAGGACCTTGACCGTGCCATCCGGCAGTTTGAGCAACTGGAGGATGGTTGCCACGGTGCCCACCTGATACACGTCATCGGTGGAAGGATCGTCCATGGAGGCGCTCTTCTGCGCCACCAGCATGATCTGCTTGTCCGCCTCCACGGCGGCATCCAACGCTTCGATGGATTTCTCGCGCCCCACAAACAGGGGGATGACCATGTGCGGATAGACCACGACATCGCGCAGGGGCAACACGGGCAGTATCTGCTGATCCATGTCCTTCAGTACAGGTGTATTTTCGTCTTGTGACATAACCGGATTCCTCAACGACTCGAACGGCCCGCCCCCGTGACGGGTGAGGCCTGATAAATTGGACTGCTTGCAGGAGATGCAGTGCTCCTGAAAGGGGATATGCGGTTGTGAAGGCCCCTTTTCAAGGAACGTCCGGGACTATTCGCTATTTCAGGGTGCAGCAGATGCCGGCAGGGCGCCGCCATGCCCAGGGCATGGCGGTGTGTATACCTCAATCCTTGCTCAGCGATAATTGTTTCTCTCCGCCATCGAAAATCAGAATGGGGTCGGATTCACCGGAAATGACGCCGGCGTCGATCACGACCTTGGAAACCCCCTCCAGCGATGGCAGCTCATACATGGTATCCAGCAGGATATGTTCGAGAATGGAGCGCAGCCCGCGCGCGCCTGTCTTGCGCTCCATGGCCTTGCGGGCAATGGCGCGCAGGGCATCCTCGCGGAATTCGAGTTCGGTGTCCTCCATCTCGAAGAGCTTGGCGAACTGCTTGGTGAGGGCATTCTTGGGCTCTGTCAGGATACGGACCAGGGCGTTCTCGTCCAGTTCCTCCAGGGTCGCGACCACCGGAAGCCGGCCGACGAACTCCGGAATCAGGCCATACTTGATGAGATCTTCCGGCTCGACCGAGTACAGGATCTCGCCCACGCTCTTGGTTTCGTCCTTGCCTTTCACCTCGGCTGAGAAGCCGATACCGCCCTTCTCGGAGCGGTCGCGTATGATCTTGTCGAGGCCGGCGAAGGCACCGCCGCAGATAAACAGGATATTGGAGGTATCCACCTGCAGAAACTCCTGCTGGGGATGCTTGCGCCCGCCCTGGGGCGGCACGGAGGCAACGGTGCCCTCGATCAGCTTCAACAGAGCCTGCTGCACACCTTCACCGGAAACATCGCGGGTAATGGACGGATTGTCGGACTTGCGGGAGATCTTGTCGATCTCGTCGATATAAACGATGCCGCTCTGCGCCTTCTCCACATCGTAGTCACACTTCTGCAACAGCTTCTGAATGATGTTCTCCACGTCCTCGCCCACGTACCCCGCTTCCGTGAGCGTGGTGGCATCGGCAATGGTGAAGGGGACGCTGAGCAGGCGCGCCAGGGTCTCCGCCAGCAGGGTCTTGCCGCTTCCAGTGGGGCCTATGAGCAGGATGTTGCTCTTGGAAAGCTCGACATCGTCCTTCTTGACGCCGACTTCGAGACGCTTGTAGTGATTGTAGACCGCGACGGAGAGCACTTTCTTGGCGCGGGCCTGGCCGATGACGTATTCATCCAGGATGGCGTTGATCTCCTGCGGCACCGGCAGCTTGCTGCCCTTGAGGCCGGAGGATTTCTCCTGCACCTCTTCGCGAATGATATCGTTGCAAAGCTCCACGCACTCGTCGCATACAAAGACCGATGGCCCGGCGATGAGCTTGCGCACTTCGTGCTGGCTCTTCCCGCAGAATGAACAATAGAGCAGCTTGTCGCTGTCTTCACCCCTGTTATGCTTGTCGTCGCTCATAGACTACCCTGCCGCTTCATGATTTGATACAGACCATCCCTGAAATAACTCCTTGGACCCCGGAGATGTCCGCTGCCGTCCGGCATCCCCTCGCCCCGTTTTCCCGCCAGCGCCCAGGTATCCTGGCCTGTCTTTAGTCAGGCATGCTGCCGGGCGGCTAGGAGGCTGTCGGACTTAGGATGAATCTACTGCGGCGGCGGGAAATGGGTCCATTTTTTCGATCATTTTCGTTAAATAGCGACCACTATTCGCCTCAAATGATCGAAAAACTGTCCTCCATTTCCCACTCGCCTCGCTACGATCACC
>WGFB01000064.1 GCA_015492435.1 Gammaproteobacteria bacterium | reverse complement strand
CCCGCGCCACGGTCATCTGGCTCCACGGGCTGGGCGCCGACGGCCACGACTTCGAGCCCATCGTGCCCCACCTGGGCCTGCCGGCGGGGCACGGCGTGCGCTTCGTCTTTCCCCATGCGCCGCTGCGGCCCGTCACCATCAACAATGGCATGGTGATGCCCGCCTGGTACGACATCACCGGCAGCGAGTTCACCCGCGCGGAGGATGAGGCAGGGATCCGCCAGTCCGCGGCGACCATCCGCCAGTTCATCGCGCGGGAAATGGCGCGCGGCATCGAGCCCGGGCGCATCGTGCTGGCCGGTTTTTCCCAAGGGGGCGCCATCGCCCTGCACACCGGTCTGCGCCTCGATCAACCCCTGGCGGGCATCATGGCCCTCTCCACCTATCTTCCCCTGCGCGACACCCTGTCCGCGGAACGCGCGGACGCCAACCGGCACACCCCCATTCTCATGATCCACGGGCGCCAGGACAACGTGGTGCCCCCGCCCCTGGCCCAGGTTTCCCGTCAGTACCTGGAAGCACTCGGCCACCCGGTGGAATGGCACGCGTTCGACATGGGGCACAGCGTCATCGGCGAGGAAATCCAGGTCATCTCGCAGTGGTTGAGGGCCGTGCTGGAACTTCATCACCCTTCATAATAAATCACCATATCTCAATTTGTTATGCTTCACCCCCCCGCCGGCGGGCAGGCTGCCGCCATGGCCGGGCCATGCCGCGCCAGATCAAGGACGATACGCCTTCAGCCGATACAGTCCTGGTAGACGGCAACCCACATGAGGACCCCCATGGGCGCGGCACCCCAAAGCATCGACCCCGGCCATGCCGGCCAACTGACTCCTCTGAACAGGCTTACCCCCACGTTGCTGGACGAGGCCCTGGCACACGCCAGCATCGAGCGCCATCCGCCGGGACACCGGCTGTTCATGCAGAACGCGCGCGATGACCGGACCCTGTTCCTGCTCAGCGGGCAAGTGGCGCTGTGCCGCGACGACGGAACCTCCATCACCCTGAAGGCGGACAGCAGCGAAGCCAGCCAGCCCGTGGACGATGCCTCGCCCCGCCGCTACACGGCCCTGGCCAGCACCAGCGTCACGCTCCTGAGCCTCGATGCGGGATTTCTCCGGGACCTGCTGGCGCGCAGTGACAACATGTCCCGGGATAAGGATACTCTTGTCAACGCGGCCCTCACGGCGCCGCTGTTCTCGCGGCTGCCCAAGCCCCACCTGCAGGTTCTCAAAAAGCGCCTTGTTCATCAGGAGGCCAATGCCGGGGAGGTTATCGTGCGCGAAGGCGCGCCCGGAGAATACTATTACCTGATCACCGCCGGAGCCTGCCGGGTCAGCCGCCGGCGGAGAAAGGGGGGCGCTCCCGTCACCCAGCATGAGCTGGCCCCCGGGGAAGGCTTCGGCGAAGGGGCGCTCATCACCGGCAAGGCCTATGACTCCACTATCACCATGATCGAAAAAGGCGCCCTCCTGCGCCTCTCCAGGGGCGAGTTTCTCACCCTGCTGGTGCGCCCCTTCATCAAGTGGGTTCCATTCAAGCAGGCCATGGCGCAACATGGGGAAGGGGCCATCCTCGTGGACATCCGCTCCGCGGGCGCCTTCCAGAAACGCCACCTCCCGGGCAGTATCAATATACCCCTCGCGACCCTGCACCACTGCGCCCCCCTGCTCAACAGGGCGCGCACCTATATCCTGTGCGGTGACGCCGGCAGGCGCGCCGCCAGTGCCGCCTTCCTGCTCGCTTGGCAGGGCATGGATACCCTGATCCTCGACAGGGAAGTGCGCCTGATCCTTGATAATTGATTCCGCAAATAGATGACAAGATTCCTAAAGAACGCGGGGAACAAGACGATAAAAACCCTAAGAATCGACCTATATTCAACCTCGGAATCTGCCGACAGCAGGGCCGCATCGGAAGGGAGGCGACAAACAGGTGCTCCAGTACTTCATTGGACGGCAGGCCATCTATGACCATAATCTCAACGTCATAGGCTACGAACTTCTGTACCGCTCCCATAATGCCGCCTTCAACGATGGCGTCGATGACGAGGACTATGCCACCTCCCTGGTTCTGCTCAACAGTTTCATGGAGGCCGGACTGGAGGAACTGGTGGGCCCCCACAAGGCCTTCATCAATCTCACCCGGAAATTCATCCTCAATGGCGATCTCATCCCTCCCGCCAAGCACCAGCTGGTGCTGGAGATCCTGGAAGACATCGAAGTCGACGGCGAGCTCATCCAGGCCGTCAAGACGCTCAAAACCAAGGGCTATACCATCGCCCTGGACGATTTCATCTATCATGACACCATCCAGCCCCTGGTGGAGCTTGCCGACATCATCAAGATCGATCTGCGCGCGCTGGACGAGGCAACGCTACGGGATTATGTCCAGCGCCTCAAACCCTATCCGTTGAAACTTCTCGCCGAAAAGGTTGAGACCTACGAGGAATTCGAGACCTGCATGGCCCTGGGCTTCCACTACTATCAGGGGTTCTTTCTGTGCCGCCCCAAGACCGTGCAGGGCACGCGCATCCCCGGCAACCGCCTCGCCACGCTGGAACTGATCGCCAGGGTTCAGGCGCCCGAAACGGACATCCGGGAGTTAGAATACATCATCAGCCAGGATGTCGCCCTCACCTTCAAACTCTTCAAGTATATCAATTCCGCGGCCTTCTCATTGCCGAGGAAAATCGACTCCATCCACCATGCCATCGTCTATCTCGGCCTCCAGGAGGTCAAGAACTGGGCCAGCCTCCTCGCCCTCAGCAGCATCAACGACAAGCCTGGCGAACTGTTCGTCACCGCCCTCACCCGGGCAAAAATGTGCGAGTTGCTCATGGAGGCCATCGAGCCGGAGCGCAAGGGCGCCGCCTTCATCACCGGCATGTTCTCCGCCCTCGACGCCATCATGGACGCCGATCTCGCCATCCTGCTCGATGAAATGCCCATCGCGGAGGACATCAAGGAATCCCTGCTGACGCCAGACGAGGGTTCCTACAGCAGCATCCTGCAATGCGCCCTGGCCTACGAGCGCGGCGAGTGGAGCAACGTCTCCTGTCCGCCTCTCGATGATGGCGCCATCTCCGACAGCTATATCCTGGCGGTCAAGTGGGCCGTCGAGGCCGGCAAACTGATCGCCAGCCCCGACAGCAAGGCCGCCTGAACCGTAATTTCCCTATACTTCATCCAGATTTATAAGATGTTTTGCCCACCCGGACGCCTGGGCATTGGTGTATGATGTGAGGCGTGAAGCGTGAGACGGCGCGCCCCGCATCTCACGTTTCACGCCTCACGCTTCACGTACCAAAAGAAATGCACAACGAACCGACCCCTCAACCCGGCCTGGACAAGGCCGCCCTGGTCAGCGCCCTGCAGGCGGTGCTGCCCGCCGGGCGCGTGCTGCACCGCGAGGAGGAACTGCGGCCCTACGAATGCGACGGCCTGTCCGCCTACCGGCAACGTCCCCTGGTGGTGTGCCTGGCGGACAACGTGGACGAAGTGCAGTCTGTTCTGCGCCTCAGCCAGGAATGGAACATCCCCATCGTGGCGCGCGGCGCGGGCACGGGCCTGTCGGGGGGCGCCCTGCCCCTGGAGAACGGCATCCTGCTCAGCCTCGCGCGCATGAAACGCATCCTGGATATCGACCCCCTCAACCGCACCGCGCGGGTGGAGCCGGGCGTGCGCAACCTCGCCATCTCCCAGGCCGCCGCCTGCCACGGACTCTATTACGCGCCGGACCCCTCCTCCCAGATCGCCTGCACCATCGGCGGCAACGTGGCGGAGAACTCCGGGGGCGTCCATTGCCTGAAATACGGCCTCACGGTGCACAACATTCTCGGCCTCAAGGTGCTCACCGCGGCGGGCGAACTGCTGGAGATCGGCGGCCAGGCGCCGGACGCGCCCGGCTACGACCTGCTGGCCCTGCTCACCGGCTCCGAGGGGCTGCTGGGCATCGTGGTGGAAATCACCGTGCGCCTGCTGCCCCGCCCGGAGCAGGTGGAGGTCATGCTGGCGGCCTTCGCCAGCATCGGGGACGCCGCCTCCGCCGTCGGCGACATCATTGCCGCCGGCATCGTCCCCGCGGGACTGGAATTCATGGACAATGCCGCCATCCGCGCCGCCGAGGACTATGCCCATGCCGGTTATCCGCGCGAGGCCGCCGCCATCCTGCTGTGCGAGCTGGACGGCAACGAGGAGGAAACCGCCACCCAGATCGAAGAAGTGGAACAGATCTTCCGCCGGCATCAGGCCACCCGCGTCACCTGCGCCGCCGGCGAGGAAGAAAAACAGCGCCTGTGGGCGGGACGCAAGGCGGCCTTCCCCGCCGTGGGGCGTATCTCGCCCGACTACTATTGCATGGATGGCACCATCCCCCGCCACCGCCTGCCCGAGGTCCTGACCCAGATTGCGCGCTGGTCGGAAGAATACGGCCTGCCGGTAGCCAACGTCTTCCATGCCGGCGACGGCAACCTCCACCCCCTCATTCTCTATGACGCCAACCGGCCGGGTGAGCTGGAGCGGGTGGAGGCGTTCGGCGGCCGCATCCTGGAGCTGTGCGTCCAGGTGGGCGGCACCATCACCGGCGAGCATGGCGTGGGCATGGAAAAACTCGACCAGATGTGCGTCCAGTTCGGCGCCCATGAACTGGCCCAGTTCCATCTCATCAAGGATGCCTTCGACCCCGCCGGGCTGCTGAACCCCGGCAAGGCCGTGCCCACCCTGCACCGTTGCGCCGAGTATGGCGCCATGCACGTGCACGGCGGCAAGCTGCCCTTTCCCAACCTGGAACGGTTCTGAGCCCCATGAGCGATCTCAGCGAGGCCCTGCAGGCGCGCGTGGCGGAAGCCATCGCACAAAAGACGCCCTTGTCCATCGAGGGCGGCGGCAGCAAGGCCTTCCATGGCCGTCCATCCGAGGGCGCGCCGCTGCCCGTCGCCGGGCACCGCGGGGTGATCAACTACGCACCCACGGAACTGATGATCACCGCCCGCTGCGGCACCCCCCTGAGTGAAATCGAGGCCCTGCTGGCGGAGCACGGTCAGATGCTGCCTTTCGAGCCCCCCCATTTCGGCCCCGGGGCGACCCTGGGCGGCGCCGTGGCCTGCGGACTCTCCGGCCCGCGCCGCCCCTGGAGCGGCGCCGTGCGCGACTTCGTTCTAGGCATCCGCTGTATCAATGGCAAGGGAGAAATCCTCCATTTTGGTGGCGAAGTGGTCAAGAACGTGGCCGGTTTCGATGCCTCGCGCCTCATGACGGGCGCGCTGGGCACCCTGGGCGTGATCCTGGATGTCTCCCTCAAGACCCTGCCCCGCCCCCGCGCGGAACGCACCCTGGCCTTCGCCATGGACGCCGCGCGGGCCATCGAGCAACTGAACCGCTGGTGCGCCAGCCCCCTCCCCCTGAGCGCCGCCAGCCACGACGGCGAACGCCTGTGCATCAGGCTCTCGGGCGCCCCCGCCGCCGTCGAGGCAGCCGCCCGGCGCCTGGGGGGAGAACACCTCCCGGACGGCGAACGCCACTGGGCGGAGGTGCGCGAGCACCGCCACGCCTTCTTCCAGGAGGATGCCCCCCTGTGGCGCCTGGCCGTGGCGCCGGCCACGCCGCCCCTGCCCATCAGCGGTGAATGGTTCATGGAATGGGACGGCGGCCAGCGCTGGCTGAAGACCGCCATGCAAGCCGGGATCGTGCGCGAGATCGCGGCGCGCCATGGCGGGCATGCCACCCTGTTCCGCGGCGGCGACCGCACGGGACAGGTTTTTCATCCCCTGCCGCCCGCCATGGCCGGGATTCACAAGCGCCTCAAGCTGGCCTTCGACCCCCACGGCATCTTCAACCGTGGCCGCCTCTATCCGGACCTGTAGCCCATGGAAACACGCATCACCCCGGAACTGAAGGCGACCGCGCTGGGCCAGGAGGCGGAGGCCATCCTGCGCAGTTGCGTGCACTGCGGCTTCTGCAACGCCACCTGCCCCACCTACCAGTTGCTGGGAGACGAACTGGACGGACCGCGCGGACGCATCTATCTCATCAAGCAGATGCTGGAGGGGGAAACCGCCGGCGAGGCCACCCGCCAGCACCTGGACCGCTGCCTGGTGTGCCGCGCCTGCGAGACCACCTGCCCCTCGGGGGTCCATTACAGCCGTCTCCTGGAACTGGGCCGCGAACACCTGGAACACCGCCAGCCGCGCCCCGCGCCGCGGCGCCTGCTGCGCCGGCTGTTGCGTGGCGTGCTCGCCGACGCCCGCCGCCTGCGCATCCTGCTGCCCCTGGCGCGCCTCTTCAGGGGCGTGCTGCCCCGGCGCCTGGCGCAGCCCGCCCGGGCCCTGACCGGCGCCCGGCGCGAGCCTGGCGCATGGCCGCCGCCCCGCCACGAACGCACCATGATCGTCCTGGACGGCTGCGTCCAGGCCGCCTCCCATGCCCACATCAACACCGCCGCCGCCCGCGTCCTGGACCGGCTGGGCATCTCCCTGCGCTCGGTTCCCGGCGGCGGCTGCTGTGGCGCCCTCGAACTGCACCTGGAGGCCGCCGAGGCGGCGCGCGCGCGCATGCGCCGCAACATCGACGGCTGGTGGCCCCACGTGGAGGCCGGCGCCGAGGCCGTCGTCTCCACCGCCAGCGCCTGCACCAGCATGCTCAAGGATTATGCCTGGCAGTTGCGCGACGATCCCCGCTACGCCGACAAGGCGGCGCGCCTCGCCGCCATGACCCGCGACATAGCGGAGGTCATCGCCACCGAGGACCTGACGCCCCTGCGCCACGAGGCGGCGGGGCAAGCCCCCATCGCCTTTCACGCCCCCTGTTCCCTGCAGCACGGCCTCAAGCTGGGCGGCCAGGTGGAAAGGATCCTGACGGCCCGCGGCTACCGCCTGCTGCCCGTCGCCGACGCCCACCTGTGCTGCGGCGCCGCCGGCACCTACAGCATCCTGCAAGCGGAACTGTCCGGGCAATTGCTCAGGAACAAGCTAGGCGCACTGGAAGCTGAAGCGCCATCCTGCATCGCAACCGCCAACATCGGCTGTCTCATACACCTCCAGGGAGGGACGCAGACGCCGGTCAGGCACTGGATCGAGCTTCTGGCCCCGCTGGAGAAATGACCATACAAGCCGCATTGATGAAAGGGCGCCCGATTTCCCGTAAGATTTGCGCCCAGCAGATGCAAGGAAAACCAGAGGAAATATCATGAAATCATTCCATCCGCCCCGGCGGACCCTCATGGGGCCCGGCCCCTCCGATGTCAACCCGCGCATCCTGGAGGCCCTGTCGCGCCCTACCATCGGCCACCTCGATCCGGCCTTCATCGCCATGATGGACGACATGAAGGACCTGCTGCAGTACGCCCTGCAGACCCGCAACGCCATCACCATGCCCGTCTCGGCTCCCGGCTCCGCGGGCATGGAGACCTGTTTCGTGAACCTGGTGGAGCCCGGCGACAAGGTGGTGGTGTGCCAGAACGGCGTGTTCGGCGGGCGCATGAAGGAAAACGTGGAACGTTGCGGGGCCGAGGCCGTCATGGTGCAGGACACCTGGGGCGCCGCCGTGGACGCCAACAAGCTGGAAGACACCCTCAAGGCCCACCCCGATGCGAAAATCGTGGCCTTCGTCCACGCGGAAACATCCACAGGGGTGTGTTCCGATGTCAAGACCCTGGTTGAAATCGCCCGCCGCCACGACTGCCTCACCATCGTGGACGCCGTTACCTCCCTGGGGGGCATCCCCCTTCATGTGGACGACTGGCGGATCGACGCCATCTATTCCGGCACCCAGAAGTGCCTCTCCTGCACGCCGGGACTGTCCCCCGTCAGCTTCAGCGAGGCCGCCGTGGAGAAAATCCGCAACCGCAAGCACCCGGTGCAGAGCTGGTTCATGGACCTCAACCTGGTGATGGGTTACTGGGGCTCGGGCGGCAAGCGCGCCTATCATCACACCGCGCCCATCAACGCCCTCTACGGCCTGCACGAGGCCCTGCTCATCCTCAAGGAGGAGGGCCTGGAACAGGCCTGGGCGCGCCACGAGCATCACTACCGGGCCCTCAAGGCCGGCATCGAGGCCATGGGCCTGAGCTACGTGGTGGAGGAAAGCGTGCGCCTGCCCCAGCTGAATGCCATCCGCATCCCCGCGGGCGTGGACGACGCCACCGTGCGCCGGCAATTGCTGGAACAATATCAGCTCGAGATCGGCGCCGGCCTGGGGGAGATGGCGGGCAAGGTGTGGCGTATCGGGCTGATGGGCCACGCCTGCAACGCCCGCAACGTCCTCACCTGCCTCGGCGCACTCGACGACGTCCTGAGCCGCCTCGGCGCCCCCATCGACAGCGGCAAGGCCGTCGCCGCCGCCAGCAAGGTCCTGTTTCCCCAATCCTGAGCCGGGGGGCGCTGCCCAGCGCCCCTTCCTTTCCCCCGCCATAGGCACGCATTTTGTCGTGGAATATTGTATAATAGAGTTTGCTGTTCACCGCTTCTGAACCAAACGGGTCCCACCCCTTCTAACGGGTTGGGTAGCCTGCTGGATTCACGCAAGACTTGCGACCCGCCCGGTCGGGCCTGCCTGATGGCCCAGGAAGAACCGGGTTTCCATGATCGAAGAACCTTGAAAGATACGCCTTTTACAAACCCTTACACCTGAAGTCACTGCATCGCCATGAAGACGCTATCGTATATGCTGTTGTACGGCATACTTGCCACCTGCGGTCTCGCGGTGGCCGAGGAGACGGCAAGTCCGCGCGGTGGCGTCTCGCCCCAACTCCAGGCCTATACCCCCCAGCATCGCGTGCTGGTGAGTGAATGGCTGCAGCTGGCCCATGGGGTGGCGGAGGACCCAGTCCCGCGTTTCGACCGCTTCGACCGCTATGCATCCGCCCTCCTCTCCCCCTCGCAACGCAGAAAAAGCTGGTACCTCCTGGGCCATGGTTTCTATGAACGTGGGGATTTTGAAGCAGCCCAGGCAGCCCTGGCACGCGTGGATGGCCGGCTTCCCGAAGAGATCCGGCAGGATTTCACCCTGCTGCAGGCCCAGGTATCCCTGGCCCGGGGCGCACATGAACGCGCGGCCAAACTGCTCGAATCCTTGGCTGGCCGCCGCTCGGCATCCCCCTACGCGCAATACAATCTGGCTGTTGCCCAACTACGCAGCGGCAGGCAGTCCCAAGCCATCGAAACCCTCGAAGCGATGGGCAGGCTGAACGCGGAGAGCGCCGAGGAAGAAGCCTTGCGCGATCAGGCCAACATCACCCTGGGCCATCTCTACCTGGAGCAGGGCAAGTCCCGGGAGGCCCGCCAGGCACTGCAACGGGCCAGCCACGCCGGCCCCTATGCCCGCCAGGCCCTTCTCGCCCTGGGCTGGGTGGAGTGGCAGGCGCGCAATCCCCGCCTCGCGCAAAGCGCCTGGGTGGAACTACTGGAAGACGACCCCGCCAGCCCCATCACTCTGGAAGCCCTGTCCGGAGTGCCCCATGCCCTGTGGCGGCTGGAATCCCACACCCAGGCGCGCAAGAGATTCGATGCCGCCATCACGGCCTACCAGGAACAGCTCAACCGCCTGGACGAAATCATGGAACAGGCGGACGGCCCGGCCTGGCTGACCACCTTGCTCGCCGACGCCAGTCCCCAAGACCTTGAGGCACAAACCGTCTGGCAGCGCATACGCCGCTCCCCGCTGGCGCCCTACCTGTCAGTGCTCATGGACGACCCCGGCCTGCGGCAGGCATTGAACCGCCATCTCACCCTGTTGAGGCTCAACAATCTCACCGCCTCCACGCCCCGCCTGAAGGCTGACATGGAAAACACCCTGGGCATCGCGGTGACCCTGCCTCTCGATCCCGGGCTGGCCGGCGATCTGCAACACTTGAGACAACAGATCCCCGGCCTCCTGGCGCGTCAAAGAGCGCGCGTGCGGGCACAAGTGCTGGAGGTGCTGGCCCGCCAGCGTGAGCAACTGCGGCAATACCTGCTCGACGCTCAATACGCCCGCGCCCGCCTGCTGGATGAACTGACGGACAAGAAATCATGAAGTGGCGCTGCCTCTGCTGCCTGCCCCTGACCCTGGCGATGGCCTCCGCCCACGCGGAAACCGCCACCATCGAGCGGCTCGACAATACCCTGTCCATCATCATCTACGAACCCGACCCCGAGGTGGACAAGGAAGTCTCCATCGAGGCCTACCGCGACCTGCTCGCCAGCACGCCCGACCCGGCCCTGCGCCGCCAGGTGATGCGCCGCATCGCCGACCAGCAACTGGCCCTGTCCCGGGAATACCTGAAATTTCAGCGCGACAAATCGGACCGGCACCTGGACAAAGCGCGGGCACTGTACGACAACTTCATGCGCGCCTATCCGGATGCGCCCGAAGGCGACAGTATTCTCTACAAGCTGGCTCACGCCTACGATGACGCGGGCCGCGACGACGATACCCTGGCGACCCTGCAGCGCCTCATCGAGACCTATCCCGGCTCCCCATACCGTGACGAGGCCTACTTCCGCCGCGCGGAGATTCTGTTCGAACTGCGGGAATTCCCGCGGGCCGCGGAAGTCTACGAAACCATTATCCTCCAGCAGCCCCGCTCTCCATTCTACGTCGAGGCCTATTACAAGCTGGGATGGACCCTGTTCAGCATGGGCGACTACGAACCCGCCCTGGATGCCCTGTTCATGGTGCTGGATGACAGACTGGCCCCCGGCGGGCGGTTCGTCAAGGGCGAGTCCCTGCGCGCCCTGAGCAGCGACGACCAGGCCCTGGTGCGGGACGCCATGCGGGCCATCAACATGAGCTTCGAATACCTGGAAGAAACCCAGGCCATCAAGGCCTATCTCAACCAGCGCCGCCAGCGCCCCTACGACGACCTGATCTACGAAGCCCTGGCGCAGCGCTATCTGGCCAAGCAGCGCTACACGGACGCGGCCGGCGCCTACGCCAGCTTTGTCGAACTCAACCCCGGCCATCCCGAGGCCCCTTACTACCAGATCAGGGTCTACGAAACCTACGAAGACGCCGGCTTCCATTCCCTGGCCTGGAAAGCAAAACAGGATTTCATCGACCGCTATGGCTTCAACAGTCCTTTCTGGATCAACCATGACATCAGCGACTACCCCATCATCGGCGTCAGCCTCAGAAAAAACCTGATGGATCTGGCACAGCATTATCACGCCCTGGCCCAGGCCTCGGGCGATCCAGCCGACTTCGCGCCCGTGGCCAGCATGTACCGCAACTATCTGTCCCTGTTTCCGGAGGATCCCGAAAGCCCGCGCCTCAATTTCCTGCTGGCCGAACTGCTCAACGAGACAGGCCGCTATCAGGAAGCGATCGTGGAATACGAACGCACCGCCTACGGCTACACCAAGCATGAGCTGGCCGCCGAGGCCGGTTACGCGGCCCTCACCCTGCGTGACGCCCGCCTGCGCGGCGCGCCGCCTGCGCGGCGGGCCGCCGCGCGCCAGGAGCGTATCGAGGAAGCCCTGAAATTCACCACGCATTTTCCGGAACATCCCCAGACCCCCGCCGTTCTGGTGCGTACCGCCGAGGAGCTGTTCGCCGATGGCGACTATGACCGCGCCCTGGCCCTCACGGAACGCGCCCTGCAGGGTCCGCTCCCAACGGACCCTCTGCGGCTGTCGTCCTGGACCATCCAGGGGCATATCCATTTCGACCGCGAGCAATACGACGACGCCGCCCGCGCCTACGAGATCGCCCTGTTGCTCGCCGATGAAGGGGATGCGCGCCGCCCGGCCCTCGAAGAACGTCTGGCCGCCTCCTACTACAAGCAGGCGGAAGCCGCCCGCGACCGGGGCGACACCCAGCGGATGATCGCCTATTTCCTGCGCGTGCCGGAGGTATCCCGGCAGTCGGAAATCACCGCCACGGCCCTGCACGATGCCGGCGCCGCCCTGATCTCGCTGCGGGACTGGAATCGGGCCATCGAGACGCTGGAACGGCTCCAGTCCGAATTCCCCGGCAACCGCTGGGAGGCCGATGTCTCCCGCAAGCTTGCCTACGCCTATCAACAGGGCGGCCATCCCGTCAAGGCCGCCGACGCCTATCTTGAGATCGGCATGCGCAGCCGCGACACCCTGCTGAAACAAGAAGCGCTGTGGCAAGCCGCCGAACTCTATGAGAAGGCTGGCGGGACTACCCAGGCCACCACCGCCTATAAGCACTATGTGGAGGCCTTCCCCTTCCCTCTCGACCAGGCTCAGCAGGCCCGCATGCGCCTGGTGGCCCTGAGCGAGCAGGAAGGCTACAGCCACCAGAAACGCTACTGGATGAACAAGATCATCGAGGCGGACGAGATGGCGGGCGCGGCCAGCACGCCCTACAGCCGGGAAGTGGCGGCCAATGCGGCGCTCGCACTGGCGGAACCCGTTCACCAGATCTACAAGAACATCCGCCTCGTCACGCCATTGGAAAAGAGCCTGCGCACCAAGAAACAGGCCATGGAATCCGCGCTCGCCGCCTATGGACGCGCCATAGACTACAACATCGCGGAAATCACCACGGCGGCCACTTACCAGATCGGCGAGATCTACTACGACCTCAGCAGGAGCCTGCTGGACTCGCAGCGCCCTCCCGGCCTGTCGCGCGACGAGCGGGAACAATACGACATCCTGCTGGAAGAAGAGGCCTATCCCTTTGAGGAAGAGGCCATTAAACTACACGAATCCAATGTGGACAACATCCGGCAGGGGATCTACGACGACTGGGTCAGGGCAAGCTTCGAGCGCCTGGCCGAGCTGCTGCCGGCACGCTATGCCAAATCTGAAAAAAGGGTGAGCTTTGTCAAAACCATCAACTAATGAGGCGCCGGCCGGCCGGCGGTTTGCTGCCTCCCGGAACGGCATGCATCCCGGGGCATGCCTTTTCCGCGGCACGGCCCTGCTGCTGGCCCTGCTGGCTGGCCTGGCCGGCTGCGCCACTCCGCCCGAGCAGGAAACGCCGCGGCAGGACGCCTCGGCGCCCCCCGCCATTTCCCCGGATGTCAGGAAGGATTACGGGCGCGCCCTGAAACTCATGAAGAAAGAACGCTACGCCCAGGCCGAACCCCTGCTGCGGAACCTCATACAGCGCGCCCCCCAATTGGCGGGCCCCCATACCAATCTCGGCATCGTCTACGCGCGCACCGGGCGCCCGAAAGAGGCCGAGCAGGCCTTTCTCAAGGCTATCGAACTCAAGCCCGACAGCGCGCCCGCTTACAATCAACTGGGCATCCTGTACCGTGAGGCGGGCCGCTTCAAGGAGGCGCGCGATGCCTACGAGAAAGCCCTGGCCATCGATCCCGATTATGCCTATGCCCACCTCAACCTGGGCATCACCTTCGACCTCTATCTGCAACAACCCCGTCTGGCGCTGAAACACTACGAGGACTACCAGCGTTTGCAGAAAAAGGAAGACAAAGAAGTCAAATTGTGGATCATCGATCTCCAGCGCCGCCTGGAGGCGCAACCATGAAGCAAGGTGCCTGCATCCTGTTACTGGCCACCTGTCTCGCTCTGTTGCCCGGCATGGCCAGCGCGCAAACCACGCTGGAGCTGGAGGGTACCGCCATCATCGGCGAAGAGGAATCCCCCCGCGTGCGCTTCAACATTCCCTGGCGGGAAACCGCGACAACCTCCCTGCCCAAACGGCCCTGGCGCAGCCTGATCAGGCATGAGCCGGAGCCCATCGACCGCGAAACCTTTCGCTTGAAGCTGCAACTGGAACAAACGGCTAAACCCAACGAAACACCCCGGTAGGCGGACAACCGGCATAAGGAGAATATAGATGGAGTTTTTCGATACGGTAGTATTGTTCTTTCAGAACGGGGGGGTATTCATGTACCCCATTGTCATCATCCTGGCCTTCGGCATCGCCATCGCGGCGGAGCGATACATCTACCTCGCCAGCGTCAACAGCGCCAACAAGCGCGACTGGAAGGACATCATGGCGGCCCTGGACCAGGGCAATCTCGACAAGGCCATTGAGATCACCGAGAAATCCAACGCCGCCATCGGCAAGATCCTCGGCTACGGCCTGAGCCGCTCCACATCGGCCACCCAGCGCGATGAAATCGAGACCGCCATGGAAGAAGGCCTCATGGAGGTCATGCCGCGCCTGGAGAAACGCACCCACTACCTGGCCACTTTCGCCAATCTCGCCACGCTCCTGGGCCTGCTGGGCACCATCATCGGGCTCATCCAGGGCTTCACCGCCGTGGCCTCGGCCAATCCCGCGGAAAAGGCCGATCTCCTCTCCGCCAGCATTTCGGTGGCCATGAACACCACTGCCTTCGGCCTCATGGTCGCCATCCCCCTGCTGCTCATCCACGCCCTGCTGCAGACCAAGACCACCGAACTGGTTGACAGCCTGGAGATGTCCGCCGTCAAGTTTCTCAACATCATCTCCAGCAAGCCCGCCGGCAAGGCGTAACCCTCCATGCGACGACGTTGGCGCCAACACCGGCATCACACGCCGGAGATGAATATCACCGCGTTCATGAACCTCATGGTGATCCTGGTGCCGTTCCTGCTCATCACCGCCGTGTTCTCGCGCATTGCCATCCTGGAACTGGCCCTGCCCGAGGAGGGTGACGCCATCGACCAGCAACAGGAGGAAGTGCTGCGCATCGAGGTCATCGTGCGCGGCGACCGCATCGAGATCGCCGATCGCGGCAACCCGCCCATGTCCCTCGCCAAAACGGTAGAGGGCTACCCGCTGGCCCGTCTCTCCGGGGAGATGCAGCGCATCAAGGCCCTGGTGCCGGACAAGACGGACACCACCATTCTGCTGGAGCCCGACATTCCCTATGACGACCTCATACAGGTCATGGACACGGTGCGCTCGGTCCGTCTGCGCCGTGACGGGACGCTGGTGAACGCCGAACTGTTTCCCGATATTTCCATTGGCGACGCGCCCGGCGCCCAGGGGAACAAACCATGAAGATGTCACGCCGGGCCCTGCGCATGGAGCGCACCTACAAGCGCCACAAGGGCTCCACCCAGCTCAATCTGGTATCCCTGATGGACATCTTCACCATCCTGGTATTCTTCCTGCTGGTCAACGCCTCAGACGTGGAAGTCCTGCCCAGCACCAAGTCCGTCAAGCTGCCCGAATCCTTCGCCCAGCAGCACCCGGAGGAGGCCGTCACGGTAATGGTGACCAACGAAGCCATCCTCGTGCAGGGACGCCGCATCCTCTCGGTTCAGGAAGCCCTGGACAGCGAACTCACCGACATCCCGGCGCTGCAGAAGGCCCTGGAGGCGATGAGCGCGCGCGCCATCCTGACCCCCGGCGAAGATGCGCTCCGCCCCGAAATGAACATCATGGCCGACAAGACCATTCCCTACCGCCTGCTGAAAAAGATCATGCTCACGGGCACCAAGGCGAACTACGGCCAGGTTTCCCTGGCCGTGATGCAGAAATATCCCGACAACGACGAATGACATGAGCACCGCTGCCCCACAGCCTCATCTGCCGCCGTGGCTGGATTCCGCCGCCGAGGAAAAACGCTTCCGCGCCATCCTGGCAACCGTGCTGGCGGCATCATTGCTCCTCGGCATCGTGGTGCCACTCCTCGACGTGGAACAACCGGACCTGTCCCGTCCCGACAACGTTTCCCCACGCCTGGCGAAACTGGTCATGGAGCGCAAACCCCCGCCCCCACCACCGCCACCCGAACCGGAACCGGTCAAGGAAGAACCCGTTCCCGAGCCGCCTGTTGTTGAGGAGCCCAAGCCTGAACCGGAGCCCGAACCGCCCCCCAAGCCGGAACCGGAGAAAAAACCACCGCCCAAGCCCGAGCCCCCTCCCGAGGCCAGGAAGGAAGCCGCGCGCGAGAAGGCCGCCCGCTCGGGCCTGCTGGCCCTGAGCAGCGAACTCTCGGCCCTGCGCCAGAACGAGGTGATCAAGAAACTCAAGAAAAAGGACAAACCCCTGCGGCGCGCCACCAGGAAACCACCTCCCAAGGCCGCGCCCTCGGTCATCAACAAGGACATCGCCAAGGCCAGCGGCGGTATCGATACCTCCACCCTGAGCCGTGAGACAGGCACCACCGAACTGGCGGAACACGTCATCACCCAGGTCGTCAGCCCCGGCAGCGAGGACTTGGCGGCACAGGCCGGGGCACCGCCCACGCGCAGCAAGGAGGACATCGAGCTGGTCTTCGATATCAACAAGGGGCGTCTCAACGCCCTCTACAACCGCGCCCTGCGCCGCAACCCGGCCCTGGAGGGCAAGGTGGTGCTGAAACTCACCATCGCCCCCTCGGGCAAGGTCACCGCCTGCGAGATCGTCAGCAGCGAACTGGACGACCCCTCCCTGGAACGCAAACTGGTCATGCGCGTCAAGCTCTTCGACTTCGGCCCCGAAGAGGACGTGGGCGACGTCACCATCACCTATCCCCTGGAGTTCTTTCCTGGCTGATCCAAATTCATCATCTTTATAGTCCGGCAACAATCCTGCTGGACATGGTGCGTCGCGAGGGAGGCTGGGAACAGTGGCTCGACTTTTTCCTCGAAGGCGCGGAACACACAGCGGTCAACGCCGTGCAGACGGCCCGCTGCCTGGTGTAGCTGCTCGAGAAGACGAGGGACGCATCCAGGGTCTGGGGCACAGTGCCGGCAGCGCACTGCGCGTCTTTCAAGCGCTCTGCCAAAGCCTGGCCATCACCATCGTAATCGCAAAATAAACCCCGCCCTTGCGCTCAGGTAACCCATGCTGCTGCAACGAACAGTAGTTTTGCGAAGAGGCTTGCGCAGCCAGCCGGGCATGCTACATTGAGTACCGGCAGGGATGCCAGAGGC
>WGFB01000063.1 GCA_015492435.1 Gammaproteobacteria bacterium | reverse complement strand
TATTGTTGCAATGGGGATAAAGGGAGGTATCTGAAATGAACCAAAAAGCATCCGTCATACAGCTCTTCACTCAGGAAAGCGGCCTGCAATCCGTGCAACAGCTCTCCCACGAGCTGGAAGCAGGCAAGGAAATCACCTACCAGGAAACACTGGACGCCCTGGCCAAGGCGGCGCAATTCATCCAGAACCTGCCCAAATATGATGTCGTCGGCATGGATAATCTCATCAAGCGGCTCCGTGAAGAGCTGATGAACATCCACAAACGCACCGACGGCATCGATTCCATCAACAAACTGTCCATGAAAATAAATGTCAGCCGGACGCACTTGTCGAATTTTCGCGATGGCGGCATGGTGTGCATGCACATCATGAACAGGATCGCGAATGTATTCAACATACGCTACCTGATTGAAAACTATGAAGATCACGAACCGGTAATCGAATAAAAAATTTCATTTCACTTGCAACAATAGTGACAGGCCGACAAATCCAGTTCATTCAGGCAAGGCAGGAACCGGAAGCAGGAAATTGGCATTGAAGGCGACTAACAACGGGGAGAAGGGAATGACCGCAGAAAACTCCAACAGCATCACTCTGAAATCCGAAAAAGAAATCCTGGAAACCGACCAGGTCGTGTCTTTCAAGGGGCGCTTTCTGGACCAACTGACAGACGCGGTTGCCTTGATTGAAGTGGTGGAGATCATCATCAGGCATCATGACGATGTCTATCTGCGCAAATCCGGCTTCATGGGCCTGGCCATGCTGATCGAGCAAATCAAGCAATTGCTGGATATCAATGCCAATCTGCTGCCACAAGACAGCGCCCACACGAACAAGCTGATGTTGAAGAAACACGATGACGTGGATACGGCCAGATAGTCAGCTCCTGTTTTGTCAACGCTCTGAAAAATCCACAATGAATACCGGCTGAACATGATATAGATCGTTGCCGGGTCAACCCGCGTTTCTCACCAGGATGACCTGCCGCCGCTGATTCGCGCCGGGTGGAAAGCCGGGTTACAATTTCCCTGCATGACAAAGAGCGCCCAACACATCCTGGAAGAGGTCTTCGGCTACCGCTGCTTCCGCCATCACCAGAAAGACATCATCCAGACCCTGATACAGGGGCGTGATGTCATGACCCTCATGCCCACGGGCGGGGGGAAATCCCTCTGTTACCAGATCCCCGCCCTGGTGCGCGAGGGCACGGGCATCGTGGTTTCCCCCCTCATCGCCCTCATGAAGGACCAGGTGGACGCCCTGCGGCAACTGGGCATCCGCGCCGCCTTTCTCAATTCCACCCTGTCCTTCGAGGAGGTGCGGGCCACCGAACAGGCCCTGCGCGAGGGCGGCCTGGACATCCTTTACGTCGCCCCGGAACGCCTGCTCACGGAGCACATGCTGGCCCTGCTGGAGGCGTCGCGCATCGCCCTGTTCGCCATCGACGAGGCCCACTGCGTCTCCCAGTGGGGACACGACTTCCGCCGCGAATACCAGCAGCTCTCCATTCTCCACCAGCGCTTTCCCGGGGTGCCGCGCATCGCCCTCACCGCCACCGCGGACCAGCGCACCCGCGCCGAGATCATCGCCCAGCTCGGGCTGGAGCAGGCGGCGGTCTTCATCAACAGCTTCGACCGCCCCAATATCCGCTATGCCCTCAGCGAGGGCCAGAATGCGCGGGAGCAGTTGTGGCGTTTCCTCGAACGGGAACACCCGCGCGATGCCGGCATCGTCTACTGCCTGTCACGCAAGAAGGTGGAAAGCATCGCCGCCTGGCTGAATGACAGGGGCCGCGTCGCCCTCCCCTATCATGCCGGCTTGGCGGACGAGGTGCGCCACCGCCACCAGGAGCGCTTCCTGCGCGAGGAGGGCGTGATCGTGGTGGCCACCATCGCCTTCGGCATGGGCATCGACAAGCCCGACGTGCGCTTCGTCGCCCATCTCAACCTGCCCAAGAGCATCGAGGCCTATTACCAGGAGACGGGCCGGGCGGGCCGCGACGGCCTGCCCGCCAACGCCTGGATGGCCTACGGCCTGCAGGACGTCATCACCCTGCGCCAGATGATGCAGGAAGGCGATGGCGACGAGCGCTACAAGCGCGTGGCCCACCAGAAACTGGAGGCCATGCTGGGCCTGTGCGAACTGACCACCTGCCGCCGCCGCGCCCTGCTGGAATACTTCGGCGAGGCCTGCGAGGCCCCCTGCGGCAATTGCGACAACTGCCTCAGCCCGCCACAGACCTGGGATGGCAGCGAGGCGGCGCGCAAGGCCCTTTCCTGCGTCTACCGCACGGGGCAGCGCTTCGGCGTCAACTATGTCATCGACGTGCTGTGTGGCAAGGACGATGCGCGCATCCACCACAACGGCCACCACCGCCTCAGCACCTACGGCATCGGCGGCGAGCTGAACAACACGGAATGGCGCAGCCTGTTCCGCCAGCTCATCGCCCGCCGCTATCTCGAAGTGGACCTGGAAGGGCACGGCACCCTGCGCCTCACGGACCTGTGCCGCCCCCTGCTGCGCGGCGAGGCCGGCATCGAGCTGCGCAGGCTGCGCAAAGCGGAGAGAACCAGTAAGAAAAACAAGGCAGCCGGTGGCCATCTGCGCCCGCAAGACGCCTCCCTCTTCGAGGCCCTGCGCCGCCTGCGCCTGACGCTGGCCGAGGCGCAGGGCGTGCCGCCCTACGTGATCTTTCACGACAGCACACTGATGGAGATGGCCCGCATCAGGCCCCGCTCACTGGATGAAATGCGCGCCATAAGCGGCATCGGGGAACACAAGCTGAAGCGCTACGGACAGGTTTTCCTGGAAACCATCGCCAGTCACACCACCCGGGAGCCCGTGGATACCGGAGCGGAGGCCACGCCCGAGGAGGCCTGAATCAACCTGACAACAGGTGCGCGCCCACCACGATGAGCACCAGGGCGAAACTTTTTCTCATGAGGCCCACGGGCAGGCTGTGGGTCAGTCTGGCGCCCCACGGCGCGGTGGCGATGGCGGTCACGGACATGCCGAGCACGGCGGGCCAACAGACATAGCCCGTCTGCCATGGCAGCGCGGCCTCCATGCCGCTGTGCCAGTCCGCCAGGAGATAGCCCAGGGCGCCCGCGCAGGCGATGGGCACGCCGCAGGCGGCCGAGGTGGCGATGGCGCGGCGCAGATCGAAGCGATGCCACAGCAGGTAGGGCGTCGTCGTTGAAAGGTGCAAGATACAAGGGACAAGGTACAAAAAGCTACTTCCCTTGTACCTTGTACCTTGTA
>WGFB01000062.1 GCA_015492435.1 Gammaproteobacteria bacterium | reverse complement strand
CCGCAGGGAATGGCGAGCCCTTGCCAAGGGGCGCAACGCCGAGCCCGCGCGGGCCTGAAGCGCCTAACGAATTGATTTGAAAAAGACAGGCCGCCGCGTGCCGGCCCACGGACGGCGTTGGCGTTGCTTGCCGTAGAATGACTACGGCGGCACAACGCCGCCTTGCCGTGAACCGGCACGCGACGGCTGAACACGACATATATTGTTGCCGGGTTAATAGACAACTGTGGTGGGAAGGCGCAAGATACAAGGTACAAGGTACAAGGTACAAGGTGCAAGGTACAAGGTGCAAGGTGCAAATGGCTGCTTCCCTTGTATCTTGTACCTTGAACCTTGTACCTTTCACAATCCCAGTACTCAATTTTGGGTTTACACAGACAATCGACAAAAACAGCGGGAGGAAGCACAAAATGAAAAAGGTCGAGGCAATCATCAAGCCGTTCAAGCTCGATGACGTGCGGGAGGCGTTGTCCGAGATCGGCATCACCGGCATGACGGTCATCGAGGTCAAGGGATTCGGGCGCCAGAAGGGGCATACGGAACTCTACCGGGGCGCCGAGTATGTGGTGGACTTTCTCCCCAAGGTCAAGATCGACGTGGTCATCAGCGAGGATCAGCTCGATGCCTGCCTGGAGGCCATCACCGGGGCCGCGTGCACCGGCAAGATCGGCGACGGCAAGATCTTCGTCAGTGACGTGCAGCGTGTCATTCGCATCCGCACGGGCGAGGAAGACGCGGACGCCTTGTGATCCTGCCCGCTTCGCTCGACCCGCGGTCGCGGCGCGCGGTGGCAAAAGAAGGCGTGGATCAGCGTTTGGTACCCATTTCCCGCTGCAGGGCAAGGGCGTTTTTCACCGCATGGGCATTCTGGTCGTTGTCGAAGAACAGCCAGCACTCCTTTCCTTCTCCTTGCCAGCGCCGCAGGCGCCGCGCCCAGCGGCGCACGGCAGCCGGCGCATAGCTGCCGGCATAGGGACCCGCCGGGCCGTGCAGGCGCACGTAGACGAAGCCGGCCGTGGTCACGAGCGGGGTTTCGGTATCTCCCAGTTCATAGAGGCAGAAGGCGGCATTGGCCTTGCGCAGCAGGGTGTAGACCTCTTCGTTGTGCCAGGAGGGGTCGCGGAATTCGAAGGCGTAGTCCGGTCCCGGCGGCAGGTTTCCCAGAAAGGCCTCCAGGCGGCCCGTATTGCAGTGCCAGCGCGGCGGTAGCTGGAACAGAACCACCCCCAGCTTGTCATCCAGGGGCGACAGTCGCTCCAGGAATTCCGCGGTGAGCGGCCCGCACTGCTTGAGTTTCTTGTGGTGGGTAATGGCCCGTGGGGCCTTGACGGAAAAAGTGAAGCCGGCGGTTGTCTGTTGGCGCCACTTCTCCACCGTGCTTTCCTCCGGGAGGCGGTAGAAGGTGCTGTTGATCTCCACACTGTCCAGTCGCCGCGCGTAATAGCCCAGCCAGGCGCTGGAAGGCAGGTCGCCGGGATAAAAGCGGTGCTTCCAGTGGGGGTAGTGCCAGCCCGAGGTGCCGATGTGGATGGAAGCGGGCACGGTCCGTCAGGGGTTATTTTTCTATGACGGAAACCCTTTCAATGACGACCACCGGCTGAGGGACGTTGACCAAGCGTTTGTTGACGGCCCGCGTGGGCAGGCTCTGTATGCGCTGCACGACATTGATGCCCGAGATGACCTTGCCGAAGACGGCATAGCCGTATCCCGCTTCCGTGGGCGCCCTGAAATCGAGGTGGCGGTTGTTGACCGTGTTGATGAAGAACTGCGCCGTGGCCGAGTGGGGATCGGAAGTGCGTGCCATGGCGATGGTGCCGCGGCGGTTGCTGAGGCCGTTGTCCGCCTCGTTGCGGATGGGGGGGCGGGTCTGTTTCTTGCGGAAGTCGCTGGTGTAGCCGCCCCCCTGGATCATGAAATCCCTGACCACCCGGTGAAACACGGTGCCGTCATAGAATCCGTCCCTGACGTAGCGCAGGAAATTTTCCACGGTCAGCGGCGCCTTGCCGCGGTCCAGCTCCAGCGTGATATTGCCCGCGCTGGTTTCCATCAATACCCTGGGGCGCGGGTCCGGGCGCGCCTCTCCCGCCAAGGCGGGGGCGGCCAGCAGCAGAAGTATCACGAGGGCGGCATACCGGGAGAAAGACAGGTTCATGATCGGGATCTCGCGTTGTCGGGTTGAGGGACAAGGCAAAGATACAGGAGTTGGCCCGCCGCGCACAAGTGCGCCCACCCGCCATGGGCGCGGTGCCGGGCCGGGGGGCTCAGGCGTTGAACTGCCGGGACATGCCCTGGAAGCTTCTCGCCAGCTCCGCAAGCTGTTCGTTGGCGCTGGCGATCTGCTGGATGGCGTGCACCGTTTCGTCGGTCATTTGCGAGATATTGTGTATGCTGCGGTTGATCTCGTCGGTGACGGCGGTCTGTTCTTCCGAGGCGGTGGCGATATGATGGTTCATGTCCGTGATGGTGGAGACATCGCGGGTAATGGTTTCCAGGGCCTCGCCCCCCGAGGTGGCGCTGTCCGCCGTTTTGCGCGCCTGGGCGCAACTGGATTCCATGACGTCTACCGCCTGGCGGGTGCCCGTCTGGAATTTCTCGATCATTTCCTCGATTTCTTCCGTGGACTGCTGGGTGCGCTGGGCCAGGGTGCGCACTTCGTCGGCCACCACGGCGAAGCCGCGCCCCTGCTCGCCCGCGCGGGCGGCCTCGATGGCGGCGTTGAGGGCGAGAAGATTGGTCTGCTCGGCGATGTTCTTGATGACCTCCAGCACCACGCTGATGTCGTTGCTGCGTTCCTTGAGATCCTGAATGACCGTGCCTGCGCGCGTCAGCTCGTCGGCCAGGTTCTGGCTGGCGCCGATGATATGCGACATGACTTGCTTGCCGTTGTCCACTTCCCGGCTCGCCTCGCCGGCGGCATGGGAGGCCTGCTCGGCGCTGGAGGCCACTTCCTTGGCGCTGGCGGTCATTTCATTCATGGCGGTGGCCACCTGGTCGGTTTCCGCCTTCTGCTGTTGGACGATGTTGCGCTTCTGGTCCACCCTGGCCGCGGTATCCTCGGCGACCGACGCGAGGGTGGTGGCGCTGTCGGAAATGCGCGAGATGACCGTGCGCAGCCGGGCCTGGAGCATGCGCATGGCGAGAGCCGGCCTGTGTATGCCGTCCGCGGAGCCGATATAGACCTGTTGCATGACGGGGTTGTCCACGATGGCGGCGGCGTCCTCTATCACGCGGTCGAGGGGGCGCAGGGCCAGGTGGATATTGGCGCAGGCCAGGAGCAGGGCCGGGATCAGGATCATGGCCGCAGTGGCGGCCCCCGTGCCCGCGAAGGCGAGGGAGGCGGCCCCGATGCCCGTCAGTATCAGGACCGTGCCGGCGTAGAGTTTCTGTTTCATGGTAAGGCGCGGCAGGCGCAGGCGCGCGGGCTTGTCGCTCATGAGGCTTTGATACAGTTTTTCCGCCCGTTCCACGTCGTCGCGGGACGGTTTGACCCGCACCGACTGGTAGCCCACGATCTGGCCGTGCTCGAACATGGGGGTCACGTAGGCATCCACCCAGTAGTGGTCGCCATTCTTGCAGCGGTTCTTGACGATGCCCATCCAGGATTTGCCTGCCTTGAGGGTGGTCCAGAGATCCGCAAAGGCTGCCGGGGGCATGTCGGGATGGCGGACCACGTTATGATTCTTGCCGATCAGCTCCTCTTTCGAAAAGCCGCTGATGCGGATGAATGCCTCGTTGGCATAAGTGGTGATGCCCTTGAGATCGGTGGTGGAGACGATGAACTCCCCTTCCTGCAATTCCCGCTCTACCCCGGTGACTGGCAGATTGATTTTCATCGTATTTGGCTCCTCGTTTTTCTGCTGCGCGGCCTTGACGGGCCTGCTTGTCTTCCCCTTGATTCCTGTTATCGACACAAGTCTTGCGGATTTTAAGGTTTTTCCGAGGATGTTTCGGGGATTGCCGGGCGGCGAGGCACCGCCCGGCGCGTGAAAAATGCAACGCCACCCGAATTTTGGTAAAGTTTCCAGATTTTTAGCCATGGCGAGCGGGATCCGAAATCCATGTTACAGATCTACAATTCCCTGACCCGGTCCAAGGAGGTCTTCACGCCCGTCACCCCCGGCAGGGTGGGGCTCTACGTGTGCGGCATGACCGTCTACGACTATTGCCATGTGGGGCATGCGCGGGTGCTGGTGGTGTTCGACGTCGTGTCCCGCTATCTGCGCCATCGTGGATTCGACGTCACCTATGTCCGCAATATTACCGATATCGACGACAAGATCATCGCCCGGGCCCATGAGAACAGGGAGCCCATGGAGGCGCTCACCCGCCGCTTCATCGACGCCATGCACGAGGACGCCGCGGCCCTGGGCGTGCTGCCCCCCGACGAGGAACCCCGCGCCACCGCCTCCATGGGGGCCATCATCGCCATGATCCAGCGTCTCCTGGACAAGGGTTTCGCCTACCGGGCGGACAACGGCGATGTCTATTACCGGGTGCGGCGCTTCGCCGGCTACGGCCGCCTGTCCGGCAAGAATCCCGACGAGCTGCGCGCCGGGGAGCGGGTGGAAGTGGAGGCGGCCAAGGAGGACCCTCTGGACTTCGTGTTGTGGAAACATGCAAAGGCGGGCGAGCCGAGCTGGGATGCGCCCTGGGGGGCGGGACGGCCCGGCTGGCACATCGAGTGTTCGGCCATGTCCACCTGCTGCCTGGGTCCCCGCTTCGACATCCACGGCGGCGGCATGGACCTGATGTTCCCCCATCACGAGAACGAGATCGCCCAGTCCGAGGCGGCCACGGGACAGCACCCCTTCGTCAAGGTGTGGATGCACAACGGCTTCGTGCAGATCGACGAGGAGAAGATGTCCAAGTCCCTGGGCAATTTCTTCACCGTGCGCGAGGTGCTGAAGGCCTACGATCCCGAAGTGATGCGCTTTTTCATTCTCGCCAGCCACTATCGCAGCCCCCTCAATTATTCCGAAGCCAACCTGGATCACGCCCGCGCCTCCCTGGAACGCCTCTACACCGCCCTCAGGGGGCTGCCGCAGGATACCGGGGAGGCGGTCGAGGCCGCGTACGTGCTGCGCTTCGAGGCGGCCATGGACGACGACTTCAACACTCCCGAGGCCCTGGCGGTGCTGTTCGACCTGGCGCGTCAGCTCAACCAGGCGCGGGCGGACGGCGACGCGGCGCAGGCCGCGCGCCTGGGCGCCACCCTGAAGCACCTGGGCGGGGTGCTGGGCATCCTGCAGCGCGATGCGGAGGACTACTTCAAGGGCGATGGAGACGAGGAGGCGGATGCGGCCATCGAGGCCCTCATCGCCCGCCGCGCCGCGGCGCGCGCCAACAAGGACTGGGCGGAGTCAGACCGCATCCGCGATCAACTGGACGAGATGGGGATCGTGCTGGAGGACGGGCCGGAGGGGACGAGCTGGCGGAGGAAGTGAAAACGTGAGACGTGAGGTGTACAGCAGTCTCGCCTAACGCCTCACGTCTCGCGTCTCACGCCGCAATGAAGCGCTTCCGCCGCATAGAGGGTATTCTCCAGCAGCGTCGCCACGGTCATGGGACCCACCCCGCCGGGCACGGGGGTGATCCAGCCGGCGCGTTCCACGGCGCTGGCAAATTCCACGTCGCCCACCAGCTTGCCCTGCTCGTTGCGGTTGATGCCCACGTCGATGACGATGGCGCCGGGTTTGATCCACTCGCCCTTTATCAGGCCCGGCTTGCCCACCGCCACCACCACGATATCGGCGCGCGCCACGTGGGCGGCCAGGTCGCGGGTGAAGCGGTGGCAGGTGGTGATGGTGCAACCGGCCAGCAGCAGTTCGAAGTTCATGGGGCGCCCCACATGGTTGGAGGCGCCGACCACCACGGCGTCCAGGCCTCTCAGTTCCTCGCCCGTGTGCCCGAGCAGGGTCATGATGCCTCTCGGGGTGCAGGAGCGCAGTACGGGAATGCGCAGGGCGAGGCGGCCTATATTATAAGGATGGAAGCCGTCCACGTCCTTGTCGGGGCGGATGCGCTCGATGATGGTCTCGGTGTCGATGTGCCGCGGCAGGGGAAGCTGGACCAGTATGCCGTCGATGGTGTCGTCCTGGTTCAGCTCGTCGATGATGGCGAGCAGGGCCTCCTGGGTGATGTCCTCGTCCAGGTCGTAGGCGCGGGAGACGATGCTGGCTTCCTCGCAGGCGCGGCGCTTGTTGGCCACGTATACCTCCGAGGCGGGATCGTTGCCGATGAGGATGACCGCCAGTCCCGGCGCGCGCAGGCCTTGTGCCAGGCGTTGCGCCACGCGGTCCCTGACCTTGCGGCGGATCTCCATGGCGATGGCCTTTCCATCGATGATTCGTGCTGTCATGAGTGGCGTTTCGCGCGTTGGTGCAATGAGGCTTTCAGGAGCGGATATTACCACGAAGGGCGCAAAGGACACGAAGAAAAGCGCATTTTTCTTTCTTCGCGCCCTTCGTGTTCTCAGTGATGAACCCGGTCATTGCAACAAAGTGGGTGCAGTGCAAGGTACAAGATACAAGATACAAAATACAAGGTGCATGGTACAAAAGGCCGCTTCCCCTTGTATCTTGTACCTTGTACCTTGTATCTTGTCTTGCGCCAGCAGTTTTATGCAACTGCCGGCTGAATATGATCAAATGCGGTATGATAGGCCCTTGTTTGAATGGCCGTCCGCAAGGCGGCGACAATCCGGAAAACGATGAGCAACAAGACCCTTTACGACAAATTGTGGGACGCCCACGTGGTGCGCGAGAACGAGGACGGCACCTGCCTGATCTACATCGACCGCCACCTGGTCCATGAAGTCACCTCGCCCCAGGCCTTCGAGGGGCTGCGCCTGGCCGGGCGGCAACTGTGGCGGACGGATTCCGTGCTCGCCGTGCCCGATCACAACGTGCCCACCCTCGATCGCGCGGCGGGCATCAGCGATCCCGTATCAAGAGAGCAAGTGGAGACCCTGGACACCAATTGCGAGCGCTTCGGCATTCTGGAATTCAAGATGAACGACCCCCGCCAGGGCATCGTCCATGTCATCGGCCCCGAGGAGGGCGCCACCCTGCCGGGGATGACGGTGGTATGCGGCGACTCCCATACCTCCACCCACGGCGCCTTCGGGGCGCTGGCCTTCGGCATCGGCACCTCCGAGGTGGAACATGTGCTGGTGACCCAGTGCCTGGTGCTCAAGAAATCGGGCAACATGAGAATCCGCGTCGATGGCATCCTGGGCGAAGGGGTGACGGCCAAGGACCTTGCCCTGGCCATCATCGGCGAGATCGGCACCGCGGGCGGCACCGGCTATGCGATCGAGTTCGCGGGCGAGGCCGTCGCGGCCCTGTCCATGGAGGGGCGCATGACCCTGTGCAACATGGCCATCGAGGCCGGGGCGCGGGCCGGCATGGTGGCCGTGGACGATAAGACCATCGATTATGTGCGCGGCCGCCCCTATGCCCCCGGCGGTGAGTTGTGGGCCCGGGCCGAGCAGGCCTGGCGTGCGCTGTGCAGCGACCCCGCTGCGGTGTTCGACCGCGAGGTGGTGCTGGATGCCGCCGCCGTCAGGCCCCAGGTGACCTGGGGAACCTCCCCCGAGATGGTGAGCGCCGTGGACGGGCGCGTGCCCCGGCTGGAGGACATTGCGGATCCCGTCAAGCGCCAGGATGCCCGGCGGGCGCTGGCGTACATGGGGCTGGAGCCGGGCATGAAGATCACGGACATCCGCCCCGACAAGATTTTCATCGGTTCCTGCACCAACGCCCGCATCGAGGATCTGCGCAGCGCCGCCGCCGTGGTGCGCGGGCGCCGTCTCGCCGGCAATATCAGGCAGGCCCTGGTGGTGCCCGGTTCCGGCCTGGTCAAGCGCCAGGCCGAGGAAGAGGGGCTGGACGAGGTGTTCACCGCCGCGGGATTCGAGTGGCGCGATCCCGGCTGTTCCATGTGCCTGGCCATGAACGCCGACCGCCTGGAGCCCGGCGAGCGCTGCGCCTCCACTTCCAACCGCAACTTCGAGGGACGCCAGGGGCAGGGCGGGCGTACCCATCTGGTGAGCCCGGCCATGGCCGCCGCGGCCGCCGTAGCGGGGCATTTTGTTGATGTACGTGAGACATGAAACGTGAGATGTGAAGGGGGATGGTGCTGATTTTTTCCTCCTCACGACTCACGTTTCACCTCTCACGCCACCAATTTTTTGCATAGAATTTGTTAACATTTTGTAAACATGAAAAAATTCCAAACATTCACCGGTATCGTCGTGCCCCTGGACCGGGCCAATGTGGACACGGACGCCATTATCCCCAAGCAGTT
>WGFB01000061.1 GCA_015492435.1 Gammaproteobacteria bacterium | reverse complement strand
TTGTTGACCGTCCAGCCGTCGAAGACGACCGCGGGCTGGTCGGCCGCGGCCACCCCCCAGGCCAGTGTTGCGACTATGGCAATGGCCACCGGCTTGAGTGTTCCCATGTGACTGCCAAGCCACGCGGTGCGATTCCTGTGCTGGTTTCCCATTGAGTTCGCCCTCCTCTCGGGTTGGTACGGTAGCTCTGTATGCCAGCGGCCGTGAAGAGAAGACTGCCAAGTGTCGGGAAACAGCGCTTGCGACACGTTTTGTCCGTGACGGGCTGTGACCGGTGTGCCCTGGTAGTCCCGCTATCTCGTTCCTGCTTCCTGTGTGGAAGGGCCCTTCAGACCGGTGACTTTGCGTCCCCAGCTTGCGCATGGGTTTGCCTTTTTCTGAGCATCTGTCAGAAACAGCTATCGTCAGGAGTCAGTAATTTCTTTAACGTGAATTCCGGAAGGAACATGGCGGCATGAGGAATCTCACGGGTTTTCAATGTGTTGAGTTATCAACCCGGCAACAATATATATCGTGTTCAGCCGCCGCGTGCCGGTTCACGGCAAGGCGGCGTTGCGCCACCGTAGTCATTCTACGGCAAGCAACGCCAACGCCGTCCGTGGGCCGGCACGCGACGGCCTGTCTTTTCAAATCAAATCGTTAGGCGCTTCAGGCCCGCACGGGCCTGAAGCGCTGAACATGATATATATTGTTGCCGGGTTGATAATGTTCTGGGCTGGCGCCATCGGTGCCGATACAGTGGCGGACAAGGGAGAGGCTGCGTGAATTGCAGCCGGCGGTGATCAGGCGTTCAGAAGACGCAGTACGATATTGGGCAGGCTGTTGGCCTGGGCGATCACGGCCGTACTGGCCTGCATCAGTATGTTCGTGCGTGTCAGGGAGGCGGTTTCCTGGGCAAAATCGGTATCGAGAATGCGTGAGCGGCTGGCGGTGGTACTTTCAGCGCTGATTTCAATATTGCTGGCCGCATATTCCAGGCGGTTCTGCAAGGCGCCCTGTCTGGCGCGTTCTGAGTTGATCGCGGTCAGGGCTACGTCGAACTTGTCGATGGCCAGTTGGGCGTTATTGACCAGATCGATATCCGAGATGCCCAGGTTGCCCGCATTGATGCCGACGAGATCGATCTGAACGCTTTCACCGGCATTGCTGCCAACCTGGAATTGCAGGTTCTTGGTGGTGGAAAGCAGGATAGCCCGCGCCGACGTGGAGGGAAAAGTTTCGTCGAAGTAAGTCAGGGGATCGTCTGTCGGATTGCTGATGTCGGGCACCACGCCATCGGGAGTGGTGTCACGCGAGCCATTGTCGGCGTCCGGTCCCCCAATCGCGCCGGTGTCGTTATTTTGCAGTGATCCGCTGTCAAACAGATTTGCGATATAGGTATTTCCCGCCTCTCCCACATCGAAGATACCCTCCAGTTCCGCCAGGTTGCTGAAGGCCAGTCCGGAATAGTTCGTTTTCATCTGGGCGATGGCCTGGTCCAGGGTCGAGCCGGGGTTGGTTGCGAGGTAATTAAAGATTTCCTCGATGCCGGTGCCACCGGCGTCAATAAGAGCCTGTTGCAGATAGCGAACCGCGGCATAACCCGCGGAATACTGCTGCACGCTGCCATCGTTGGTGAGATAGCCGTTCATCAGGGTCTGTACTTTTTCCGCGGTGGTGTTCCCGGTCGTGTTGGATAGATCGGCATACAGGCGCGCATCCGCACCCTGCATGAATTCGGCGGAGCCTTCTATGAACCACAGTGGCAGGTCCTTGAAATTGGTGGAGCGCATCATCACGGCATGAGTGATCTCATGCAGGATTATGCGGTCATCGGAAACGAAGCTTGGACCACCATTGGGCCACTCTGTGGGAAGGAAATCGTTTAGGTCGATATTAAGTGTAAGATTGACGGCCTTGCCTTGCGCGTCATAGCCGGTGAAGCTGACGGCCGCAAGATAACTCTCGCCTTCCACGAAACTGATCTGAAGTCCCGCGCCATCCGCGGTGATGCCAAAATATTTCTGGACCATGGCCTCGCTTTGTTCCAGCCACGATTTCTTCAGATAAGCGACCAATTGTGCCTGTTCTGGAGTCAACCCCGTATCGTTCGGGTCGTAGGTAACCGTATCGCTCCCACCATCGAACAACTTGACAGAGTTAAACTCCGTGGTGGTGGAGATGCGGTTGATTTCATCCAGGAGTTGTGTGATTTCCAGTTGCAGATCCGCGCGGTCACTCTCTGAAACCGTGGCATTCGCAGCCTGTATGGCCAGCTCCCGGCCGCGCTGGATGATATCCGCCATCTTGCCCAGCGCGCCTTCACTGGTTTGTAGCATGGAAATGCCGTCGTTGATATTGCGCCGGGCCTGATTCATTCCGCGGATCTGGGTTTCCATGCGCGAGGAAATGGCCAGTCCCGCGGCATCATCCTTGGCGGAATTGATGCGCAGGCCGGAAGACAGCCGCTGCAGCGAAACAGAAAGCTGCGACTGATTCTGGGCCTGAGCGCGTATGGCGTTCAGGGAAGGTATGTTGCTGTTAATGGACAACATGCCGTATTATCTTAAAAAAGTGCTATTCGAAACCGTTCATGGCCTCCTCTTGAGCCAAGAACGGTCATGTCCTCTATCTCCTGTCAGCAGATATCGTCATTCCTGGATTTTTCTTTAGCAAGGGTGTCAGGCCTGCCTGGCATAGGACAGGATTTTTCCGGCAATGGCATCGAGGGGGAGTATGGTGTCTACTCCTCCGGCCTTGACTGCCTCGCCAGGCATGCCCCACACCACGCTGGTGTTTTCATCCTGCGCGATGGTGGGGGCTCCGCATTCATGCATTTCCTTGAGGCCCTGGGCGCCATCGTTTCCCATCCCTGTGAGGATCACGCCAATGGCGTTGTTACCGGCATTCTGGGCCACGGACCGGAACATGACATCGACCGAGGGACGGTGGCGGTTGACGGGGGGGCCGTCGTTCAGTTGACACACATACCGCGCGCCGTCGCGCCTGACCAGGAGATGGTGGCTGCCCGGCGCGATATACACATGCCCCGGGAGGATCTGCTGTCCATCGCTGGCCTCGCACACCGTCATGGCGGAGGCGTTGTTCATGCGTGCCGCGAAAGGGGCGCTGAATGCCTCGGGGATGTGCTGCGAGATGACGATGCCGGGTGCGTCGGCCGGCATGTTGATCAGAACATCCTTGATGGCCTCTGTGCCGCCCGTGGATGCGCCGATGGCGATGATCTTGTCGGTGGTTCTGAAGCGCGCTCCCGGGTTGGCCTTCTTGAGCACAGCATCCGCGCTGTACTTGGGAGGGGCTGATTTAATGGTGCCACCGCGCTCCAGGGAAGTGCGGACCCTGGCGCACGCGGCCGCCTTTACCTTGGCGATGATTTCCTCCTGGTACTCGGCCAGGCCGTGGGTGATGTCCAGCTTGGGTTTCGATACGAAATCCACGGCGCCCAGTTCCAGCGCCTGCAGGGTGACATCGGCGCCTTTCTCCGTGAGGGAGGAGATCATGACGACAGGCATGGGATGCAGGCGCATGAGATTGCCGAGAAAGGTGATGCCATCCATGCGCGGCATCTCCACATCCAGCGTCAGCACATCGGGGTGCAATTCCTTGATTTTGTCGCGGGCCCTGTATGGGTCCTGCGCCGTGGCGACGACCTCGATGTCTTTGTCTGATTCCAGTATTTCCTTGAGCACCTGCCTGATCAGCGCGGAATCGTCGACGATCAGCACCTTGATCTTCTTGTTCATTATTCTGCCACTCTTTAGAAAAGATCGACTTCACCCTGGACCGGCTTCTGGGAGATATCCTTCATGAAGCTGGTTTCACGCTTGATAATGGTGTCGTTGTGCAGTGAGCGCAGCTTCATGACCCGCGCCTTGCCCGTGGAAGGGATATACTGGACCTTGCGCGGGTGATGGCTTCCCACGTCGGATGCAATAACCTCTATGTTCTCCATGTTGAGATAGTGCATGGCAAACTGAATGTTGCGCTCTCCGATATTGGTCATGTTCTTGATGATTTTCCCGCCTCCGAAGACCTTGGCTTCCAGGTTACGGCGCTCCCCTCCGTTCTTCAGGATTTCGTTGATGAGCATTTCCATGGCGTAGTTGCCGTAGCGTGCCGCGTCACTGAGACTGATGTCATCGAAGGATTTTCCGCCCTCGTCCGGGAGCATGAAGTGATTCATGCCGCCGATTCCCTTGACGGGATCCCTTATGCAGGCAGAGATGCAGGAGCCCAGCACGGTGGTGATGGCCTCATGGTTGCGCGTCACATAGAATTGACCGGGCAGAATTTTGGCCGTATAGAGCTGGGTCTGCTTGTCCCAGTAGCGCTTGATATGGCCGAACCCGGGCAGGGCCACGGGGGGGGCATTGCAGATCGGGGTGTCCGGGGATCTCTGGGTCAGCATGATCGGCATCCTTACCGGGTTCTGATGTAGATGGTTTGCCCGATGAGCTTGAAGCGGTCGGTGACCTTGAACAGGGACTCCGAATGCCCGATGAACAGATGCGAATTCAACTCCAGCATGTCCGCGTAGCGCTCGAACAGGATCTTCTGCGTGGGCTTGTCGAAGTAGATCACGACGTTTCTGCAGAAAATGAAATCAAAGGGGCCGCGGAATGGCCATGGGCGCAGAAGATTGAGCTGCCTGAAGGAAATCAGCTCCTGCAATTCTGGATTGACGCGCACCGCATCCTTGTTGTGCCTTCCCTTGAGAAACCAGCGCTTGAGGCGCTGATTCGAGATGCCTTTGATCCGGTCCATGGTGTAGATTCCCCGTTGCGCGGTCTCCAGGACGTTGGAGTCCAGATCCGTGGCCAGTATCTTGACATCCCAGTGCTCATGGGCCGGCAGGTTCTCCAGCACCGTCATGGCAAGAGAATAGGGCTCTTCTCCGGTGGAACAACCCGCGGACCAGATGCGAAGCCTCCGTGAACCCGCTTTCTCCTTGCGCAGGCGCGGCAGCAGGGTATTGGCCAGATAGTCGAAGTGATGCTGCTCACGGAAAAAGGCGGTGAGGTTCGTGGTGATGGAGTTGGTGAAGTTAACCAATTCTCCGGAGGCTTCATCTTCCACCAGGCGGCAGTATTCGCTGAAGCTGGTGATGCCAAGATGGCGCAGCCGCCGCGAGAGGCGGCTGTACACCATATCCTTCTTGGCCTCGGTCAGCGTGATGCCGGCATGCTGCTTGACCAGGTCGCGGATGCGGATGAAGTCCCTGTCTGAGAACTCGAAGTCACGACGGATCGCCATGGGCCGGTTTCCCTCCCTTTTCGAATGATCAGAATTCTTCCCATTCGTCCTGGTCGCCCGCCTGGCTCATTCCGCCGCCGCCCGCGCTCTGGCGTGAAGGGGCAGGGCGGGGCGCTGGGGCGGCTGAAGCCATTGCACTTTCATGTGTGTTCTCCATGCGGCCTGGCCTGTGACCCATGGGGGAAGACGACGGCTCCTGGTCCGATCCTGTCGTACCGCCCACATCGAAGAACTCCATCATCTGGGTGAGGTTGCGGGCCTGCTCGCTCATGGATTCGCTGGCGGCTGCCGCCTCTTCAACAAGGGCCGCGTTCTGCTGGGTCACCTCATCCATTTGCATGACGGCCTGATTCACCTGGTCTATGCCCGAGGACTGCTCCTGGCTGGCCGCGGCGATCTCGGCAATGATGTCGCTCACCTTTTTCACGGCGTTGACAATCTCGCCCAGGGTCTCTCCGGACTCATCGACCAGATGGGTGCCCTCGTTCACTTTCTCCACGCTGTCGTTGATCAATTGCTTGATCTCCTTGGCGGCGCCGGCGCTGCGTTGGGCCAGGTTGCGCACCTCACCGGCAACGACGGCGAATCCGCGGCCCTGCTCGCCCGCCCTGGCTGCCTCGACGGCGGCGTTGAGGGCGAGCAGGTTGGTCTGGAACGCAATCTCGTCGATCACGCTGATGATGTCGGCAATCTTCTTGCTGCTGCTGTTGATCTCGGCCATGGCCTCGACCGCGCGTCCCACCACTTCTCCGCCGCGCTCAGCCTGCTCGCGCGCCCCGGCGGCGAGTTGGTTGGCCTGGTTGGCATTGTCGGCATTCTGCTTGACCGTGCCGGTCAGTTCTTCCATGCTCGATGCGGTTTGTTGCAGCGAGGAGGCCTGTTCTTCCGTGCGCTGGCTCAGGTCCGTGTTGCCCTGGGCGATTTCGCTGGCGCTGGAGTTGATGGAGCCGGCGGAATTCCTGATTTCGCCCACCATCTGGCGCAGGTTGGTGATGGAGCTGTTGATGGATTCGCACAGCACGGAGAACTCGCCCTGGAATTCCCCTTCCATGGTTTCCGTCAGCTTGCCCTCGGACAGGGCCTTCATGACGCGGGTGCCCTCCTTGATGGGCTCCACGACGGTATTGAGCATCTGGTTGATGCCGTTGCCGAGGTTTTTCATGAAGCCATTGTAGTGGGCGGTGTCGAGGCGCTGGGAGAGGTCGCCCATGCTGGCGGCCGCCACCAGGTTCTCGATCTGGCGCTCGGCATCCTTCTGCTCGGTGATGTCCTGCCATTCCACCATGTTGCCCATGTACTCACCATTGGGCCCCGTGACCATGGTGGCGTTGACCCGGAACTCCAGGTCGCCCACCTTGATTTCTGCGGTAGCAGGCATTCGGGCAGGGTCCTTGAGTAATGCGCGCTGATGGGCGGGATTCTTGTGGAACTGATCGATGTTTTGCCCGACCAGGTTGTTGACATCCAGGGATGGCCAGACCTTGCGCAGTTCTTCCTGGCGGCCGGCCAGCATCTTGACGACGGACGGATTCACATAGGTGATGTTCAGGTTTTCGTCGCACAACATGATATTGGATTGCGCCCCCTCGATGGCGGACTGGAGGCGGGATACCTCGATCTCCTTGACGCGCTGTTCCGTCACGTCCGCCCATTCCAGGGTGTTGCCGATATAATTGCCGTCCAGATCGTGCATGGCCGAGACGCGGATATGGAAACACAGCGGCCCGACCTGGATGTCGGTTTCATAGGGCAGGTTGCCTGGATTGTCCAGCAGATTGCGCTGATGCGAAGGATTCTTGTGAAACATGTCGATGCAACTGCCCACGACCTTGCCGGGATCAAAGCCGGGATAGATGGCCCGCAGGGCCTCGGCATGGTGGGTGAGCAGTTTTTTCGTTTCTTCATTGACATAGGTGATGACGAGATCGCGGTCTATGGTCATCATGGCGGTCTGGGCGCCATCGATGGCGCGCTGCAGCCTGAAGGCCTCTTCTTCCTTGGCGCGCTGCTCGGTGACATCATTCCACTGCACGACGTATCCCACGCGGTTGCCTTCGCTGTCCGTCAGCACGCGGGTTTCATGTTCGAACACGAAGTGTCCGGGTGTGATCCTGCCTTCCCGCGACTCGCCGGGGCGCAGGCTTGCCAGAACCTGTTTGATCTTTTCGGGATCCTTATGGTAGCGGTGGATGCTCCCTCCAATGACCTCGTCAACCCGGAAACCGGGGATATACTTGGCAAGCTCGTCCTCCACTTCAGTCAGAATCTCCCTGGCCTGCTTGTTGACGAAAACGACATTTTCATCGGCGTCCGCGATCATGATATTGATGGGCGCGTGTTCCATGATATCCTTGAGCACGTCCAGGTTGTCCGTGACCGGAAGATTCCGTGAGTTTCTCTTTCTGGATGGGGATTTCTTGGCTTGCGCGGTGTTCATCGTTTTCCTCCTCTTGTAACCTGATAGCATTGTGGACGCGACCATGTTCAGGGCCTCGCTCCAGTTGTCATGGACTTCCTGGGTCCAGGCATTCCCGGCGAACTCTTCCATTACATCCAGCAGGGTTTCCGCCACGGCCTGATAGTGTCCGGGCTCCGCCCCGTAGTCCTGGTGCTTGGCGCCAAGGTCGATCAGTATTTTCTTGAGATTTTCGGGTTCCCGGATGTGGCCCACCACGGCGGACAAGGCAACCACCAGTTTCTTTCTTTGCTGGGGCAGTGAGATGTTCTCGAAAAGGGGCTTGACTTCCGGGTGGCGGTCGAACAGCTCCTCATAGAACCTGCGTGCCAGGTCATCGGCATGTGGCACCAGGGCGGCGAAGGATTCTTCGATCAGTGTGATGTTCAGGTTCTCTCCAGGAGCTTGATTGTGTTCTGCAGTGTTCATCTCGATGCCCTTTGTTGATGCAGTGTTGATGGATGAAAATACCGTTTCATGCGTTATCCATGCCAGGCCAGCCCGGAAAGCAGGTGAGTCAGTATCTCCTTGTCCGAGGTGGCGGGCATGGTTCTTTCACGCACGCAAGTCTTATGCATATGTACGCGTCTTGTCACTTTGCATGCCCTGGCCTGCATGGGTGCAGTCCGTACAGAGTCGTGCGCGCCGGATTTCTTCATGATGTTATTCCTGTCAGCCATGGTCAATGGGTGGTCATGGCGCTCTCGGCGATGGCGGGCGTGTTCAATAACTCGTCGATATTGAGTGTGATCACCATTTTATCGTCTATGGTCGCGAGGCCATTGACGAACTCCACATCGATGTCGCCGAAGTCGGGTGGCGGCTTCATGTCGTCACCCGCGATGTTGTAGACGTCGGATACCGCATCCACTACGATTCCGACAGTGCGCTCCTTTTCATTGTTTCTTACCTTGAGCACGATGACGACCGTCGTGGGGCCATATTGTGTGTTCTCCAGATTGAAGCGCTGGCGGAGGTCGATGATGGGAACGATTGCGCCGCGCAGATTGATTACGCCCTTGATATAGTCGGGCGTGTTGGGAATCTGGGTGACGTTGTCCCATCCCTTGATTTCCTGGACACGTAGAATATCGACGCCGTATTCCTCTCCTCCGAGCAGGAATGTCAGATACTGGCTCGAGTCTGCCTGGGTGTCGCTGCTGATTTCCAGTCTGGTGGAATCTGAAACACTGCTCATTTTGCTCTCCTGTACAAAGCCGGAAGTCCAATAACGGGGTTATAAGCCCATGGCTCCGGGTTGATCATTTCCTGTCATGTGAGCGCCGCGGGAAAACATATCTCCTCATGCGACCGCTCTTTCTTCTTGCTGGGCCTTGTTGCCGCGTGGCCTGCGGGACATGCCAATCAAGCCTTCAACATCGAGTATCAGGGCCACGGTGCCATCGCCGAGTATGGTTGCGCCTGAGATGCCGTCGACCTTCTGGTAATTCGTCTCCAGGCTCTTGATCACGACCTGCTGCTGTCCAAGCAGCTCGTCCACATACAGGCCCGCCTTCTGGCCATCGCCTTCTATCACCACCAGCAGGCCTTCCTCGATATTGTCGGAATCGGCCCGGGTGCCGAAGAGTTCGTGGGTGCGTACAATGGGTATGTATTCGTCGCGCAGCTTGTAGACTTCCGATTTGCTGGCGATGGAGTTGATGTTCCCGGGCGCGATGAGCAGGGACTCGATGATTGAAATCAGGGGGATGATGTATGTCTCGCGCCCGATCCTGACCAGCTGGCCATCGAGAATCGCCAGCGTGAGCGGCAGGCGTATGGTAAACGTCGTGCCCTGGCCCTCGCTGGAGGTGACATCGATATTGCCACCCAGTTCCCGTATGTTGCGGCGCACCACATCCATGCCCACGCCGCGCCCGGAGATGTCGCTGACGGTTTCCGCGGTGGAGAATCCCGGCTGGAACAACAGTTCGTAGATTTTCTCCTCCGAGGGCTGGCAATCCTCCTCGATCAGCCCCTTTTCCCTGGCTTTTTCCAGTATGCGCTCCTTGTTCAGGCCGGCGCCGTCGTCGCTGATCTCAATGACGATGTTCCCCCCCTTGTGGAAGGCATTGAGGTGCACGCTTCCCATCTCGGGCTTGCCGCGCTGGCGCCGCACTTCCGGCGGTTCGATGCCGTGATCGATGGAGTTTCTCACCAGATGGACGAGGGGATCACCGATTTTCTCCATGACGGTCTTGTCAAGTTCGGTCTGCTCACCGGACATCTCGAAGTTGATCTGCTTGCCCAGTTTCTGGCTCAGGTCATGGACCATGCGGGGAAAGCGGCTGAACACGAAACTGATGGGCAGCATGCGTATGCGCATGACGCTTTCCTGGAGTTCCCGTATATTTCTTTCCAGCAGCGAGAGTCCCTCGCGCAACTGTTCCAGGCGGGCGTGGTCGAAGTCCTCGAAGTCCCCATCCAGGTTCCCCATCATGGATTGGGTGATGACGAGTTCTCCAACCATATTGATCAGCGTGTCCACCTTGTCTATGCTGACCCGGATGGAGCTGCTTTCCGGGGTCAGCGGCTTTTTGCCGGGTTTTTTCGGCGGCGCGCCCTTCTCTCCGACCCGTTCTTCCGTCTTTTCTGTTTCCCGCTTTTCCCCGCCCCTGACTTCACTGGATGCGTTCCTTATCTCCAGGTCGCAGTCGTCCTCGACCCAGGAAAAAATTTCCCGGATGGCCTCTTCCGTGATCGCGTCGCCGCGCAGCCTGAGTTTCCAGGACAGATAGCAGGACTCAGGGTCCATCTCGGCGAGAGGAGGGAGTTTTCCCGTGTCGGCCTCGATCTCAAGATCCCCCAGGGATTGCAACTCCCTGAACAGAAGGGCGGGATCGTTGCCCGTCTTCAGAAGATGGGGCTGGGGTGTGAAGGAGATGATCCACTCACTGGGCAACGCGTTTTCCACACCGGTTTCGTCTTCCGTATGCTGTTTCGAAACATCCTTGCCGGGCTCCTTGCCCAGCAGGGTGTCCAGCTCCTTCTGCAACTGGTCGATACGTTCCTGATCGTTTTCTTCGCCATCCCGCTGCGCGGTGATCATGTCTCTCAGACAGTCCACGGATTGCAACAGGATATCCACGATCTCCGTGCTGACGGCCCTGTTCCCGTCCCTGATCTCGTCCAGCAGCGTCTCCATGGCATGGGTGAAGGTCGCGATGTTCGTGAAGCCGAAGGTCGCGCTGCCGCCCTTGATGGAATGCGCGGCCCTGAAAATGGCATTGATGACATCGCTGTCGACCGCGCCAATATCGAGTTCCAGCAGGCCGGACTCCATGACATCCAGCCCCTCGAAACTTTCCTCGAAGAAAGTCTGGTGAAACTGCGTGATATCGATGGACATGCCTTGTATCAGCCCAGGACTCTGTTGATCGTGGAAATCAGCTGGTCAGGATTGAAGGGCTTGACCAGCCATCCGGTGGCGCCAGCCTCCTTGCCCTGCTGTTTTTTCTCCGACGAGGACTCGGTGGTCAGCATCAGAATGGGGGTGAACTTGTAATCGGGCAGGTTTCTCAGTTCCTTGATCAGCGATATGCCATCCATCCTGGGCATGTTGACATCCGTGATGACCAGGTTGACCTTGTTAGTCTTGGCCCGCGCCAGGGCGTCCTGTCCGTCGACCGCCTCGACGACCGTGTGCCCGGCATTCTTCAGGGCAAAGGAAACCATTTGACGCATGGACTCTGAGTCATCGACTGCTAATATGCTTGCCATTGCATTTCTCCTGTTTGCCAGTTTTCGATGGATTACCCAGTGAGCTGTTGGTCTGTCTGATGCAGGAAATGCAAATCTTCCTGCATGCCCACCAGATCAGAGATTTGTCTCAGTTGACCCGGAATCTCCGGTTCCCAGGTCAAGTCGATTTTCCTGGAGCGCGCTTCTTGCACAAAGCCGTACAGGAGTTGTATGCCTGCCGTATCGAAACGTTCCGGGTTTGTCATGTCTATCGTTATTTGCGAATGATTATTTATGGAATCGAGCATGATTTTCCGCAATTCGGCCACGCCTGCGATATTGAGGCGCTGGCCGCACTCAATGCGGAGCGTATTCCTGCCGTTTTCTTCACACGCCTGGCCTGTCATCGCTGCCCCCTCAGGATATTCTGATAAATCGGTTAACGACCCTGGCATGCAAAACTTTAAAAAACTGACATGCCTGCTTGGTCTGGTACTGCCAGGCGCCAGATGGCCCTCCGTCGCCATGACCGGATCAACCTCAAGCCATACCTCAGACGGACATGGAGAAATGTCTGTTCCGGGATTGTGACGGCAACCTGGGCCGGGCGGGAGAATGCCCGCGTCGAGCCCTAAATTGCCCGCGGCTCAAGCTAGGGGCATGCGGATCACGGGGCTGGATGCCGCCTGGCTCAGGCACTCGCGATGCGCGAGGGTGGGGGAGACGAGAGCGGCTTGCCCTTTGCGTCATAGGCGGTATGGGGCGCGTGTTCCTGGCCGCGCAAAATGGACAGTGCTGTGAGGGTGCTTTGCTGGCGCATGTGTATGATGCGCCCGTTGATTTCGTTCTGGCGCCGGCATCGAGACATCAGGCTGGAGAATGCATCCCACTCTCCGCGCCTGCCGGGATCTTCGCTCAGGCGTTGCCAGTCGCGCCCGGAGATCTGTTGTTCTGCTTGCCTGATTTCCGCGATGGCCTGGTGTTTGCGCTCCAGTGCCGCCACCAGGGGTTCCACTTGGGTTCCCGTCAGGGCCTCGTGCTCGTCCTTGAGGGCCTGGAGCAGTTGCGACGCTAGTTGCGTGGCGTTGTTGAGAATCTCATCCCCAGCGAGTGAAGTCATGGCGTATTGTCTCCCAGGTCCAGGCCGGCTTTATGCCAGTTGCTTTTCAAGGCTCGTCATTCTCTCCGCCACAATGTTTGAGTCCACCTGGTAGCTGCCATCGGCGATGGCCGCCTTGATGGCCTCCACGCGCTTGCTGTCGACAACCGGCAGATCCGCGAGCCTGGCCTGGATCTTCTGCATCATGGCGGCGGTTTCCGTCAGAACGACGGTGTCGGAGGCCTGGGTCGCGTCGTCCGTCGCCTGCCTGTCACTGCGTCCGCCGCCCTGTATTTTATCGGGCGTGGCAAGATTCTCCCTGGTGCTGAGGCGGGGAGAGTTGGTGTGGTTGTTGATTTCGATTGCCATGTGTTTTCTCCTCTGAATGTCGTGGTCGCCAGGCCGCCTGTCGTGATTTTCAGAACAATACTTTGACAATGCCCGAGGCGATAACCTTGCCTTCCACGATGCGCTTGGATTTTTCGTTCTTCACTTTGATCAGTTCACCTGAGGTCCCATCCATCATGGCCTTGCCCTTCATCCTGATCTCGAAACCGTCACTGCTGGCCAGTATGGTGACGCTTTCCCCACGCCGCACGATTTTGGGGTTACCGATATGATAGGGCTCGACAACCTTGCCGGTCATCAGGGGCTGCTTGACCACTTTGCCGACCACTTGATCGTCCTCGGAGAAATAGCCCCGTCCCAGCGTGGTTATGTCGCTTTCGATAATCTGGAGATCCCCGGCCTGGATGACGGCGCCACGTGGCAGAAAGCGGTTCGCGGCCAGAACCGGCTTGTAAACCCTGATGCTGACCGGCACATAGAGTTTCCAGGGCTTGTTGTTCTCGCAGCTTACGCCTATCGTGGTATTGCCGCGCAGGTGGCTGCCTGGGGGCGTGAATACGCTGAGCGCCCTGTCACAGGCGGCCAGGCGCAGGCGCGGATCCAGTTTGCCCACCACGATCTCCTGCCGTCCCTGCGCGGGCGGGTTGCTGGCGGCGAGGTAATGCTCGACCGCCGCGCGGATGGCCTCCAGCGACTGAATCTCCTGGGCCGCGACCGGCGCCGTTGCCAGCAGCAGGAGCCCTGCCGCGAACGAGGCCGGGAGATGGTTTTTTTTGGCACGATATGTGTACATGATTGAATCGGATGCTGCGTCCACGATGTGTTCTGTTCATGTAGTAAGCACGAAACATGCCATTGCTGCCACTGAACAGTCACATGGCGGCCGCAAAGTTAAGAATTGTCTGACAAAGTCGATACACTTCTGTAAGCGGAGTGAAAGTGGAGATGAGAAGACGATGACGAGCGTAATGGACGGAGTCAACCGGCTGACTCAACTGGCGGGCCACAACCGCATGGAACTGCTGATGTTCCACCTTGGCGACGAGCAGCGGTTTGGGATAAATGTCTTCAAGGTACAAGAAGTTATACACTGCCCTCCGCTGACGAGGATACCCAAGGCCCATCCGGTCATACGGGGCATCGCCGACATACGCGGCAAGACCCTGCCGGTCATTGACCTGGCCATGGTCATCGGCAAGCCCGCCCTGGACAATCCCGAGGATGGCTTCATCATCGTCACCGAATACAACACCAAGATTCAGGGGTATCTGGTCAGCAGCGTGGACCGCATCATCAACATGAACTGGGCTGAGATTCTACCGCCGCCCAAGGGGATGACAAGCGCCAGTTATTTGACGGCTGTCACGCGCGTGGATGAGAAATTCGTCGGCATCCTGGATGTGGAGAAAATACTCGCCGACCTGTGCGGCACCACCGTGGAAGTATCCGATTCCCTGGCCGATGAGGGCAGGCAGTTGAAGAAGGAGGACATGTTCATACTCGTGGCGGACGATTCCGCGGTCGCGCGCAAGCAGATCTCCAGGCCGCTGGAGCAGATGGGCATCGAATACGTCATGGCCAAGAACGGGCGCGAGGCGCTGGAATGCCTCAAGGACTGGGCCGCCAACGATCCCGTCAGGTTGGAACATCTCATCATGGTCATTTCCGATATCGAGATGCCGGAGATGGACGGCTATACCTTTACCGCGGAGGTGCGCAAGGATGGTACTCTGAGGGATCTCTATATCCTGCTGCACAGTTCCCTGAGCGGCGTTTTCAACAAGGCCATGGTGGAGAAAGTGGGGGCCAACCAGTTCATCGCCAAATATGACCCGGATATTCTGACCCAGGTTGTTTTGGAGCGCCTCAAGAGTATCGATGCCACCGAGGTGGCCGCGGCGTAGCCCGCGCATGGGAAATGGCGCCAGGGAACGGATCCCGGACAGCCTGCCCCCGGCCGCCGACGGAATAAAGAGCAAGCGCAAATGGTCATGAACCCGGCAACCGCCGAGCAGCGGCAGTCAGTCACGCAGCAGGAGTACGATGCCATACGCCGGTTCCTGGAAGAATCGTGCGGTATCGTCCTGGGCGACAACAAGCACTATCTCGTCAACAGCCGCCTGAGCCGCGTGGTGAAGGAGCAGGGGTTCTCCTCGATGGGGGAACTGGTGCGGGCCCTCAATACAGGCCGCGACAGGTCCGTCCAGGTCAGCGTCATCGATGCCATGACCACCAACGAGACTTCCTGGTTCCGGGACAATCATCCCTTCGAGAGCCTGCGGGAGATCATACTCCCGGATCTGAGCGCGAGGGGGTACGGAACCGCCATCTGGTCCGCGGCCTGTTCGTCCGGGCAGGAACCCTATTCCATTTCCATGGTGATCCAGGAATACCTCCGCAACAGGCCCAACAGCCTGCCGGGCATCAGGATCGTGGCCACCGACATCTCTCCCAGTATGTTGCAGGAGGCGGAGAAGGGTGTCTTCGAGAACGCGGCCATGAGCCGCGGCTTGAGCGACGAATTCAAGATGCGCTATTTCGACCTGTTCGATGGTTACGCCAAGGTCAAGCCGGTGATCAGGGAGCGCATCACTTTCAAGGAAATCAACCTCCTCAGAAGTTTCACCTCTCTGGGCCGCTTCGACTGTATTTTCTGCCGCAACGTCCTGATCTATTTTTCGGCGGAAAACAAGAGAGACATCGTCAAGCGCCTTGCCGACGCCCTCAAGCCCGGCGGCTATCTCTATCTGGGAGGCACGGAATCCATAGCCTCCTTCACCGACCGCTTCGAAACCCTGCGTTACCGTGGCGGCATGGTCTACAAGCTCAAGTAGCTTTCCTTCCCAGGAAGCCTCCTTCCCGCACGTGGCAAGGATTGCCGCGCCGCGGTGATGATTGCCGCCCGGCAGGTCGGGATGATCGCAGAGGCTGTTCCAATATCCTGATTTTCCATAAAAATACCATTTGGCATGGCAATTGCTCTTTCGTCTCACAGGATCAATCCGCTGAGACGTTACGGGATTATGAATATTGACAAAGCGTTTGGAATTCACGCCAAGGCTCTGGAACTGCGTTCGCGGCGCGCGCAGGTGCTGGCCGCCAATCTGGCCAACGCTGATACCCCCAACTACAAGGCCAAGGACATCGATTTCAAGTCCGCGCTGAAGGGGGCGGCGGCCCAACAGGGGGTCAGTCTCAAAACCACCAACAGCCGCCACATCGGCACTGCCCCGTCCAGGGCGCAGGTTGAAACCTATTACCGGGAGCCTGTCCAGAACACCCTGGACGGCAATACGGTGGATGCACAAATCGAGCAGGCGCAGTTCATGCAGAATGCCATTCGCTACCAGGCGAGCCTGACGTTCCTGACGAGCAAGGTGAAGGGGCTGATGGCGGCGATCAAGGGAGAATAACCATGTCTTTATTCACCATCTTTGACATTTCCGGCTCGGCCATGAGCGCGCAGAACATACGGCTCAATACCACCGCGAGCAATCTCGCCAACAGCGAGGCGGTGAGCAGCAGTGAGGCCGGGGCCTACCGTTCGCGCCAGCCGGTATTCGCCACGGTTTTCGACCGTTTCAACAAGAGCGTCGCCGGTGTGCGCGTGGAGGGCGTCGTGGTGAACGATGCGCCGGTCTACCGTGAGTATGACCCGGAGAACTCCCTGGCCGATGAAGACGGCTATATCTACAAGTCCAATGTCAACACGGTGGAGGAAATGGCCAACATGATCTCCGCCTCGCGCGCCTACCAGAACAGCGTCGAGGTCATCATGACCTCGAAGGAGCTGGCGCTGAATACGTTGCGGCTGGGACAGTAAGCGGGCAAAGGAACCAGGAGCCTGAATCATGAATACACTGGATAGCAAGGCCCTCGAAAGCCTGGGGCTGTCAAGCACCCAGGCCAATGCGAGGGAGAACAAAAAGGATGCCCTGGGGCAGTCGGATTTTCTCAAGCTCATGACGGCGCAATTGAACAACCAGGACCCCACCAAGCCCCTGGAGGGCGCGGAGTTCTTCAGCCAGATCGCGCAGTTCAGTTCCGTCTCCAGTATTCAGGAGCTGCAGAACAGTTTCCAGCAGGTGGCCACCGCCATGTATTCGAGCCAGGTTCTGCAGGCGTCCACCATGGTGGGCCGTTCCGTGCTGGTGCCCGCATCCCAGGCTGAGGCCGGCGGCCAGTCCGGCATCGAGGGCATTGTAGAGCTGCCTTCCAGCACGGACAGGCTGACCATCAATATTTTCGATGTCACCGGCCAGCTCGTCAGGCAGATGGACCTGGGCGCCAACAGCGGAGGCGAGACGACATTCCGCTGGGATGGGCGTGATTCCGCTGGCAATGCGGTGCCCGGTGGAACCTATCAGATCAAGGCCGAGGCGCAATTCGGCGGCGAGGCCGTAGGGTTGGAGACATTCCTGGCGGCCAAGGTGGAGAGCGTGTCGGTGGGAGGCCAGGGACAGGGTGTCACATTGAATCTGGCGGGGCAGGGCTCCATGCAGCTCGCCGACGTCAAACGGGTTATGTAATTCAGGGTCAGGAGGAGAGAAACCATGCCATTTCGTATTGCACTGAGCGGACTTAACGCGGCCTCATCCGAGTTGCGCGTGATCGGGAACAATGTGGCCAACGCGAGCACCACGGGATTCAAGAAGTCCCGGGTGGAATTTGCCGATATTTTCGCCACCGCCAATCTGGGCGCGGCCTCCAATGCCATCGGCAGCGGGGTGCGCGTCGGCGAGATTTCCCAGCAGTTCGCCCAGGGCAACATCACTTTCACCGACAACAATCTCGATCTCGCCATCAGCGGCCAGGGATTCTTCCGCCTCAATGACAACGGCATCTCCATGTATTCACGCGCCGGATCGTTCGGGGTGGACCGCAACGGCTATATCGTCAACAATCAGGATCAGCGCCTGACGGGCTTTATTGCCGACAGCAACGGCAACATCACCGGCGCCCTGGGCGATATACAGCTCGACAGCTCCGACATCGCGCCCCAGGTGACCACCCGCGTGGAGTATGGACTCAACCTGGATGCCTCCGCCGAGGTGCCCGCGGCGCCGGTGGTGACCTCCACGTTTACCCTGGATGGCAGTGGCGGCGCGCCCGTGCTGGATGTGGCCGATTCGCCCGTCACCACCCCGGCCATGACCCTGGTGGACAACTATGGCCAGCAGGTGGCGGGCGTGCAACTGGAGTTCACCAGCACAGGTGGTAATGACTGGGATGTCACCATGCTGGGCGCCGGGGGCTCGGTGACCACGGCCTCCATGACCGTGGGCACCACGGGCAGCGTGACCCTGAGCTGGGATCCGGATGGCGCGGCGGGCGCCCAGGGCAGCACGGACATCACCATCGATGTTTCAGCGGTGACGCAGGTGAACGGCACCGGGTCGGATATCACGGCCAGCGCCGACGGGGCGGTGCAGGGGGCCTTCGATATCAACGATGCCTCCACCTACAACAATTCCACTTCCCTGACGGTGTACGATTCCCTGGGCGGGGCCAATCTGGCCACAGTGTATTACCGCAAGACGGGCATTCCCAACCAGTGGGAGACCTATTTCTATTTCAACGGCGCCCAGATACCGGGCGCCCAGGGCAACGGGTCCGATATTCTGCAGTTTGATCCCGACGGGTCACTGGCCGCAATCAACGGCAATCCCGCGCCCCCGTCCACTTTCACGACGGGGACCTTCAGTCCAGGCACCGGCGCGGATGACATGAACCTCACCATGGATTACTCGAAGATCAGCCAGTATGGCGGCGGGTTCAACGTCAATTCCCTGACTCAGGATGGGTTTGCCACCGGCCGCCTGAGCGGCATCGACATCGACGACACCGGAATCATCCTGGCGCGATTCACCAACGGCCAGTCCCGCACCCTGGCGCAGATCGCCCTGGCCAATTTCAGCAACCCCCAGGGGCTCACCCAGCAGGGCGACCTGAACTGGGCGGAGAGCTACGAATCGGGCGCCGCACTGGTGGGCGCGCCGGGTTCGTCCAGCCTGGGGCTCATTGAATCCGGCGCGCTGGAAGGCTCCAACGTGGACCTGACGGAGCAACTGGTGAGCATGATCACGGCGCAGCGGAATTTCCAGGCCAACGCGCAAGTGATCTCCACCGCGGACACCATCACCCAGGCGATTATCAATATCCGCTGACGGGCATGATGATGCGCGCTAGGGGGGAGTAAACAATGGATCATATGCTGTACGTGGCCATGTCGGGCGCCAAGCAGATGTTGCTGTCTCAGGCCATCAACACCAACAACCTGGTCAACGCCAACACGCCCGGATTCCGCGAGGACCTGGCCCTGTTCGAAAGCCGTCCCATCACGGGCTCCGGGCTGCCGACGCGGGTCAACGTGGTTTCCGTCCAGAAGGGGTTCAACGCAGATCCCGGACCGCTGGTGGAGACGGGGCGCGACCTCGATGTTGCCATCGAGGGCGAGGGCTGGATCGCGGTTCAGTCGCCCGACGGTGGCGAGTCCTATACACGCGCGGGCAATCTGCGCGTTACATCGCTGGGTATGCTGGTCACGGCCGACGGTTCCCCGGTGCTGGGGAACAGTGGCGCTCCCATCGCCATTCCTCCCGCTCAGAAGGTGGAGATCGGCAATGACGGATCCATTTCCGTGCGCCCCCTGGGGCAGACCCCACAGGCGCTTGCCGTGATCGACCGCATCAAGCTGGTCAATCCTGATATCGGCAGCCTGTACAAGGGCGATGACGGCAAGATACGCCTCAGAGACGGCGAGGCGGCCGTGCCCGATGCATCGGTGAAGCTCATCAAGGGTTCCCTGGAAATGAGCAATGTCAATGCCATCGACGCCATGGTGAACATGATCGCCATTGCCAGGCAATATGAAATGAGCGTCAAGCTGATGAACACGGCCAAGGAGAACGATGTGGCCTCGTCGCAGATGCTGAAACTCGCGTAAACAGATTCTCAAAGGGGGAAGTCGTCAATGAGTCAAGCACTCTGGATTGCCAAGACCGGCCTGCAGGCCATGCAGACCAAGATGTCCGTGATCACCAACAACCTGGCCAATTCCAATACCACCGGATTCAAGAAGAGCCGTCCGGTCTTTGCCGACCTGCTCTATCAGAACGTGCGCCAGGCTGGCGCCCAGTCGGCACAGAATTCCCGTTTTTCGTCCGGCATGAGCGTGGGCACGGGCGTCAAGACCCTCGCCACGGAGAAGATCTTTACCCAGGGCAACCTCGTGGAAACCGAGAACCCCCTCGATGTGGCGGTGCAGGGCAAGGGCTTTTTTCAGGTCTTGCTGCCCGACGGCAGCCTGTCCTATACCCGTGATGGGACGTTTCAATTGAACGAGAACGGCCAGATGGTGACATCCAACGGCCTGCAACTGCAGCCCGCCATTACCATTCCCAATGACGCAGTGAATATCACCATCGGCTATGACGGCACCGTCAGTGTCACCACCCCCGGCACCACCACGCCGACGCCGGTGGGCACCATCCAGCTTGCCGACTTCGTCAACCCTGGAGGCTTGCAGCCTATAGGTGACAATCTGTATCTGGAGACGGCATCCAGCGGATCTCCCCAGACGGGAGATCCCGGCCAGAACGGCCTGGGGTCGATTCTGCAGGGATCCGTGGAGACTTCCAATGTCAACGTCATCGAATCCCTGGTGGACATGATAGAGACCCAGCGCCGCTACGAGATGGTGTCCAAGGCCATCCAGTCCAGCGACCGTATGTGGGAGTACGTAAACAACAACCTCTGATCCTGGCAGGCCATCATGATTGACAAAATGCACAGTTTACTGATCCCGCTTGCCGCGGTGTTGCTCCTGGGCGGATGCGCGGCCACGCCCCTGGCGCCCCGGGAGCCCGAAAAGCCGGCCTTCGTGCCGCCGCCGCCTCCGCCCAAGGAGGACAATGGCTCCATCTACCAGCCGGGGTTCAGCACGGCCCTGTTCGAGGACGTGCGCGCGCGGTATGTGGGGGATATCCTGACCATCATTCTCAACGAGGAAACCCGGGCCAGCAAGTCCGCCAGCACCTCGACCAGCAAGGACAATTCCGTGGATGTGGAGAACCCGACCTTGTTCGGATTGCCGCTGACCCTCAAGGGCCTCACGGATGGACGGCTTGCCAATCTCGAGCAGCGGCTGAGCGCCCAGAAGAGTTTCGATGGCGAGGGCCAGAGCGATCAAAGCAACCAGTTGAGAGGCACCATCCAGGCCATGGTGGTGGAGGTGTTGCCCAACAAGGTGCTCAGGGTCGAGGGTGAGAAGGTCATTGCCATCAACCAGGGTGATGAAACGGTGCGCATCAGCGGCCTGGTGAGGCTGCAGGATATCACCACGGACAATACGGTGTCGTCCACCCAGGTGGCCAATGCCGTGATCACCTATGGCGGATCTGGCATCGTGGCGGATTCCAATGACATGGGATGGCTGGGCAAGTTTTTCAACAGCAAGTGGTTCCCGTTCTGAGCAGCGCGCGGGCGGAACCCGGGGAAACCGAGATGATGACAAGAGTGGCACAAGCAAGCGTCCTTTTTCTTTCCCTGATATCGCTGGTCACGGGCGCCGCGCACGCCGAGCGCATCAAGGACATCGCCTCCATCGCGGGCGTGCGCGACAACCAACTGGTGGGGTACGGTCTGGTGGTGGGCCTCGACGGCACGGGCGACCAGACCACGCAGATCCCCTTTGTTGCACAGTCCCTGAAGAACATGCTGATCCAGTATGGCATTGCCGTTCCCGACGGCACCAATCCCCAGCTCAAAAACGTGGCGGCGGTAATGGTGCACGCAACCCTGCCCGCCTTCGCCAAGCCGGGACAGACCATCGACGTCACCGTCTCCTCGGTGGGCAACGCCAAGAGCCTGCGCGGCGGCAGCCTGCTCATGACGCCCCTCAAGGCCGTCAATGGAGAGGTCTATGCCGTCGCCCAGGGCAACCTGATCGTGGGCGGCCTGGGGGTCGAGGGCGGCGACGGCTCGCGCGTTTCCATCAATATCCCCAGCGTGGGCAGAATCCCCAATGGCGCCACCATCGAGCGCCCGGCACCGACGCCTTTCGGCAGCGAGAACGCCATCATCTTCAATCTTCATGAATCGGACTTCACCACCTCCAAGCGCATCGCGGACGCCATCAACACCAAGTTCGGCATGGGCACCTCCTATCCCATCGATGGTTCGTCGGTCTATGTCAATGCGCCGACTTCCAAGGCGCAAAGAGTCGCCTTCGTTTCCATGCTGGAGAACCTGACGCTGGAGCCTGGGGAGGCCTCGGCCAAGGTGATCGTCAACTCGCGCTCGGGCACGGTGGTCATCGGCCGCCACGTGCGGGTGACGGCGGCCGCGGTTTCCCATGGCAGCCTGACGGTGACCATTACCGAGCGCCAGCAGGTCAGCCAGCCCGGGGCCTTGTCGGGGGGCGAGACTGTGGTGGTGCCTAATTCCGATATCCAGGTGGAGCAGGAGGGCAGCCGCATGTTCCTGTTCGAGCCCGGCGTGTCGCTCAACGAGATCGTGCGCGCCGTCAACCAAGTGGGCGCGGCCCCCGGCGACCTGGTGGCCATACTGGAGGCCCTCAAGGAGGCCGGCGCCCTGCGCGCCGAGCTGATCGTGATCTGAGGCGCGCGGGGCGGCGTATTCCCATGACACCCGGCCTTACACCGGCATCACTGTACAACGACATGCAGGGCCTGTCCCGCCTGCGCGGCGATGCGCGCCAGGAGTCGCCGGAGGCCATCCGCGCGGTGGCCAGGGAGTTCGAGGCGATTTTCATGCAGATGATGCTGAAGAACATGCGCCAGGCCTCCCTCGGCGAGGGCATGATGGACAGCGACCAGGGCAAGTTCTACCAGGAGATGTTCGACAAGCAGATCGCGGCCTCCCTGGCGCGCAAGGAGGGGCTGGGGCTGGCGGACATCATGGTCAGGCAGCTTACCAGAGACCGGGCGGGCGCACGGGCGGCTGAAGGAGTGGAGCGCGCTGACGGGGCCGCGCCGCCCTTTGCCTCGCCCGCGGCTTTCATAGGGCGCCTCAAGGATCTGGCCAGGAGCGTCGGAGAGCGCCTCGGCGTGTCGCCCAAGGCCTTGCTGGCACAGTCCGCGCTGGAAACGGGATGGGGACAGCACATGATCAGAAAGGCGGATGGGAGCAACAGCCACAACCTGTTCGGCATCAAGGCGGATGCCCGCTGGAATGGCGAGCGGGCGGTGACCGCGACGCTTGAATATGTGGACGGGGTGGCGGTAAAGGAACTGTCCGCCTTCCGGGCCTATCAGTCCTATGAGGAGAGTTTCGAGGATTATGCCCGCTTCCTGAGCGCCAGTCCGCGTTATGAGGCGGCATTGCGCAACGGGGGGGATCCCGTGGCCTTCGCCCGGTCCCTGCAGGCGGCGGGATACGCCACGGACCCCGCATATGGAAATAAAATCAGCGCCATTCTGAACAACAGCCTGTTCGATGCGTTCGATGAGGTATAGGCGGGCATGACCATGGACATTGACTCAGGAGGGCGGGGCTGATGAGCGTGCTGGGCACCGGGGTTTCAGGTCTGCTGTCCCTGCAGCGCGCGCTGGCCGTTACCTCCCAGAACATTTCCAACGTCAACACCGAGGGCTACAGCCGCCAGGAGGTCGAGTTCAGCGCCCGCAGGCCGCAAGCGGACAGCGGTGGATTCATCGGCTCGGGGGTGTTCGTCAATTCCGTGGAGCGCGTCTACGACGACTTCATCACCCGGCAGATCCGCGTCAACAGCGCGGGCTTCAATCAGGCCCAGCAGTTCAATACCCTGGCGGCGCAGGTGGATTCCCTGCTGGCGGATCCCCAGGCGGGGCTGATGCCCGCCCTGCAGAGTTTCTTCAATGCCGTGCAGGGCGTGGCGGACGATCCCTCCTCGCCCGCGGCGCGCCAGGTCATGATCAGCGAGGGGCAAAGCCTGGAGTCACGCTTCAAATACCTGGACCAGCGCCTGGGCGCCGTGGAGGAGAGCGTGGACATCAGCATCGGCAACGCGGTGTCCGAGATCAACAGCCTCACGGCGGCCATCGCCAATGTCAACCGCGACATCGGTCTGGCCAAGACCACCGGCAACGGAGAGCCCAACGATCTGCTGGATAAGCGCGATCTGCTGATCGCCAGGTTGTCCGAGTACGTGTCGGTGACCACCGTGACCCAGGAGGATGGCGACGTCAATGTCTATATCGGCAATGGGCAGGCGGTGGTGGCCGGGACCGAATCCCGTGAACTGGCCGCGGTATCCGGCAGCTTCGATCCCACGCGCGTCGAAGTGGGCTATATTTCGAACGACAACGTGGTGCTGATCTCCGAGCAATTGAGCGGGGGGATCCTGGGCGGCACCATCGAGTTCCGCAATCAGGTGCTCGATCCGGCGCGCAACGCCCTGGGGCGCATCGCCATCGGGCTCACCAGCGCTTTCAATGCCGTGCATGCCGCGGGCGTGGATCTGAACGGCCGGCAGGGCGGCGATTTCTTCGCGCCGATCGACAGCAGCACCACTTCGCCCGTGGCCCAGGTCTTCGCCAACGCCCTCAACACCGGCCAGCCGCCCGCGCAGATCAGTGTGACCATCGCCGATGCCAACCAGTTGAGCGCCAGCGACTACCGCCTGGAGCGCAATGGCGATACCTACACCCTGACCCGGCTCAGCGACAACACCACGACCGTACTGCAGGATTTTCCGTCGGCCGGCGAGAACGTCGCCGGTCTCGGCCTGAGCCTCGACAGCGGGGCCATCGCGGATGGAGACAGTTTCCTCATCCGTCCCGTGCGCAACGGGGCGCGCAATTTCGCACTGGCCCTCAAGGATCCCAACGGCATCGCGGCGGCCGGCCTGGTGATCGGGCAGGCGGCGCTGGCCAATATTTCCGATTCCGGCGTATCCTCGCTGCGGGTGGCGGATCCCTCCGCTTACGCGCCACAAGCCTATTCCCTGTACACCGTCAAGGCTACCGCCGCGTCGGCCGACGGCGCCGGCGACGGCCTGATCAATGACACCGGCACGAACAATGCGCTGCAATACCAGTTGATCGTCAACGGAGCGGTGGTCTATGCCCAGAACGAGGGCGATCCCCTGCTGGCGGACCTGGATGCCCTGGCGGGTGTCATCAACGATGATATCGCCGCCACCGGAGTGAGGGCCTATGTGGACAGCGCCGCCAACACGCTCTATTTCGCCAATGAGCCGGCGAGCGCCAATCCCGTCACCGTGACGGAGCGCCTGGTGGACACGAACGGAACGCCGGTGGCGCTCGACGCGGGAGACAGCGTAAAGGGTTATTTCGGCAGCGCCCTGGATGGCGGCAACCCCAGCAACAGCATCGTTTTCGACGGCCAGGCCGACAGCTATATTGCCCTCGACAGCGGGGGAAACACGGTCAGCAGCGGCGCCTACGGCTCCGGTTCCACGATTGCCTTCGACAACCTGGAGTTGACCCTCCAGGGAACGCCCGCCAGCGGCGACCTGTTCACCCTCTCGCCCAACACCAACGGCGTGGGGGACAACCGCAACGCCCTGGCACTGGCGGCGTTGCAGACCACCCGCCTGCTGGACAACAACCGCGCCACCTTCGAGGCGGCCTATGGCAGTCTCGTGGTGGATGTGGGCACCAAGACCCGCCAGTCGGAAGTCAACCGCGAGGCCCAGGAAGGCCTCCTCAACCAGGCGGTGGCGGCGCGCGAGGAGAAATCGGGTGTCAACCTCGACGAGGAGGCGGCCAATCTGCTGCGCTTTCAGCAGGCCTATGCCGCGGCTGCACAAATCATCTCCACGGCCGATAGCATGTTTCAGACATTGATGAATGTGGTGAGAAGGTAGGCGGACATGCGGGTTTCAAGCATACAGATACAGTCAACGGGCCTCAACGCCATGCTCGAACAGCAGGCCAGGCTGAGCAAGACCCAGTTGCAGATCGCCGCCGGCAAGAACATCCTCTCGCCGGCGGATGATCCGTCCGGCATGGCCAATATCCTCAATTTGCAGCAATCCCTGAATATCACCGCGCAATATCAGGAAAACGCGAGCTATGCCCGCATGCGCCTCAGCCTGGAGGAGAACAACCTGGGCAGCATCAACAACGTCCTCGACAGGGTGCGGGAACTGGCCCTGCAGGGCAACAATGCCACCTTGTCCGACAATGACCGCGCCTCCATCGCCGCCGAGGTCCGCCAGCGCCTGGACGAACTGCTGGCCCTCGCCAACAGCCAGGATGCCGCGGGCAACTATCTCTATGCCGGGTTCAGGGAAACCGTGCAGCCCTTTTCCCTGGATCCATCGGGGGAATATGTCTACAACGGTGACAACGGTCAGCGTTTCGTTCAGATCGGCGCCTCGCGCCAGGTGGCCGTGGGGGACTCCGGGGCGGATGTGTTCATGTCCGTGCGAGGAGGGAATGGAGTGTTCACGGCGCGTGAGGACAGTGGCAACAACGGCAGCGGCGTCATCGATCCGGGCTCCGTGACGGATCCCGCCGCCTATGACCGGGACAGTTACCGCATCGTGTTTCCGCTCGTCACCTCGGCCGCCATGCCCCTGGCATTCGGGGACGGCTCGGCCAACGACACCCTGGCCTATTCCCTGAGTATCAACGGCACGGTAGTCTACACTGTGGATGAGAATGGCACGCCCCTGGCCTCCCTGGATGCGCTGGCCGGCGTGATCAATGACGCCACCGCCGCGACGGGCGTGCGGGCCTACGTGGCCGATGGCGCGCTCTATCTTGCCAATGCCTCGCCTTCCGAGGCGCCCATTGTCGTCACCGAGGCCATGTCCGGGGGCAGTGATGGCGATGGGGACACCGTCAACGGATATTTCGGCGCCCAGTTGAGCGGCGCCACGGCGCCCAGCGCCGACATCACCTACGGCGCCGGGAACGCCGCCTACTATGTGGTGGAAGACAGCAGCGGCAATATCGAGGCCAGCGGGCCCTACCAGGAAGGCGCCCGCATCGCCTTCAACGGCATTGAGACCGCCATTTCCGGCGCGCCCCGCGCCAGCGACGGCTTCATGGTCGAACCGAGCCGCAATCAGGACATGTTCACCACCCTCGGGAATCTGGTGCGGGCCCTGGAGACGGAGATCAAGGGACCCGATGACAGGGTCGCCCTGAGCAATGCCGTCAACCGCTTCGTGTCGGACATCGACCAGGCCATGGAGCGCGTCAACCAGGTGCGCGCCAAGGTGGGCGCGCGGCTCGGCGCCATCGATGCCCAGGAAGGCCTGAACGCGGACTATACCCTGCAGCTCGAGCGCGCGCTTTCCGATGTGCAGGATCTCGATTACGCCGAGGCCATCTCACGCCTCAACCAGCAGCAGGTGGCCCTCCAGGCCGCCCAGCAGTCCTATGTGCAAATCATGGGGCTGTCGCTGTTCAATTTCCTCTGATGCCTGCTGGCGGGTGCCCCGGGCTTGCCGGAAACAGCGCGCTTTCCATTAAAAATCAATAAAACCAATATCTTGAAATTCCCTTCCGGACGCCGTGGCGGTTCCGGAGCGGGTGCGTGGCGGCGGCAGGCGCTGAAGGCCGGCGCGGAAATGGTCAAGGAAACCGTTCAGATATTTCCTAAAGTTTTTCCGGCAATGAACGCTAAACAGGGGTGGAAGCGGTGAATACCATTCGCTGGTATATCCGTTAGTCATAACAGAAGCGGGTGCTGTCACGCATGAGCGGGATGGTTCACGCGGCTTGAAGATACAGGAGTTCCTAACCATGGCGCTTATCATCAACAGCAACATTGCGTCCTTGAACGCGCAACGAAATCTTACCAGGTCGAGTGGCGAACTCGCGATTTCACTGCAACGCCTGTCGACCGGCTTGCGTATCAACAGTGCCAAGGATGACGCTGCCGGCCTGGCGATTGCCGAACGTTTCACGACCCAGATCCGCGGCCTCAACCAGGCGGCCCGCAACGCCAACGACGGCATCTCCCTGGCGCAGACCGCCGAGGGAGCGCTGGGCGGCGTGACCAATCTGCTGCAGCGCATACGCGAGCTGGCCGTGCAGTCCTCCAACGCAACCAACAGTGACACGGACCGCGCCGCCCTGCAGACGGAAGTGAACCAACTGGTGGCGGAAATCGACCGCGTGGCCAACACCACTTCGTTCAACAGCGTCAACCTGCTGGACGGCAGCTTCACCGCGCAGGCCTTCCAGGTGGGGGCCAACGCCAACCAGACCGTGACCATCAGCTCCATCGCCGATGTCAACACCGACGTGCTGGGTCTCGGCACCGCGGCCACCGTCAACGGCGGCGCCATCGCGACCGGCGGCATCGCGGCGGGCGATCTGACCATCAACGGCAATGCGGTGGCGGCCACCGCCGGCGACGCCTCCCTCATCGCAGCGGCCATCGAGGCCGCCGCCTCGGATGTGACGGCCACGGCGACCAACGCCCAGACGGCCATTGCCTTTGCCGACGTGGTCGGTACGGCCGCCACGGCGGGTTCTTATGGGGGCGCAACCGCAGCCGTGCCTGCCGGTGGAGACTATAGCGGGGCCGGCGATGCTCTGGCATTTGACGTGTCTGTGGATGGAGGCGCCGCGCAAACGATAAACTTGAATGGCACCTATGCCGATCGGGCCGCCATAATAAGCGCGATCAACTCCCAGTTGACCGGCGCTACAGCCAGTGTGGATGGTTCTAACAATCTCGTGATCACCAGTAACACGACGGGCTCCAGCAGCTCCGTTACGGTGAGTAATATTCAGCCTGGGACAAATACTACAGATTTCGTGACCGGTGGTAGTTCGACCGCTGGAACCGATGCCGTCGCGCCGAATTATTCCCTGTCCATCGACGGCACCGCGCTGGATCTCACTTCCGCCGGCAGCGACGGCACCATCACCGGCACGGAAGTCGCCAGCCTGATCGACGCGCTCTCCGGTTACACGGCCTCCTTTGCCGGTGGCAACCTCAGCATCACCAAGGCCGATGGCAGCAACATCGTGCTGGAGGAAAGCGGGACGGACTCCGACGCCAATGAGGGTCTGAACGGCGACGGTACCAATAATCCCTACACGGCGACCTACATCGGCACGATTTCCGTGACCAGCAACAATGCCGACCTGGTGATCGGCGGTAACAACCCGGGTAACGCCGGACTGACCGCGGGGACGACAACGGCGTCGACGGCGGCCAACACGGCCGTCGCCAACATCGACATTTCCACGGCCAGTGGTTCGCAGACCGCCATTGAAATCATCGACCGCGCCCTGACCAGCGTCAACAGCTCCCGGGCCGCCCTGGGCGCCATGCAGAACCGCTTCGAGGCGGTGGTCACCAATATCGGCATCACCTCCGAGAATCTCAGCGCCGCGCGGGCGCGGATTCAGGACGCCGATTTCGCGGCGGAAACGGCCAGGCTGACGCGCAACCAGATCCTGCAGCAGGCGGGCGTCTCCATCCTGGCGCAGGCCAACAGCCTGCCGCAGCTTGCGCTGACGCTCCTGCAGTAACGCGCCGGAATCGCGCCCGGCGGCCGCTGGCAGGTTGCCGGGCGCGATCAGCATCCGCCAAGGAATGCGGTCTGGACTGAGCCCACGGGGATTGAAGGAAAGGGGGGACATGCCATGACGGCAATCGCTGGCCTCCGTATCGCCGCACGGGCCTGGTCCTGGAGCGAGCCGTTTCAGGATCGCCATGCAATACCGAACAACCGTGATAGAGGTGCAGATCATGCCTGCTGATATCACAATAGCGACAATCATCAACAGTCTTCCCGGCAACAGTGGAAGAAACCACGCGGCGCGGCGGGAAGGAGTCACGGTGGCGCCCGCGGAGAATGGCCATGCAGGTTCCGCCGGCGGGCCACGGGAGAACGCGGCGGTCGAACACAATCTGCCGGCCGCCACCCCGGGCGCTGACAACGAAGAGGGGCGGGAAAGTCTGCAAAGCGCGGTGAGCGATATCAATACCTATGTACAGAACCTCCAGCGCGATCTCGAATTCCGAGTCGACAGGGATCTGGGCAGGACCATCATCACCGTTCTGGACTCTGAAACCAAGGAAGTCATCCGTCAGATACCCAGCGAAGAGGTGCTGAAGGGCGCGCGCCTGCTGAGAGAGTACGGGAGCGCGGGAGGCGCCTTTGGAGGCTTGTTGTTCAGGGAGAACATTTGAGTCCTGGCCTGAGAGTTGCATCATTTTATCGATGCGGACACAGGCAGAGGTGTTGAGCCACCATGACTAATATCACATCACCGGGGCTGGGTTCGGGGCTGGACGTCAACGGCATCGTCAGCCAGCTCGTGGCCGCGGAGCAGGTGCCGGCCCAGCAGCGCCTGGACAGGAAGGAAGCGGATTTGCAGGCCCGCCTCAGCGGCTTTGGCCTGCTGAGATCGGCCATCAGCAGTTTTCAGGACAGCCTCGCCGTGCTGGCCGATACCTCGGGCTACCAGGCAATGACGGCCTCATCCAGCGATACGGCGGTGGCCGGCGTATCGGTCGGCAATACGGCCGCGGAGGGGGCGTACTCGATGAGCGTGACCCAGTTGGCGTCGGCCCAGAGCCTTGTCAGCGACGCCAGCCTGCCCGCCGCGCAATTCTCATCCGCATCCGATATACTCGGCACGGGCGCCCTGACTTTCAATTTTGGCACCACCAGCTATGATCCGGATACCGATACTTATACCCCGCCGTTCTTGCAGAATCCGGACAAGGGGGCGCAGACCGTGCAGATCACGGACGGCAGCCTTACCGGCATCCGCGATGCCGTCAACCAGGCGGATATCGGCGTTTCCGCGTCCATCATCTTCGACGGCGCCAATTACCGGCTGACGTTCACCTCCGAGGACACCGGGGCCGCCAACAGCCTCGAAATCACCGTTGCCGACGACGATGGCAATGACACCGATGGCAGCGGCCTGTCGCTGCTCAGCTTCAACGAGAACAGCACCAATCTTCTGCAGACCCAGGCGGCGCAGGACGCCCAGGTGACCCTCAACGGCATCGTCATCAGCAGCCCGGTCAACACCCTGGAGGAAAATATCGAGGGCATGACCATCAGCCTGAGTGGAGTGGGCAGCACCACCCTGACGGTTACCAAGGACGCCAGCGCGATCAGCACCAATATTTCCAATTTCGTCAGCCAGTACAACAACCTGGTGAGCACCATCAGCGACCTGTCGGTCTTTGATCCGGCCACGGGTCAGGCCGGAATCTTGAACGGCGATGCCCTGCTGCGCTCCGTGGACAGCCAGTTCAGGCGCATCCTCGCCGAGCCGGTGACGGGCCTGGACGCGGACTTTGCCACACTGGCGAACATCGGTATCACGCGCAACTCCCTTGACGGGACGCTGGAGCTGGACAACGCCATGCTGACGGAGGCCATCAATACCAATCCCGATGCCGTGACCGGCCTGTTTGCCGCCTATGGAACGGCCAGTGATTCCCTTATCCAGGTGAGCGGATTCACGGACAATACCGTGGGTGGCAACTATGCCGTCAACATTTCCCAGTTGGCGACCCAGGGGCAGGTGACGGGCTCCGCGGCCGCGGTGCTCAGTATCACCACGGGGGTGAACGATACCCTGAGCCTGTCGGTCGACGGTGTTGCCGCCACGGTCACGCTGGCGGCAGGGTCCTACACGGCGGCCACGCTGGCCGCCGAGCTGCAATCCAGGGTCAACAGCGCCAGCGAGATCCAGGGCGCGGGGCTGAACGTGACGGTTGCCGAGAACGCCGGCATTTTGTCCATCGTCTCGGACAGCTATGGGTCTGCGTCCACAGTAACCATCGACGGGGGCAGTGCCGCGGCCGACCTGTTCGGCGCCAGTCCCGTATCCACGGCCGGCGTCGATGTGGCCGGAACCATCGACGGTGTTGCCGCCACCGGCAGCGGGCAGGTTCTCACCGCCGCCTCCGGCGGAGCCGAGGGACTGGCCATTCTGGTGAAGGGCGGCAGTCCCGGCGACCGCGGATCGGTGAGTTTTTCCAGGGGCTATGCGGATCAGCTCGGTTCGGTGCTGTCCAGCATGCTGGACGATGACGGCATCTTTGCCTCGGTGACCGACAGCCTCAACGATCAGATCTCGTCGATTAACGACGACCGGGAAGCGCTGGCGCGCCGCATGGAGTCATACGAGGAGCGCCTGCGCGCGCAATATACAGCCCTCGATGTGCTGGTCAGCAATCTCACCGCCATGAGCGACTTTCTGACCACCCAGTTGAATTCACTGCCTGTCATCGGAGCCAATAACCAGCGCAGAAACTAGGCCACATGGTGTCTGTTCCATGGCACCTTAATTGCATTTTATAACACGAGGCGGAATTCGGCAGGACCGCTCCCGGGCGCGGGGGTCAGGCTTCAACGCGGGAGTACAACAGTCCCGGTCTTAAATGCTCCAGTAAAACAGGGGCGGGCTTTAGGAGGAATGAATGTCATACATAAAGAGTAAGGGCGGTGTCAACGCATACCAGCGTATCGGCGTGCAAGGCGGGGTCATGGAGGCCACGCCCCATCAATTGATACAGATGCTCATGCAGGGCGTCCTTGACAAGGCGGCGGCGGCCAAGGGGTACATGGAGCAGGGCGTGATCGCGAAAAAATGCGAGCACATCAGTTGGGCCATCTCCATTATCGATGGCCTGCGCGCCAGCCTGGACATGCAGCGTGGAGGGGAGATCGCAAGCAACCTGGACGATCTGTACGACTACATGACGCGGCAACTGCTTGCCGCCAATATCCACAACGACACGGCCAAAATCGACGAGGTGATCAAGCTCATGCTGGAGATCAAGAGCGCCTGGGACGTCATCCCGCCCGATGCGGCGGAAAAGGCCGGCCTGGAGGCCAGGCAGGGCACCGCGTGAGCCCGGGAGCTGTAAGGATCCGCTGACGGAAGGAGGATGAACCAATGAGCGATGCGCAATTCAGGGAACAAATCGACAGTATCGTTGCGCTGACCCGAAATATGCTGGAGGCATGCAGGGAAGGCGCATGGGAGAGATTTCACGACCTGGAACCACGGCGACGGGATGAAATCATGGCCCTGTTTGCCACCTCGCCCCAGGCCGACGATGCGGAGTATGCGGCCTCGGCCATTAAAAGCGTCATCGACCTCGACGAGAGGATCATTGGCATATGTGAGGAGGAGAAACGCGCCTGCGCGGAACAGCTCGCCACGATCCGGCGCGGCCGCCATGTCCATGACGCCTACAGTGGCCGGCGGCAGGGCGCGGGCCATCCCTGAGTGTCTGGGCACGGCCGCATTGTACTGATCTCCCGATTTCTGTATCTTTCGGCCCATGGCCGAAGATCTCATCTCATCCACGGGCAAGGGGCTGGTCTACGAGGACCATATTCCCCTGCGCTGGAACAGGCTCACCTCACCCCTGCCGCCCGCGCGCCGGTCGCGCCTCGACCAGCAGAACGAGGAGATGCTGGCCTTCATCTCCATTCTTGAGGAACACAAGGGCGAGGCCGGAGAGGACGAGCACGATCCCCACCGCGTGGACCTGCTGCGCGTGGAGCACAAGGTCAACCTGCTGCTGGACATGGTCGGACAGTTGCTCGCGCGCCAGACCGACATGCCGGCCCCCGTTCCCGTGCGCCTCACGCCGGAGGCCATTGAATGGCGCGCCGGCGATGCGCCGTTGGCGGATGACCGCCTGCTGCTGGAGATCTTCATCAGCAACAAATATCCCACGCCCCTGGTGTTCTCGGGGCAGGTGCGGGCTGTGGAACCCGGCGAAGGCGGCGCGCGCGTGGTCGTGGCATTCGAGGGAAGCAGCGAGTCCGTCACCCATGCCCTGGAAAAGCTGATATTCCGCCATCACCGCCGCCTGGTGGCGCTCGCGCGCCGGCGCCAGGAGGACGCGGCGACCTGAGGACAGCGCGCGAAGGCCATATTCAGTTTTTGTAAGAATTCATATAGACTGGCGCGGAATATAAAAGTACAGTGAAAACAACGATAAGAATCATGAAAGGAATGGGGTGACGTTATTTTGACTTGCCGGAGTGAAAACGTTAGCCTGTGATCAACACCTGACAGTCTTCGCGAAAGGGGGGATGAATGGATGCCATAATTGTCATTGATTCGGACATACAGAAGTGTTCATGTATCAAGGCCGTATTGGAGTTCGTGGATTATGAGAACATCCATATGGCCGGACCTGATGACTGGCAAAACGCTCTCGTTTCCCCGGACAAGCTCAAGGCCGTGCTCATCACGGAAAGCGTCGTCAAGGAAGCCCCCCAGAGAGTGGCGGCGCTCAAGGAATGGGCACCCCAGGCGCCCGTCATCCTGATCAGGGACACCGGCGGCAAGGCCAGGCTCGGCAAGGACGTGTCATCGAAAATCCTCGCCTCCATCGGGTATCCCCTGAAATACCAGGATCTCACCAGCACCCTGCAGCAGGCCGAGGTTTATTGCGCCACCCGGGGCAAGGCGCGTGAGGGTTCCCATTCCCCCGAGCTGTTCCGCAGCCTGGTGGGCAACAGCCGCGGCATCCAGCAGGTGCGGCGCATGATCGACAAGGTTTCCGACTCCGACGCCACCGTACTCATTCTTGGCGAGTCCGGCACGGGCAAGGAAGTGGTGGCGCGCAATATTCACTATCATTCCCCCCGGCGTAACAAACCCTTCGTCCCCCTCAATTGCGGCGCCATCCCTTCCGAGCTGCTGGAGAGCGAACTGTTCGGCCATGAAAAGGGCGCCTTTACCGGGGCCATCAGCGCCCGTCAGGGGCGTTTCGAAATGGCGGAGGGCGGCACCCTGTTCCTGGACGAGATCGGCGATATGGACATGCAGATGCAGGTCAAGCTGCTGCGCGTGCTTCAGGAGCGCACTTTCGAGCGCGTGGGCAGCAACAAGACCATGACCGCCAACGTGCGCATCATCGCCGCCACCCACCGCAACCTGGAGAAGGCCATCGAGGACGGCAGTTTTCGCGAGGATCTCTACTACCGCCTGAACGTCTTTCCCATCGAGATGCCGCCCCTGCGCGAACGCGCCGAGGACATACCATTGCTCATCCAGGAGATCATCAAGCGCCTGCAGCACGAGAACCGCGGCTCCGTCAGCCTGACCCAGTCCGCCGTGATGGCCCTCAGCCAGCACCACTGGCCCGGCAATGTGCGGGAGCTGGCCAATGTCATCGAGCGCCTGGTGATCATGCATCCCTTCGGCGTGGTGGACATGCGCGACCTGCCGGAGAAATATCAGGTCGATCCGGGCGGGGAGGATGCCCAGGTGCCCGACTATACCATGATCAAGATCGACGACCCCGAGGTGGCGCGCATCCCCCGCAACGGCATCGACCTCAAGGAACACCTCAGCAACCTGGAATGCACCCTCATCAAGCAGGCCCTGGAGGATGCCGAGGGCGTGGTGGCCCATGCCGCCAACCGGCTGCACCTGCGGCGCACGACGCTGGTGGAAAAGCTGCGCAAATATGGCATCCAGCGCGCCGACGAAGTGACGTAAGTTTGACGGACCGCCTTGAGTCCGTCTATAACTTAATGATATAAAAAAGGTTTAATTCACCGGCATGGAAATTGCCTCATACCGTGGAGAGCGCGAGGTGCGCTCACTACGGTTATTCTACACGAGGCGCGATTTTCATGAGTCACAGCAGTGCCAGCCATGCCCATGAGCTGACCCAGGCATTCGATCAATTCAACCGGGTATCGGAAGATCTCTCCGCCAGTTACCAGCAACTGGAAGAACGCATCGGATTGCTGACGCGGCGGCTGGCCAGCTCCAGCCACTACCGTCCCGCCGGGGCGGACAAGGCGCCCGTCAATCACTTTCATGAAACAGTCCTCGACGTACTGCCGGGCGGGGTCGTCGTCCTCGACGGGGACGGGCGCATTCAGCTATGCAACGGCCTGGCACTGGAGTACCTGGGGTCTCCCCTGCTGGGCGAGCTGTGGCGGGAAGTGGCCGCGCGCGCCTTCATGGAGAGTTCCTCGCACGATGCCCTGCGCTTGCGCGACGGCCGCCTGGTGGATATCTCTACTTGTCCCCTGGGGCGCATGCCCGGGCAGGTGCTGCTGTTCCGTGATGTGACCGCCTCCTGCGCCATGCAGGCCCTCATGAGCCGCCACCAGCGCCTGGTCACCATGGGCGAAATGGTGGCCTCCCTGGCTCACCAGATCCGCACGCCCATTGCCTCCAGCCTGCTCTATCTCTCCCACCTGCGCTCGGCGCGCATGGACGAGGCGGCCCGCGGGCGTTGCCTGGAAAAGATCCGTTCCTGCCTTGCCCACTTGGAGGGCATGGTCGGCGACATGCTGCAGTTTGCCAGGGGCGGGCAGATGGGCGATGAAATCATTTCCGTCTCGGCCCTGGTCAACGACCTGGATCTGCTGCTCAGGCCGCAACTGGGCGCCCATGACTGCGAATTCGTCATTCGCGACGACAGTGGAGGGAAATGCGTCTATGGCAGCCGCGACGCCCTGTTGAGTGTCATGCAGAACCTGGTGGTCAACGCCTTGCAGGCCATCGCGGAAGCGCGCGGGAAGGAAGCGGGCGGGCCGGGCAGACTGGAACTGCGTGCCGCCACCCGTGACGGCAAGACCGGCCGGGAAACGGTGTGCCTCGTGCTGCGGGACAACGGGCCCGGCATCCCTCCGGAAATCCAGGCCCATGTCTTTGAACCTTTCTACACCACCAAGAGCCAGGGAACGGGGCTCGGCCTGGCGGTGGTCAAGGCCATCGTCGCCGCCCACAACGGGGCGGTGTGGCTGGATTCCAAGCCCGGCGGGGGAACCACCATCGGCATCGAACTGCCCGTCCATCATGAGGCGTGAGGTGGCGGGCCCCTGTAGCGAAGAACCGATTTTGTAAAGCGAGGAGCAGGACTGTATGAGCCATTCGAGTGTGTTAGTCGTTGAGGATGAACCGTCACTGCGCGCCGCGCTGTGCGATACCCTGGATCTCGCCGGCTATTCGGTGGAGATGGCCGGAAATGGCCACGAGGCCCTGGACGTCTTGTCCCGGGAGGAGATCGCCATGGTGATCAGCGACGTGCAGATGAAGCCCATGGACGGCAATGCCCTGCTGGAGAAGATCCGCAGGCAGAACCCCGAGATCCCCGTATTGCTGATGACGGCCTACGGCTCCATACAGAAAGCCGTTGAGGCCATGCAGCGGGGCGCGGTGGACTACCTGGTGAAGCCTTTCGAGGCGGAGATCCTGGTGAATATGGTGGAGCGCTATATCCGCGAGGATGTTCACGGCGGCGACATGGTGATTGCCGACGAAGCGACCCGCAACATCGCGGCGCTGGCGAGGCGGGTGTCGGCATCGGATGTCACCGTCATGATTACTGGCGAGAGCGGCACGGGCAAGGAAATCCTAGCCCGTTATTTGCATGTCAATTCGGACCGTGCCCAGGGACCCTTTGTGGCCATCAACTGCGCCGCCATACCCGAAAACATGCTAGAGGCGACGCTGTTCGGTTACGAGAAGGGCGCCTTTACCGGCGCCTACCAGGCTTGTCCCGGCAAGTTCGAGCAGGCCCAGGGCGGCACCCTGCTGCTGGATGAGATATCGGAAATGGACCTGGGCCTGCAGGCCAAGCTGCTGCGCGTCCTGCAGGAGCGCGAGGTGGAGCGCCTGGGCGGCCGCAAGACCATTGAACTGGATGTGCGTATCCTGGCTACCTCCAATCGGGAACTGAGGCAGGAAGTGCGGGAGAAGCGTTTTCGCGAGGACCTCTACTACCGCCTCAATGTCTTTCCCCTGCATCTGCCCCCCCTGCGGGAGCGCAAGGGCGACATCCTGCCCCTGGCGGAGAGACTGCTGGCCGTGAATTCCAGGGATGGCGGGCAGCCGGTGCCGGAACTGTCGGCGGATGCCCGCCGCAAGCTGCTGGACTATGACTGGCCGGGCAATATACGCGAGCTGGAGAATGTCATCAAGCGCAGCCTGATCCTGGCCGGCGGCCAGGTGGTGGACGCGGATGCCATTCAGTTTGCCGCCGGGGCGTGCCTGCATGAGGGAGAAATCCCATGCGCCGATGCGCCTGCCGGGCCGGAGAGGCTGGGTGAGGATCTGAGAACCCATGAGCAGAACATCATCCTCGAGGCCCTCAGGGCCGCGGGCGGGGTGAGAAAGAAGGCGGCGGAGGCGTTGGGCATCAGCCAGCGCACGCTGAGATACAAGATCGCGCGCATGCGCGAGGCAGGCATAGCGGTGCCAGGGCGCTAGCCCGCGTTTCCCGTCAGGCTGGCGGGATGAGACTCAAGGGACGGGCGTGCCGCGGCATGCGCATAGAAACACGGACAACCATGCACAGTCAGGAGGAAGGCAATGAGTGAAATCAATGTCAGCCAGTTACTTTCACAGTTACGCTCCACCGCCGAGCTGGCGCGGGGCGCCGAACTCAGGCAGTCCCGGAGTGAAGGCGCGGCGGACGTGGACTTCTCCAGCCTGCTCAAGAGCGCGGTGGACCAGGTCAACGAGAGCAAGCAGGAAGCGGGGGCTCTCAGGAAAGCGTTCGAGGTGGGGGATCCCAACGTGGACATCGCCCAGGTCATGATCGCATCCCAGAAGGCGGGCGTTGAATTCCAGTTGATGCTCAATGTGCGCAACCGCCTGATCTCCGCCTACCAGGACATCATGAAGATGGCGATCTGATGAACCGCATGGGAGGGGATGACAACTTGAACAAGGGGAGGAAGGCGCCATGGCCCTGGTAAAACCGGAAGAGATGGTCCTGCAGTCCAGGGGATTCCAGAATCTGTCCTGGCTGCGCCAGATCGGCCTGATGGTCGGGCTGGCGGCGAGCGTCGCCATCGGCATCGGGATCGCGATGTGGTCCCAGACCCCGGATTACCGCCTGTTGTACAGCAATCTCAACGAGCAGGACGCCAATGCGGTCGTGCAGGCTTTGCAGCAGGCGGGGATCAAGTATCAATTGTCCAGTGATGCCTCCACTGTCATGGTGCCCGGAAATCAGGTGCACAATGCGCGCCTCAAGCTGGCGGGGCAGGGGTTGCCCAAGGGCGTCGGCGCCGGATTTGAACTGCTGGACGAGAATCAGGGTTTCGGCGTCAGCCAGTTCATGGAGAAAGCCCGCTACCAGCGCGCCCTGGAGGGCGAACTGGCGCGCACCATCGCCTCCATCAACAGCGTGCGCAGCGCACGGGTGCATCTCGCCATTCCCAAGCGCAGCGCCTTCGTGCGCGCGCGCAAGAAGCCCACCGCCTCCGTCACCGTCGATCTCTACGCGGGGCGCAGCCTGAACGAGGAACAGGTGGCGGCCATCGGCCACATGGTGGCGGCCAGTGTGCCCGACATGGAGGTGGAGCAGGTTTCCATTATCGACCAGAAGGGGCGCCTGCTGACCACCCCCGACGCCGCGGGCGGCCTGCGCATCACCGCCACCCAGTTTGCCCACCGCAAGCAGGTGGAGGACTACTACATTTCCCGCATCGAGGACATCCTTACGCCGATCATGGGGGTGGGCGCGGTGCGGGCACAGGTGAACGCCGATATCGATTTCACGATGACGGAAACCACCCGCGAAAGCTATGACCCCGACCTGGCCGCCGTGCGCAGCGAGCAGACCTCGGAAGAGAAGACCATGACCCCGGTGAAGGGCCTGGGCGTGCCCGGCAGCCTCGCCAACCAGCCCCAGGCGGACAATGCCCAGCCCGTGGAGGGCGAGGGCGCGGCGCGGGACGGGGCCTCGCCGGAGAGCAGCAGCAAGCAGGTGACCCGAAACTACGAACTCGACAGGACCATCAGCCACATCCGGGCGGGCGGCGCCGCCATTCAACGGCTTTCCGTTGCCGTGGTGGTGGATAACAAGGTCACCCTGAATGAAGACGGCGAGCCGGTCAGCACGCCTCTGTCGGAGGAGGAGATCGGGCGCCTGACCACCCTGGTGAAGGACGCCATCGGCTTCGACGGCGAGCGCGGCGACACCGTCAGCGTCATCAACACCCCGTTCAGCGTGCCCGAGCCGGTGGAAGAACTGCCCGAGCCCTCGTTCCTGGAACGCGAGGGTATCTGGAATATCGCCCGGCAGGCGCTGGTCATCGGGCTCGTCGCCTTCCTGATATTCGGCGTGCTCAGGCCGGTGATGCGTGAACTGGCGGCCAAGGGCAAGGCCGTGCCGCAGGCCGCGCTGCCGGCCGGATCCGCCGCGGCGGCCGGCGCGGAGCTGGGGGAGGACCAGTTGACCCTGAGCGGACCCCAGCAGGGCGCTCCCCAGTTGCCCAATGCCGGGGACGCCTACGAGAGCAATCTCAACACGGCCCGCACCCTGGCGTCCCAGGATCCCAAGCGCGTTGCACAGGTGGTCAACAATTGGGTCGTCAATGAATAACAACAAGCAACGGACAGGATAGAGAGGGATAATGGAAATCAGTGGTATTGAGCGCGCCGCGATCCTGTTGATGAGCCTGGGGGAGCAGGATGCCGCCGAGGTGTTGAAGCATATCGGGCCGAAGGAGGTGCACAAGGTCAGCGCGGCCATGGCCAGCCTCAAGAACGTCTCCAAGGAACAGGTCAACGCGGTGTTGTCCGACTTCGTCGGCACGGTCAACAACGAAACGGCCATCGGCGTGGGTTCTCACGATTATCTCAAGAGCGTTCTGGTCAAGGCCCTGGGCGAAGACAAGGCGGGCAATGTCATCGACAGGGTGATGATGGGTGACAATGCCGGCGGCTTGGAGCAGCTCAAGTGGATGGATCCCCGCGCCATCCTGGAAGTCATCAAGCTGGAGCATCCGCAGATCATATCCGTGGTGCTGTCCTACCTGGACAGCGAGCAGGCGGCGGAGGTGCTGGCCCTGCTGCCCGAGAAGGTGCGCGCCGACGTGCTGTTGCGCATCGCAACCCTGGACCGGCTGCAGCCCTCCGCCCTGCATGAACTCAACCAGGTGATCGAGAAGCAGTTCAGCGGCAACTCCCATCTGAAGTCCTCCACCGTGGGCGGCATCAAGACCGCCGCCAACATACTCAATCTCATGGACGCCTCTGTCGAGGAAGTCATCATGGACCAGGTCAACGAATTCGATCCCGAACTGGGCGAGAAGATCCAGGATCTCATGTTCGTCTTCGACGACCTTGCCAGCGTGGACGACCGCGGCATACAGGCCCTGCTGCGCGAGATCTCCTCCGAGACCCTGGTGCTGGCCCTCAAGGGCGCGGACGAGGAGATCAAGACCAAGGTGTTCAACAACATGTCCAAGCGCGCGGCCGAGATGTTGCGCGACGACCTGGAGGCCAAGGGGCCGGTGCGCCTCAGTGAGGTGGAGGGCGCCCAGAAGGAGATCCTGGCCATTGCCCGCAGGCTGGCCGAGTCGGGCGACATCGTGCTGGGCGGCGGTGGAGGCGAGGAGTTTGTCTAGGATTATCACGCCCCGCGCGCAGGAATACGAGCGCTGGGAGCTGCCCGACGTGGGCGCGGACGGCGCGCGTGACGGGCAGGGCGGTTCCGCCGCCCTCATGACGGCCAGGCAACTGGAGAAGATTCATGCCCAGGCCTACGAGGAGGGACTGGCCCTGGGCAAGCGCGAGGGACTGGAGCAGGGAAGGGCGCTGGCCCGTGAACAGGCGGCGCGCCTGGAGCGCATCTGTGCCCAACTCGAAGCCCCCCTGCGCGAATTGGATAAGACCGTGATCGATGAGCTGACCCGCCTGGCCATCGTCATCGCCCGGCACATCATCCGCCGTGAGATCAAGGCCGATCCGGGACAGGTGGTGGCGGCCATAGAACAGGCGGTGGGCGAGCTGCCCGCCGCCTCGCGGGGCGTCAGGCTGCATCTCAATCCCGAGGATGGTGTCCTGGTGCGGGAGCTGCTGGCGGAAAGGATCGGCGCCGCCGGCTGGGAGATCGTCGATGATCCTTTGCTGACACGGGGCGGCTGCAAGGTCACCACGGAGGCTTCCCATATCGACGCCAGTGTGGAGCGGCGCCTGAGCCAGGTCGTCGCTGAATTGATGGGGGGAGAGCGGGAGGAGGACCATGGAGACGGTTGAGCCATCCCGCGCCGCCGTCTGGGCGCGGCGCCTTGCGGCAAGAACCGAGCGCGCGCGCAGGCCTCCGCCCCTGGTAGTGGAGGGCCGGCTCAAGCGCATGGTGGGCCTCACCATAGAGGCCGTGGGTTGCCGCGCCGCCATCGGCGACCGTTGCTTCATCAAGAGCGCCCTCGGCAGCGATATCGAGGCGGAAGTGGTGGGTTTCTCGGGCGACCAGACCTTTCTGATGCCCACGGGACAGGTGCGCGGCATGGTGCCCAATGCACCGGTCATCCCTACGGGAAAGGTCTACGAGGCGGTGGGCGGCGACGCGCTGCTGGGGCGGGTGTTGAGCGGCGCCGGCAAGCCCCTCGACGGGAAAGGCCCCCTGCGGTGCGAGGAGCGCATTCCACTCGTCCCCGAAACCATCAACCCCCTGGACCGGCAACGCATCCAGGAGCCCCTGGACGTGGGCATCGCGGCCATCAATACCCTGCTGACCATCGGGCGCGGGCAGCGCCTGGGCCTGTTCGCCGGCAGCGGCGTCGGCAAGAGTGTCTTGCTGGGCATGATGACGCGTTATACGGAGGCCGACGTGACGGTCGTCGGCCTGATCGGCGAGCGTGGCCGGGAAGTCAAGGAGTTCACCGAGAATATTCTCGGCGCGGAGGGCTTGGCGCGCGCCGTGGTGGTGGCCACGCCGGCGGACGAGCCACCCCTCATGCGCATGCACGGCGCCATGCTGGCCACCAGCATCGCGGAATATTTCCGTGACCAGGGCAAGAAGGTCCTGTTACTGATGGACTCCCTGACGCGCTTCGCCCAGGCCCAGCGCGAGATCGCCCTCGCCATCGGCGAGCCCCCCGTCACGCGCGGCTATCCGCCCTCCGTCTTTGCCAAGATCCCCCAGCTCGTGGAGCGCGCCGGCAACGGCGGCAAGGGGCGCGGGTCCATCACGGCCCTGTATACGGTGCTCACGGAAGGGGACGACCAGCAGGATCCGGTGGCCGATGCCGCGCGCGCCATCCTCGACGGGCATATCGTGTTGTCCCGCACCCTGGCCGAATCGGGCCACTATCCGGCCATTGACATCGAGGCTTCCATCAGCCGCGTCATGAACGACATCAGTGGCGCCCGGGAGCAGGCCCTGGCGCGGCGTTTCAGGAAGCTTTACTCCACTTACCAGGCCAACCGCGATCTCATCAGTGTGGGCGCCTACCGCCCCGGCAACAATCCCGAGTTGGATGAGGCCGTGGATTTTCATCCCCGCCTGGCGGAATTCCTCCAGCAGGGGGTTAACGAGAAACGCACCCTGGCCGAGAGCCGCCAGGCACTTGAGGCTCTTCTTGGACAGGATCAGGCGCTGGCCGCGCGGGAGGCGGGATGAAAAAATCGCGGCGCATGCAAACGCTGGTGAAACTGGCGCGCCTGGAGGAGGAACAGGCCGTCCTGCGCCTCAGCGAGGCGCGGGCGTTGTATGCCGGGCAGGTGAACAGGTTGCGCGAGCTGGAGTCCTATCATAGGGAATATACCCAGCGCATGGCGCAACTGGGAGGAACGGGCACGGACATCGCGCGCCTGAACGAATACCGCGCCTTCATTCACCAGCTCGGCGAGGCATTGAAGATTCAGCGCCAGCAGGTGGCCGAGGCCCGCGAGGCCCTTGAGCGGCAGGACCAGTCCTGGATGGAAGCCAGGGCCCATCACAAGGCCCTGGGCAATTACCGGCAGCGCTGCCAGCGGGAAGAGGACCTTCTCCAGGCAAAGCGCGAACAGAAGGAGAGCGACGAGCGGGCCATGCGCGCCCGGAGCGCCTGGCAGGGCGGACGCTGAGGTCCAACCCGCCGGGTCCCGCAGGGGGGGCGCGTATTTGCCGTGACTGGGTAAATCCCGGCGGCGAATAAAATCCCATGGCATGCTCCTTGCCTGTTAACGGTTGTCATATTTTCCATGCGACCGTTACGAGAGGTATGCATATGCCACAGCAACCCGCAGCCCTGTTGCCCGATGCCGGGGTTTCCCCCGGCAGAAGCCCCAAGAACATGCCCGCTCCCGTTGCGGGGGAAGGGGGCGGTCCACGCGAGAGCCGCTTTGGCGAGGCCTTGCGCCAGTCGCGCGCGGCCATGAATGAGACACCATCCCCGGGGGGCGCCATGGATGAAGGCGGCAAGGAAACGCCCGCGGGAGCCTTGCCGCTGGCAGGCAAGACCTTGCCGCCCGAAACGGGGGCGGCGGGCACCGCCCTGGACCTGGAAGCGGACCTCCTGGCGGGCGGCGGAAGTGAGGAAGGGCTGGATGACACGGGCGGGGACGGACCGACACCGGTGGTGGTGGCGCTGGCGCCCAATGCCGGGGAAGCACTCCGGCCGCTTTCTGTGGAGGAAACCCCCGCGCCTGGCGTGGCTGTTCCGGAGCCTTCCGCCATACCCGGAGTGGCTGAGGGCCAAAGGGAACTGGCTGGTGCCGTGGCGCCGGTGGCGGGCGCTTTGCGGGCAGAGGGCAGGCATCCCGGAGGGAATGCTGATGGAAACCCGGGCCCGGTGGGGCAAAGAATGATCGAGGTTGCGCTGGCCGGGCGGCCGGGTGAGGGGCCGCCGGCCGCGCGCTCCGGAGTGCCTTCTGATGAAGGCGCGATCCAGATGCGTGATGCCTCCCCGGCCATGAGGGAGATCGCGATGGAGAACGCCAGGCGCGCCCAGAGTTTCGGGGACGAGCCCGGCGCCAGGCTGACGGCGGAGGCCGTGGGGCGTTTTGCGAACGTGGCGGGCCTGACCCAGGCCGAGGGTATTCCGCAGTCCTCTCCCATTGCCAATCCCCAGGCCTTGGCGCAGCCCGCCACGGACCGGGGAACGATGACGGTATCCCTGCCCATGGAAACCCCGCTGCAGTCGCGGGAGTGGAAGGAGGAATTCGGCGAGCGGGTGCGCTGGCTGATCGGCCAGAAAATGCAGACCGCCGAACTGAAGATCAATCCGCCCCACCTGGGATCGGTGGATATCCGCATCCAGGTGCAGAACGACCAGGTGAGCGTCCAGTTCCAGGCCGCCCATGCCATGGTCAGGGATGCCCTGGAGGATTCCCTGCCCAGGCTGCGTGAGATCCTTGGCAACAGCGGGCTGGACTTGGTGGATGTCGACGTCGCACAGCATCCGGGCACGGGCGGCGGAGAGGCCGGCACTGAGCCGGACGGGGAAGGCGAGGGGCGTGCCCATGACAGCATGCTGAGCCAGGAAGAGAGCGGGGAGGCGCCGCTGGATGGGGACGCGATCCTCAGGCAGGGCATGGTGGACATCTACGCCTGAGGGTTCGCCCGCGCCTTCAGGCGGCGCCGGCATTGTGATGCGGCGGCCAGGTTGATAGAGTTGCCCCTTTGACAACATCGAGACAGGAAGTGTTTCAGCTATGACCATAGTGACCCGGCGTGACCATGTTCCTGCCGGCGGCGCCATGCGCGGCGCGGCGGTGGCGGGCGGGTGAGGGTCCTGGTGCTGGGCCTGCGCGGCTTTCCGGAGGTGGAAGGCGGCGTGGAGAAGCATGCCGAACACCTTTATCCCCTGCTGGCGCGCGCCGGCTGCGAGGTGGGCGTGATCGTGCGCCGCCGGTATCAGGCCGCCGGGACTTGGCGCGGCGTGCGCTTCCATTCCCTGTGGGCGCCCTCCGCGAGCGGGGTGGAGGCCTTTGTGCATTCCTTTCTCGGTGTGCTCCTTGCCGCGGTGAAGCGCCCGGACATTCTGCATATCCATGCCATCGGGCCGGCCATCATGACCCCCCTCGCCCGCCTGTTGGGCTTGCGCGTGATCGTGACTCATCACGGCCCCGACTATGACAGGGAGAAATGGGGCAGGGGGGCGCGTGCCCTGCTGCGCCTGGGGGAGCGCTGGGGGATGAGATTCGCCCATCACAATATCGTCATATCCCGCGTGATCCGCGACCTGGTCTGGGAAAAACACCACCGCCGCGCCACCGTCATCCCCAATGGCGTGGACCTGCCCCTCATTCCCCGGGAGACGGACCGGCTGGAGGCGCTCTCCCTGGAGGCCGGCCGCTACGTGCTGCTCGTCAGCCGCCTGGTGCCCGAGAAACGCCACATTGACCTCATCAGGGCCTTTGCCGCCGCGGGCATGCCAGGCTGGAAGCTGGCCATCGTGGGCGCCGTCGACGAGGGCAGCGCCTATTGCCGGGAGGTGCGCGCCGCCGCCTCCGGGAGCGGCGGGGTAGTGTTGACCGGATTCCAGGGCGGGGAAGCCTTGAGGCAGTTGTACGCGCATGCCGGCGTGTTTGTGCTGCCTTCCTCCCACGAGGGGCTGCCCATTGCCCTTCTGGAGGCGCTCAGTTACGGCATCCCGGTGCTGGCCAGCGATATACCGGCCAATCTTGAGGTGGGGCTGGCGCCGGCGCAGTATTTCCCCCTTGGCGACGTGGACGCGCTCGCGGGCAAGCTCCGCGCCGTGGGCGCGGGTGAAATCGCGTTCGATTCCCCGGAGGCGGTCCGCGCGGACATCGCGCGGCGCTACGACTGGGAGCGGATCGCGCACATGACCCTGGCGGTCTACCGGGAGGTCATGGGGCCGTGACGCCACCCTTCCCGCGAGGGCGCGCCGGATGAAACAGGTCCTGCTGTCCATCAATAATTATTTTTACATGCGGGGGGGCGCGGAAGCCGTGTTTCTGCGCCACAACGCGCTGTTCGGCGAGGCCGGCTGGGAGGTCATCCCCTTCGCCATGCGCCATGAGAACAATCTGCCCTCGCCGTGGGCGCGCTATTTCGTCCAGGAGATCGAGTTCGGGCAGGACTATTCCCTCATGGAGAAACTGGCCAGGGCGCCCAGGATCATCTATTCCCTGGAGGCCAGGCGCAATATGCGCCGCCTCATCGCGGAGCGGCGGCCCGCCATTGCCCATGCCCACAATGTCTATCACCATATCTCCCCTTCCATCTTCGGTGTCTTGAAACAGGCGGGCATTCCCGTCCTGCTGACCCTGCACGATCTCAAGATCGCCTGTCCCGCCTACCAGATGCTGACCCATGATGGAGTGTGCGAGCGCTGCAAGAACGGCCGCCTGAGCAATGTGGTCCGGCACCGTTGTATCAAGGGATCCCTGCCCCTGAGCGCGCTGATTTTCCTGGAGTCATGGGTGCACCGGCGGCTGGGCTGCTATACCCGCAACGTGTCCCACTTCATCGTGCCCAGCAGGTTCTACCGCGAGAAGCTGGTGGAATGGGGCATGGACCGCGAGCGTATCGCATATATTCCCAATTTCGCCGATGTGGAGGCCTTCC
>WGFB01000060.1 GCA_015492435.1 Gammaproteobacteria bacterium | reverse complement strand
TGTTGGCATGGGAGACATTGTTGCCCACCATGGGCCGCTTGCCCGTTACCTGACATACCCTAGACATCTCGCACATCCTCCAGCAGGATTTCACAAAGCAGGCTTTTATACCAGAATCGGCCCCTGCTGGCAAGCAAACCACCCGCCCGGGACGGTTACAACAGCCCCCGCTGGGCGAAGGACACGACTTCGCCGTCTCCCACGATGAGATGGTCCAGGACGCGGATCTCCACCAGCGCCAGGGCGTCGCGCAGCACGCGGGTGAGGGACTGGTCCGCTTGGCTGGGTTCCGCCACGCCCGAGGGGTGATTGTGCACCAGGATGACGGCGGCGGCGTTGATGGCCAGGGCCTGCTTGACCACCTCCCGGGGATGGACGCTGGCGCCGTTGATGGTGCCGCGGAACATTTCCTCGAAAGCCAGCACGCGGTGGCGGTTGTCGAGAAACAGGCAGGCGAACACCTCATGGGGCCGGTCGCGCAGCAGCGACACCAGGTAATCCCGCGAATCGTCCGGGCTGGTCAGGGCCACATCGTGCCGCAGGGTCTCCCACAGGTGGCGCCGGCCCATCTCCAGGACCGCCTGCAACTGGGCGTATTTGGCGGCTCCCAGGCCGGGACTGCGGCAGAAACGCTGCTGATCGGCCCTGAACAATGCCCGCAGGCTGCCGTATTCGTGTAATAATTGCCGCGCCAGGTCCACGGCGGTCATGCCCCTGCAACCGGTTCTGAGGAATATGGCCAGGAGTTCGGCATCGGACAAAGCCTGCGCGCCCCGCGCCAGCAGCCTTTCCCGGGGGCGTTCTTCAACGGGCCAGCTTGTAATGGGCATATTCGACCTCCCTGTCAGTCATGCGCCTGTGGTCTGGTTGACCGGATGGGTGGTATCTTACACGGAATCCGGCCTGCGAAAGAAGCCTTGTTTGCGGGCAGGGCGCGCTTCGGAAAGGTGGTGCGCCTCTGGGGGGGATACGCCGCCCGGGTCTCCGGAGCTGCGGCTGATCTCCCGCCCGGCGGGGCGGATCAAGTCGCTGCGCTCCGGTGATCCGCCTTTTTCCGCCGGGCGGGAGGCCTTCGCAAGTCGACCCGGGCGGCGTATCCCCCCCAGAGGCGAGGCCCAGAGGCGAGGCCCAGAGGCGAGGCCCAGAGGCGAGGCCCAGAGGCGAGGCCCAGAGGCGAGGCCCAGAGGCGAGGCCCAGGGGCGAAATAGTGACGGAATCATGAAACGACTGACCAACAAACGCATACTCCTGGGCATCACCGGCAGCGTCGCCGCCTACAAGGGCGCGGACCTGGTGAGGCGCCTGCGTGACGCCGGGGCCGAGGTGCAGGTGGTGATGACCCGGGGAGGCGCCGAATTCATCACCCCCCTCACGCTGCAGGCCCTGTCGGGGCGGCCCGTGTTCCTGCATCACCTGGATACGGAGACCGAGGCGGCCATGGGGCACATCAGCCTGGCGCGCCGCGCGGACCTGGTGCTCATCGCCCCGGCCAGCGCCGATTTTCTCGCCAGGCTCGCCCAGGGGCGTGCCGACGACCTGCTCGCGACCCTGTGCCTGGCCTCCGCGGGCCCCCTGGCCGTGGCGCCGGCCATGAACCGGCAGATGTGGTCCCAGCCGGCCACGCAGGACAACCTGCAGCGTCTGCGCCAGCGCGGGGTTCATGTCTTCGGTCCCGGCAGCGGCGGCCAGGCCTGTGGTGAAACGGGTCCGGGGCGCATGCTGGAACCCCAGGAGATCGTGGCGCTCAGCGCCGCCCTGTTCGATACCGGCCTGCTGCAGGGGCGGCGGGTGCTCATCGATGCCGGTCCGACCCACGAGGACATCGATGCCGTGCGCTACCTTTCAAACCGCAGCTCGGGCAAGATGGGCTTTGCCCTGGCGGAGGCCGCCGTGGAGGCGGGCGCCGCGGTGACCCTGGTGAGCGGCCCCGTTGCCCTGCCCACCCCGGAGCGGGTGACGCGCATCGATGTGCGCGCGGCCGAGCAGATGCACGCGGCGGTGCTCGACCGCGCGCAGGAGCAGGATATCTTCATCGCCGCCGCCGCCGTGTCCGATTACCGCGCCGCGCAGCCCCTGCCCGGCAAGGCCAAGAAGCAGGCGCGCCTGACGCTGGAACTGGTGCGCAACCCGGACATCCTGCGCGACGTGACCGCCTTGCCCCGCCATCCGTTCACCGTGGGTTTTGCCGCGGAGACGGAAAATGTGGAAGACTATGCGCGCGCCAAGCTGCGGGACAAGGCCCTGGACATGATCGTGGCCAACGAGGTGGGGCGCGGCGACCGGGGCTTCGAGAGCGATGACAACGAATTGCTGGTGCTCTGGGAGGGCGGGCGGAAAAGACTCCCCCTGGGGCCCAAGGGCCGCCTGGCCCGGGAACTGATCACTTTGATAGCGGAGAGATATGGTGCGGAAGAAGATACAGCTCAAGATACTGGACCCGCGGCTGGGCAATGAACTGCCCCTGCCGGAATACGCCACGCCGGGCTCGGCGGGCCTGGACCTGCGCGCCTGCCTGGACGAGCCGCTGGAACTGCGTCCCGGCGCGACCCATCTCATTCCCACGGGGCTGGCGATCCATATCGCGGACGCGTCACTGGCGGCGGTGCTGCTGCCCCGTTCCGGCCTGGGCCACAAGCATGGCATCGTGCTGGGCAACCTGGTGGGCCTCATCGATTCCGACTACCAGGGACAGGTGTTCGTATCCTGCTGGAACCGGGGGGATCAGCCTTTCGTGGTGAATCCCGGTGAAAGGATCGCGCAGATGGTATTCGTGCCCGTGGCGCAGGCGGATTTCGAGATCGTCGAGGCATTCGGCGACAGCCATCGCGGCGCCGGCGGTTTCGGGCATACGGGGCGGCATTGATCCTGGCCGGGCCAGGGATGCGCGCGGAATTCATCCATAATATCAATGAAGGGAGAAAAACAAACGATGGAACAGGCTATGGGGGAGATTCCCGCATCCATTTTCAAGGCCTACGATATCCGCGGTATCGTCGGCGAGACATTGACCGGCGACATCGTCTATCACATCGGCCGGGCCATCGCCAGCGAGGCCCATGCCCGTGGCCAGCAGCGTATCGCCGTCGGCCGCGACGGGCGCCTCTCCGGGCCGGCCTTCGCCGCCGCCCTGAGCCGGGGCATCCAGGACGCCGGGCTGGATGTGATCGATATCGGCAGAGTGCCCTCGCCCATTCTTTACTACGCCACCCATACCCAGGGCACCCGCACGGGCATCATGGTGACGGGCAGCCACAATCCCCCCGACTACAACGGCTTCAAGATCGTCATCGACGGCGAGGCCATCTCCGGTGAAGGCATCCAGGCCCTGAAACGCCGTATCGAGCAACGGGATTACAGCAGCGGCGCGGGCACCCGCACCGAGCGGGACATCATTCCCGGGTATATCCAGCGCGTCGTGGAAGACGTGCGCCCCGGACGCTCGTTCAAGCTGGTGGTGGATTGCGGCAACGGCGTGGCCGGCGTGGCGGCGCCGCAGTTGCTGCGCGAACTGGGCAGCGAGGTGATCGAGCTGTTCTGCGAGGTGGACGGCAATTTTCCCAATCATCATCCCGACCCCGGCCAGCCCGAGAACCTGGTGGACGTGATCGAGGCCGTGAAGCGCGAGGGCGCCGACCTGGGCCTGGCCTTCGACGGGGACGGCGACCGCCTGGGGGTGATCGATCCCGCCGGCAACGTCATCTGGCCCGACCGCCAGATGATGCTGTACGCAGCGGACATCCTCTCCCGCCATCCCGGCGCCACCATCATCTACGATGTCAAGTGCACCCGCCACCTGGGCAAGGTCATCGCGGAGCATGGCGGCAACCCCCTCATGTGGAAGACGGGGCATTCCCTGGTCAAGGCCAAGATGAAGGAGACGGATGCCCTGCTGGCGGGCGAGATGAGCGGGCACATCTTTTTCAAGGAGCGCTGGTACGGTTTCGACGACGCCCTCTACACGGCGGCGCGCCTGCTGGAGATCCTGGCGCGGGATGCGCGCGGCCTCACGGAGATCTTTGCCGCGCTCCCCGATGCGGTGAGCACGCCGGAGCTGCGCGTGGACATGAAGGAGGGCGAGCATTTCAAGTTCATGGAGCGTTTCATCGCGCAGGCCCGGTTTCCCGGCGCCGGGATCACCACCATCGACGGCATCCGCGCCGATTTCGACGATGGCTGGGGCCTGATCCGTCCCTCCAATACCACGCCCTCGCTCATCATCCGCTTCGAGGCCGACAACGCGGAAGCCCTGGCGCGCATCCAGGATGCATTCAGACGGGCCATTCTCGCCGTCGATGACAGCCTGACACTGCCCTTCTGAGTTTGCATTGCCCGCGGCCGGACCGTAAGCTTTCTCAAGGGCGGCCGGCTTCGCCGGCCGCCTTTTTTCAATATTGATAGCCAAGGTGAATCACCCATGACTCTGAGCGCCAAAGCCGCCATGAACATCGCCCACGTGCTGACGGAGGCCCTGCCCTATATTCAGCGCTTCGCCGGCAAGACCTTCGTCATCAAGTACGGCGGCAACGCCATGGTGGACGATGCCCTCAAGACCAGCTTCGCCCGCGACGTGGTGCTGATGAAGCTGGTGGGCATGAACCCGGTGGTGGTGCACGGCGGCGGCCCGCAGATCGGGCGGTTGCTGGAGCGGGTGGGCAAGGAATCCACCTTCGTCGAGGGTCTGCGCGTCACCGACCGGGAGACCATGGACATCGTGGAAATGGTGCTCGGCGGCCTGGTCAACAAGGAGATCGTCAGCCTACTCAATCAGCAGGGCGGTTCCGCCGTGGGCCTGACGGGCAAGGACGGCGGCCTGATCCGCGCCAAAAAGCTGATGGTCACCCGCGACTCCCCGGAGATGAAGGCGCCGGAGATCATCGACATCGGTCACGTGGGGGAGGTGACGGCCATCGACACGGCCGTGGTGGACATGCTGGTGGGCGGGGATTTCATTCCCGTCATCGCACCCATCGGCGTGGGCAGTGACGGACAGTCCTACAACATCAACGCCGATACGGTGGCGGCCAAGATCGCCAGCGTCCTGCAGGCGGAGAAGATCATCCTGCTGACCAACACGGCCGGCGTCCTGGACCGCAACGAGGAAGTGGTGACGGGGGTGTCGGCCAAGGACATCGACCGGCTCATCGCCGAGGGCGCCATCCATGGCGGCATGCTGCCCAAGGTGCGCTGCGCCCTGGACGCGGTCCAGTCCGGTGTCGGCTCGGCCCACATCATCGACGGGCGCGTGGCGCATGCGGTGTTGCTGGAGATTTTTACCGACGAGGGGGTGGGGACGTTGATAAGGCGTTAAGAGGAAAGAGCAAAGAGGAAAGATAAAAGAGAAAAGGTACAAAGTAGAAAGGGCTGCTTCCCTTGTACTTCCCCAAAGCCCCTTCTCCCCTCATAGGGGAGAAGGTTGGGATGAGGGGTGTAGGCCACTGTTGTTTCAGCGGCCTTGCTGACCGCCCCTCACCCCGGCCCTCTCCCCGGAGGGGAGAGGGGGTGTGATCCAAACCGGGCGTATGGTTTACAACTTCCAGTCTTTGCAAAAAGTGGGTGCTGGGGTTGTAAAGAAAAGTATATATGGGTCGCGCTTTGGAGGGGTTGAATCCGCCTGGCGGGGGCGACTGTGGATGCTGTCAGCACGATCTTCGTGCCCTTCGTGCTGCTTCGTGGTAAATCACTGAGAGGGGCGGCAACGCCGTGGACTGGCTGGATCAGACAATTCTTTTCGTGGTGGCCCTGCTGGCCAACACCTTTTCCGCGCTCTCCGGGGGTGGCGCGGGGCTGATCCAGTTGCCGGTGCTGATTTTTCTCGGCCTGCCCTTCAGCATCGCCCTGGCCACCCACAAGGTGGCCTCCGTGGCCCTGGGGGTGGGCGCGACTCTGCGTTATCTCAAGGCGGACATCATCGAGCGGCGCTTCGCCCTGTTCATGCTCCTGGCGGGGCTGCCCGGCGTGGTGCTGGGGGCCAGCCTGATTCTCACCGTCCCCGACCGGGTGGCGCAGGTGGCCCTGGGGATGCTCACCATCGGGTTGGGCGTCTATTCCTGGTTCAAGACGGAGCTGGGGCATCATCACCGGCCCAGCCACCGCGACCGCCGTGGTTACCTGCTGGGCGGCCTGGGCCTGTTCTTCATCGGTGTCATCAACGGTTCCCTGACCTCGGGCACCGGGCTGTTCGTCACCCTGTGGCTGGTGGGCTGGTTCGGCCTGGACTACAAGCGGGCGGTGGCCTATACCCTGATCCTGGTGGGCATGTTCTGGAACGGCAGCGGCGCCCTGACCCTGGGCCTGCAGAGCACCATCCAGTGGGACTGGCTGCCGGCCCTGTTGCTGGGCTCCATTCTGGGGGGATTCGCCGGGGCGCACCTGGCCATCATCAAGGGCAACAGTTTCATCAAGCGCGCCTTCGAGATCATCACCATCCTCGTCGGCGCCAAGCTGGTGTCAGGCTGACGGGCTGCCGTAGCGGGCCTGGTAGGCGCGGATACGTTCCAGCACGGATGCCATCTCCGGCTTTTCCTCAAGATAGCGGATGAGCACCGCCAGGCTGGCGATGTTGGCCACCTTGATGTGGTAGGTGCTCTCGATTTCCTCGATGGCGGAGGTGGGCCCGGTGCCCCGCTCCTGGCGGTCCAGGGAGATGACCACTCCCGCCAGGGCCGCCCCTTCCTGTTCGATGATGGCGCGGGATTCACGCACCGAGGTGCCCGCCGAGATGACGTCGTCGATGACCAGCACCCGGCCCCGCAGGGGGGCGCCGACGATGACGCCGCCTTCCCCATGGGATTTGGCCTCCTTGCGGTTGAAGGCGTAGGGCACGCTGCGCCGGTGCCGTTCATAGAGCCCGATGGACGCCGCCACGGCCAGGGGAATGCCCTTGTAGGCCGGGCCGAACAGCATGTCGAAGGCGATGCCCGATGCCTCGATGGCGTCGGCGTAGTAACGCCCCAGGCGGGCGATGGCCTCGCCCGTGTTGAACAGGCCGCTGTTGAAGAAGTAGGGGCTGACACGCCCCGACTTCAATGTGAACTCGCCAAAGCGCAGCACGCCGTTGGCGATGGCGAAGTCGAGGAATGCCCGTTGATAGTCCCGCATGGGTGTGAGTCCCTGTGATCAAAGGCCCACATTCTAGCGGTTTGACGCGGCGAGGGAAATATGGCTCGCTTACGCGCCGGACTCAGAAATTGGTTGGAAAATAAAGGCGCAAGGGCGCCGGGCGCACAAAAACCCCGGGGGGAGTGTGTGAGGGGGTTGTGTTTTCCATGTGCGCCCGGCGCCCTTGCGAAGGGGGGAGGGGAGAGAGGAGGCTGGTTGAAATCATGGACCGTTTCATCCCCGCAGGAAGGCCTCTTCTTCCTCGCTCAGAGCGGCGGCGGGATCCCTGAAGGGGTTGATGGGGGTGGTGTCCAGGGCGAGGTCATCGAGTTCGCTGTCTTCGTGGTTTTCCAGGAACAGGCCGATTTCCCCGTTGATTTCCAGGGCCCTCACCAGGAAATAGCTCACGGCGGGGCAGATCTGCTTGAGATAGGCGCCGCCCGGCGGGGGCGTCGGGGCGAGGATCATGAGGCGGATGTTCTCCATCTGGAAGCCGCCCCGATGCTTGCCGCTTTCCTTGAACAGGGCCGGATAGAGGCGGTAGAACCAGGCCCGGTTGCTGCTCAGGCCGTCCATGACGTTGAGCCCGTTCATCAGGGCGCGGCCGCCGTCGCGGCTGTCGCAACACAGCAGGGCCGGCTTGCCGGCGGCGTCCAGGGCCAGGATGTGATTGCCCTCGTAGGGCAGGTCGTTGCTGATGACGGTGTGCGGCTTGCCCAGAAACTGGTCCAGGGACTCATAGACCAGCTCGAACAGCACCTGGTTGGAAGACAGGGGGATTTGCCTGATCTGCATGTGCCGGGTCATGTGGGGGTCCTTTCCTCGTTGAGTGACTGTTGATGTGCCTGCCAGTCCTGGATGAGCAATCTGGCAAGATGAGAAATCCGGGCCTCGCGGTCCGCCGGGCGGGGTATTTCATCGCCCCAGGCGGGCGGCGCGGGGGGCAGGGCGCCGTAACTGGCGGCGCGCAGGCCGAGGAAGCGCTGCGCCGCCGTGGCAAGCTTCCGGTAGTGATAGCGGGCGGACTTCAGGGAGGCGGCCTCGCAGACGATGACGCCCAGGAGCGCGGGCGGGCCGCTTTCCGCCAGCTTTTTGAGGCGCCCGTATCCCTCGCGCAGACCTTCGTGATGGGCCTGGATCAGCATGAGGCAGAGCGCGCCCTCCAGGTCGGGCGCCTCCCCGCCGTGGTGTTCGCTCAGAACGAAGCGCCGGAAATCGTGGCCGTCGCCGTCGAGGCGGTCCCGCAGGTCCGCGAAGGCGTCCGCGCGGCCTTCCCCGTTCCAGGGAAGATGGAGTGCGATATCGCCGCCCGGCGCGCCGGGGCCGACGATCACGGCCGAGGCGCCATGGCGGCACAAGGCGGCGGCCAGCTCCGCGGCGGGCAGGGCGGCCTCGCACCCCGGCGCGTGGGAGAGGACGAGCCTGGACGCGGGCGGCGGCGCCGGAGGAGAGGCCGGCGCGGCGGCCGTCTCCTCTTCCTCGCTGAGGAAGTGGTGGCTGATCTGGGCCAGGCGCTCCCGTGCGCTGCCCGCGGGTGTCTCTTGCTCAGACAGTGGCCGGTACCTCGTTTTCCGTGACTTTCAGAAGGGAGTTGATCTCTCCGAACAGGTTGCTGATGCGGTTGGGGTTGTTGGGGTCCTCCTGCCATTTGCCATCGATGATGAGGCGGTACTGGTAGGTGCCCGGCTTGATTTTCATGGTCTTGACGATGGTTTCCTGGTCGATGCGGGTTTCCACATTATGATCGGGGATCCAGTTGTTGAAATCCCCGGCGATCTTGAGATCGTTGCTGGGAATATCCGAGAAGCGCAGGGTCACGGTGGTCAGCTCATCGTCATGATGCTGTTCCCCGCGCAGCGCGCCGTGGGCGGGCGCCGCTTCCGCCGGCGCGCCGGGGGGCGGTTCCACGCTTTCGGTTTCAGGGACAACCCGCACCTGGAGTTCCCGCGTGATGTGCTCCTCCAGCAACGCGAGATCGCGGGTGAACTGCACGGTCGCCGTGCGGTGAACGATTTCATCGGCCAGGCGGTGATAGTCCGCGGCCCCCAGGGTCTTGGGCGCATAGACGGTAATGGGCTTGCCATGCCAGGCCGCCTCCTTGAGGCGCACCGTGTAGTGAATGCAGACCTTGAGGATTTCCTCGGCGAAGTGCTCCTGTATCTCGCGCAGCACGTTGCGCGTGAAGCGCGTGCGGTAGTCCACCATGGTGGGGAGTATGGCCAGCGGGATATCCAGTTGGTATTTCTCGGCCACCAGTTCGACGGTCTCCTGCAGGCGCTCGATGCCGTCCAGGGAGTACAGGCTCATTTCGATGGGCACCAGCACCATGTCGGCGCAGCGCAGCGCGTTGAAGGCCAGCAGGCTCAGGGCCGGCGGACAGTCGATGATGATATAGTCATAGCTGTTCTTGAGAGGCTCCAGATGCATGTCCAGTTGCCGCTCGCGCCTGCTCATGTCGGCGAGCAGGTGCTCGACGGCCGCGAGGGAGATGGTGGCCGGGACCAGATCAACGCCTTCCGCCACGTTGCGCAGGATGACCTCGCCCAGTTCCATGTCCTGGGTGAACACCTCGTAGAGTCCCGGGATATCCTCGCAGTGCCGGCCCAGGCCCAGCGAGGCATGTCCCTGTGGATCCATGTCGACGAGCAGGATGCGGTGCTGCATCTCCCCCAGGCAAGCCGCCAGGTTGATGGCCGTGGTGGTTTTACCGCAGCCGCCCTTCTGATTGGCAATGGCGATTACTGTCATACCGGTGTTCCTCCTTTATTCAGCCTGCCTCCGGGGAAGCGGGCCGCCCTGGGCGTGCCGCCCCGGGCCGTGTGAGTGTCCTGGTCCTTTTCTCTATTTGCTATTTGCCGCGCTTCCATCCTGGAAGTCATCCCCGCTCGTTTCCGGAAACAATTCCCCCTGGCCGCTCGACGGGGACGGGCGGCGCGTGTTCTGTTTCCGCTCCACCTCGCGCTGGAATTGCGCGATGGGCAGAATCCACTCCTGACCCGTCAGCGTCTCGAAGACCGCGCCTTCATGAAAAACCAGAATGACATCGCCGGTCGCCAGCAACGACAGTTCGCTCAGGGGCTGCTTGAGCTGGGGCAGGGTCCTGGTGAGGGCGGTGATGCTGTTGCGCAGTTTCTGCAGGGAAACACCGGCATCGATGAGGCGCTTGGCCGTCTTGAGGGCGATGAGGTCGTGAAAGGTATAACGCGAGTGGCCGCCAGGGGTCCGCTGGGATGGGGTGATCAGCCCTGTTTTGCGCCAGTAGGCAAGCTGGCGCTGGGTGACTCCCGTGATTTGAATAGCTTGCCGGCTTGTAAATACCGTTGCCATCAAATTGTCCCGCCCCTCTGCGAGTGATAACGCATTATTCTGGTGGGAAAAAGAAAAATGTCAAGAGAAATCTGGCAAAAAAATAAAAAATTGTCAGGTTTTGTATTATTTTCCGCGATTTTTTCTTATCCTATGGCATGCCGGAGCTGAACGAAAAAGGTGCTGCATGCGGGTCATCAGTTTGAATATCAACGGAATACGGGCTGGCGCCCGCAAGGGATTCTTCGAATGGCTGGCAACCCAGGATGCCGACATCGTGTGCCTCCAGGAGACCAAGGCCCAGGAACACCAGTTATCCGACGGGATCTTCCGCCCCGAGGGTTACCACGCCTATTACTTCGATGCGCGGAAACCCGGTTACAGCGGCGTGGCCATCTTCACCCGGCCCAAGCCGCGGCGGGTGATCAGGGGGCTGGGGTGGCCGGATATGGATGCCGAGGGGCGCTATATCCAGGCCGACTTCAAGGGGCTGAGCATTGCCTCCCTCTATTTGCCATCCGGCTCCAGCAGCGAACAGCGCCAGGCCGTGAAATTCGATTTCCTGGAGCGCCTGGCGCCGGTATTGAAATCCTTCCGGCGCAAACGCAGGGAGTTCATCCTGTGCGGGGACTGGAACATCGCTCACAAAAAGATCGACATCAAGAACTGGCGTGGCAACCAGAAAAACTCGGGGTTCCTGCCGGAGGAGCGGGCGTGGATGGATGAATTATTCGGATCGCTGGGCTATGTGGATGCCTTCCGGGTGCTCAACCAGGCGCCGGATCAATATACCTGGTGGTCGAACCGCGGACAGGCCTGGGCCAAAAACGTGGGCTGGCGTATCGATTACCAGGTGATCACCCCGGGACTCAGGGACAAGGTTAGGGCTGTGTCCATATATAAGAAACAGCGATTCTCCGATCACGCCCCATTGATCGTGGAATTCGATGTAACTATATGATTTTTTCGATGTATTTTTGACGTCCCGGGCATTGCAATTCCGATGCGCAAGGGCTAAAAATATGCACTTTGTCATGCGCAATATAATTTTAATAAAACGAGGGAGAGCGATTCCGTGAAAAACACCCTGATTTCCCTGGCCGTTGCCGCCGCCATAGCGGCGCCGATGACCGTGAACGCAGCCGCAACCAAGGACAAGGCGCAGGCAGAATTCTTTGGATACGCCCAGATCACCGCGGCCATGGGCAAAGGCCAATATGACAATAAAGATGCCGATGGCCTGCGTTTCGGCGCCGACAGTGTCCGCCTGGGGTACAAGATCAAGCACGACAAGGTGTGGGGCCTGTTGCAGATCGATGTCAACAAGACCGACAAGCCGGACAACATCGGCGTGCCCGAGATCATCAAGGACGCAGTGGCCGGATATAAGTTCAAGAAGGCCGCCAACGTCAGCGCCGGTCTTTTCAAGACCCCAATCGGCATGGATTTCAGCAACCCCAGCAAGAAGCTGGACATCACCAAGCGCGGCATGGAAACCGGCCTGGTTCTGGAGCGTGCCGCGGGGCTCATGGTGAGCGGGCGTGACATCAGCGGCTTCGGATACGACATCGGCGTGTTCAATCCCGCCAAGCGTTCCGCTTCCGTCGATTACGGCACCGCGGGCGATGGCGGAGCCTACGCCGGCCGCGTGGTCTATGACAAGGGCAAGAAACTGCACCTCGAAGCCTCCTACGGCAAGAGCACCCAGGACTCCAAGGCGACCGGCGGGGACTATACGGTAGTGGGCGCGGGCGGCATTTTCAAAACGGGCGCCATGACCTTCAAGGCGGAATACCTGTCCGGCACGGACGTCAAGGGCAAGAAAGGCTATGACGAAAGCGTCTGGTACCTGCATGGCGGATACGCCATCAACAAGAAAAACGAAGTGGTCATCCGCCACTATGCCGCCAGCAGCAAACCGGGCAGCGGCAAGAAAAGCAATCTGGGCAATACCTATGTCGGATGGAATCTCTTTCTGACCGACAACAAGAAGGATGCCCGCATCCAGTTGAACTATGTGTTCACGAGCGGAGACAACGACAAAAACTTCAATGGCAAAGCTACCAAGAAGTACGCCTATACCAGCGACATCTTCCTGGCCCAGTTCCAGGTAGGATTCTGAAGTAGCGGCAGCCGCAATCACGCCCCCGGCCCTGGCCGGGGGACGTGCCCGCCATCCAGGGCGGTCCCCCTGACCGCCGCGCGACACCCCCACGCAAGGGGAGGCCACGGCCCGTCCTGAGCGCCCGAATCCCTTGCTTTTGTTGTGCCTATTGCGCCCCCGTGTCCGCAAAAAGTTGCTTTTGCCTGATTTCAAACTATCATGTTGCACTGTTTTACCGGGCGGAACCGCATTCAAAAGTTCCATGACTGATAACAAATAAACAAAGTTTTGGGGGGAAACTAAATGAAAAATAATAAGTTAGCGCTGGTCATCGCCGCCGCGCTGGGAACCGTGGCCTACCTGCCGGCCAGCCATGCCGCGGGCGTGACCTACAAGGACGGCGACAAGTTCATCACCATCGGCGGCCGCATGCAGGTGCAGTACTATTACCTGGATCCAAAAAAAGGACCCAGCACGGACAAGGTGTTCTTCCGCCGCCTGCGCCCCTACATCTCGGGCAGCCTCTATCCCAACTGGATGGGGAAATTCCAGTGGGACATGGGCGGCGCCACCGGGGACAATGAGATCTCCGTCAAGGATGCCTACATCCAGTATTCCGGATTCAAGAACGCCAAGATCAGCATTGGCAACGTGGTTTTCCCCTTCTCGCGCGAGTTCGTCACCTCGTCCAAGTTCCAGCAGTTCGTTGAGCGCGAATTCGTTGGTGACAGCAAGTACGGCACGCCCGAGTGGAACATGGGGATTCATGCCAAGGGCAGCAGCGCCAGCAAGAAAGTGACCTGGGGGGCCGCCCTGGCCGAAGCCAGTATCGACCCCAATACTTCGCGCATCGATTTCGATACACCCGCGAACAAGCAAAAAGACTTCAATCAGGGCTGGATGGTCGGCGGCCGCGTGGATTTTCATCCCCTGGGCAACCTGAAATTCTCCCAGGGTGATTTCAAGCGCGAGCAGAAGGCGACTATCGGAATCGCCGCCTATACCTGGAGTAATGATGGCGACGTGAAAAACAACGATCCGGGCGCCAGTCCGCCGGTCAACTCCGATGTCGATTCGGTGAACGGATATGAAATCAGCGGGGCCTACCGCAACATCGGCATTTCCATCGACGCCCAGTACAACCGTTTCGACGCCAAGCTCAAGGATGGCGCCGTCACCGAAGGCTTGTTCAAGAATGGCGAAACGGTCCTGACCAACTGGATGATCAAGGGCGGCTACATGATCATGCCCAGCACCCTGGAACTGGTGGCGGGATATGCCAGCCAGGACGCCGACAACTACAAGGAAACCTGGAACCGCGCCACCCTCGGCGCCAACTGGTATATCCACCAGCACAATCTCAAATACCAGTTGACCTACCGCCAGAACAAAAACAAGGACGGCGCCAAGGGCAAAGACGAAAACGAACTGTACCTCCAGGCCCAGTTCGTATTCTGACGCCAAGGGGTCAAGTCCAGCAATATATAGTCTAAACCTCTGATTAATTCTGGACCGGATGGCTGGCGAAATGAAATGTTCCGGATCAAGGCGAAAAGCGCGGGTCATCGCATCCCATTGCCAAGCTTTTCAACGCGGAGCCGGGACATTTCAGCCGCCAGACGCCGGTTCATGAATTGATCAGAGGTTCCCTGGATTTGACCCCTTTACATTACCGCATTCTTGCCGTGGCATGGATGGCCATCCTGTTTGCCGCTTCCAGCCAGGCCGCCGTCGAAGCGCCGCCCCTTTTCCCGGGCATTGACAAGCTCATGCACATGGGCGCCTACGCCGTCCTCGGTCTGCTCTTCTTGTTCTCCATCAGAAACTGGCGC
>WGFB01000059.1 GCA_015492435.1 Gammaproteobacteria bacterium | reverse complement strand
TGCGCCCAGGCGGGCGGGACCTGTTTCTGCGCCTCCATGGATTGCGGGCCGCGCGCCTCCGCGGGTTTCGACCTGGCCGTGACCGAACTGCTCCATCCGGAGCACTGTTTTCTGGTGGAGGTGGGCACCGAGGCGGGCAACCGCATGCTCGTGCGGATACCCCACCGGGTGGCGGGCGAGGCCGAGTGGCAGGCGGCCCTGCAGGCCACGGAGGACGCCCGCGCGCAGATGGGGCGGCGCATGGACACCCGTGGCATCAAGACGCTGCTCTATGACAATGCGGAGCATCCCCGCTGGGCGCAGACCGCGCAGCGCTGCCTGTCCTGCGCCAACTGCACCATGGTGTGTCCCACCTGTTTCTGCACCGCCATCGAGGACCACACCGATCTCGATGGCGGCGAGGCGTGGCGGGTGAGGCGCTGGGATTCCTGTTTCACCAGCCAGTTCTCCTATATTCACGGCGGCGTCATCCGCGCGGGCACCGCCGCCCGCTATCGCCAGTGGCTGACCCACAAGCTGGCCGCGTGGCAGGACCAGTTCGGAAGTTCGGGCTGCGTGGGTTGCGGGCGCTGCATAAGCTGGTGCCCCGAGGGCATCGACATCACGGAGGAAGTTGCGGCCATCCGCGCGGCGCAGCAAAATGAAAGCGGGGAGGATGCCTGATGGAAGACCTGAAACGCATTATTCTGGAACATCCCTTCTTTGCGGGGATCGACGACGAACACATGGACCTGGTGGCGGGCTGCGCCAGGAACATGCGTTTCCGCGACGGCGAGTTTCTGTTCCGCGAGGGAGAGGAGGCCAATACCTTCTATTGCCTGCGCACGGGAGAGGTGGCCCTGGAGATCCACAGCCCCCACCAGGGCGCCATCCAGATCGCGCGCCGCCGCGCCGGTGACGTGGTGGGATGGTCGTGGATCGTGGCGCCCTACCGCTGGTATTGCGACGCGCGCGCCATCGGCGAGGTGCGCGCCCTGGGCTTCGATGCCGTATGCCTGCGCAACAAGTGGGAGACGGACAAGGTCTTCGGCTTCGAGATGTACCGGCGTTTCGTGCCCCTCATGCTGGCCAGCCTCCAGGCGACGCGCATGCAGATGCTGGATGTCTATGGCCGCCGCTGATCCCCTGCGCCCCCGGCCGGTGCCGGTGCGCGCCGTGCGCCGCGAACTGGAGGACGTCTTCACCCTGGATCTCGATGTCTCCGCCATTCCCGGCGGCATCGCCTACTCTCCCGGGCAGTTCATGATGCTCTATGCCTTCGGCGTGGGGGAGGCGCCCATCTCCATCAGCGGCGATCCCCATGATGGGCAGACCCTGGTGCATACCATCCGCGCCGTGGGCGGCGTCACCCGCGCCCTGCAGAAACTGCAACCCGGCGATGGGGTGGGCCTGCGCGGTCCCTATGGCAGTGCCTGGCCCGTGGAGGCGGCGCGGGGCCACGACCTGCTGATCGTCGCCGGCGGCATCGGCCTGGCCCCCCTGCGCCCCGTGGTCTGTCACCTGCTGCGGCAGCGCGGCGACTACGGGCGCGTGGAAATCTGTTATGGCGCCCGCTCCCCCGGTGATATCCTGTACGAGGCGGAACTGCGGCGATGGCATGAGGCAGAAGGTATGGAGGTGCAGGTAACCGTGGATCATGGCGGGCGCGGCTGGCGGGGCGACGTGGGGGTGGTGACCGACCTGCTGGCGCGCGTGCGGTGCAATCCCGCCAACACCGTGGCCTTCGTGTGCGGCCCCGAGATCATGATGCGCTTCGCGCTGCGCGGCCTGCGGGATCTCGGCATCGCCGGCGACGCCATCCATCTCTCCATGGAGCGCAACATGCACTGCGCCGTGGGTTTCTGCGGTCATTGCCAGCTCGGACCCCTGTTCATCTGCAAGGACGGGCCGGTGTTTCCCTGGCCGCGCATCGCGCCCTTCTTCGGGATCCGGGAACTGTGAACACGGTGCCGGAAAAGGGCAGGCGCCCCCGCCTCGCCGTATGGAAGTTCGCCTCCTGCGACGGCTGCCAGTTGAGCCTGCTGGACTGCGAGGACGAACTGCTGGCGGTGGCGGGCGCCATCGACATCGCCCACTTTCCCGAGGCCTCGCGGCGCAGCATTGCGGGGCCCTATGACCTGTCCCTGGTGGAGGGCTCCATCACCACGCCCGGCGATCTGGCGCGCATCCGCGAGATCCGCGGGAACTCCCGCACCCTCATCACCATCGGCGCCTGCGCCACCGCGGGCGGCATCCAGGCCCTGCGCAACCATGCCGACATCGAGGAATACATCGCCGTCGTCTACGCCCATCCCGAATACATCGACATCCTCGCCCGGGCCACCCCCATCGCGGATCATGTCACGGTGGACTTCGAGCTGCGCGGCTGCCCCGTGAACAAGGGGCAGTTGCTGGAAGTGGTCAACGCCTTTCTCAACGGCCGCCCGCCCGCCATTCCCGCCTACAGCGTGTGCGTGGAGTGCAAGCGGCGCGCCACGGTGTGCGTCATGGTGGCCCGGGGCACCCCC
>WGFB01000058.1 GCA_015492435.1 Gammaproteobacteria bacterium | reverse complement strand
CGATGGGCTCGAAGTCGTGGCCGTCGGCGCCCAGCCCGTGGAGCCAGATGACCGTGGCGCGGGCGGGCGCGGGGGGTTCGATCTCGACGGCGGGCAGGGGCTGGGTGGCGGTCATGAGGGTCAATAGGGCCAGGAGGCCATGGGTTTCCACGGGCTAACTGATACCTGAACCCACGGATTCAGGTGGTATACTCCGTCTGCAATGCACGCATTATACATGAAATTTCAACGCTTCCTGTTACTTGCCATGCTGCTCGCTCTGCTGGGCGCCTGCGGGCAGAAGGGCGACCTGTATCTGCCCGACAAGGCGGAGGCGCCCCAGGACGCGGAACAGCAGCAGAAGGCAGACTGACCGGAATCACCCATGGATCATTTCAATTACCGCGATGGCGTCCTCTGCTGCGAGGACGCCGACCTGGAGGCCGTGGCGGCGCGCCATGGCACGCCCCTCTACGTCTACTCGCGCGCCACCATCGAGCGTCACTGGCACGCCTTCGACAGCGTCTTCACCGGTCATGATCACCTGGTGTGCTATGCCGTCAAGGCCAATTCCAACCTCGCCGTGCTCGCGCTCCTCGCGCGGCTGGGCTCCGGGTTCGACATCGTCTCGGGGGGCGAGCTGGCGCGGGTGCTGGCGGCGGGCGGGGATCCCGCGCGGGTGGTGTTCTCCGGCGTCGCCAAGCAGGAGGGGGAAATCCGCCAGGCCCTGGAGGCCGGCATCGGCTGCTTCAACGTGGAGTCGGAGAGCGAACTGCGCCGCATCGATGCCATCGCCGGACAGCGCGGGGTGCGGGCCCCCGTCTCCCTGCGCGTCAATCCCGACGTGGACGCCAGGACCCATCCCTATATCTCCACGGGCCTGAAGGAGAACAAGTTCGGCATCGAGTTCCGGCGCGCCCGCGAGGTGTTCCGCCTCGCCGACTCCCTGCCCCACCTGGAGGTGGTGGGGGTGGATTGCCACATCGGCTCCCAGCTCACGGAGACGGCGCCCTTCGTGGACGCCCTCGACCGCCTGCTGGCCCTGATCGACGACCTGGGGCGGGACGGCATCGCCATCCGCCACCTCGACGTCGGCGGCGGCCTGGGCATACGCTACCGCGATGAACGGCCGCCCCTCCCCCAGGACTACGCGGCGGCATTGCTGGCGCGGCTGGGCGGCAGGGGGCTCAGGATCGTCATCGAGCCCGGGCGCGCCATCGTCGGCAATGCGGGGGTGTTGCTGACGCGCGTCGAATATCTCAAGCGCGGCGAGGAGAAGAACTTCGCCATCGTCGATGCCGGCATGAACGACCTGCTGCGCCCGGCCCTCTACGATGCGTGGCAGGAGATCGTGCCGGTCACGCCCCGCGACGGGACGGAGGCGTCCTATTGCTACGACATCGTGGGCCCGGTGTGCGAGACGGGGGACTTCCTCGGCAAGGCGCGCACCCTGGCCCTGCGCGAGGGCGACCTGCTGGCCGTGCGTTCGGCGGGGGCCTATGGCTTCACCATGAGTTCCAATTACAATTCGCGGCCGCGGGCGGCGGAGGTGATGGTGGACGGGGGAGACGTGCATCTCATTCGCGAGCGCGAACAGATCCATGACCTGTTTGCCGGGGAACACCTGCTGCCTTGAGCCGTGGTCAGGTCACCCGCCGCCCTGAAAACCCTGCTGCCGCCACGCCTCGTACAGGACGATGGCCGCGGCGTTGGACAGGTTGAGGCTGCGGTTGCCGGGGCGCATGGGGATGCGCAGGATGCGGCTGTCGTCGAAGCGTGTCAGCACCTCCCGCGGCAGGCCTCGTGTCTCGGGGCCGAACAGGAAGGCGTCCCCGGGCCGGTAACGGACACTGGCATGGATGCGGCGGCCGCGGGTCGAGAGGGCGAAGAGGCGGCCTGGCCGGGTTTCATCCTGGAAGGCCGGCAGGCTGTCGTGTTCCGTGACCTGGGCCAGGTCACGGTAATCGAGGCCCGCCCGGCGCAGGTGTTTGTCTTCCAGTTGAAAGGCCAGGGGGCGGATGAGATGCAGGCGCGCGCCGCCATTGGCGCACAGGCGGATGATATTGCCCGTATTGGGCGGGATCTCGGGTTGATAGAGTACAATGTGAAACATGGGTGACCGGTTTGACACCATGAACGAACGGATGGGGGAGTATCGGCTTGAAGCGTGATCCGGGTCAAGAAGGGCGCGACGTGTGCGGCGAGATGCTGGCGCTGGATTTCTGCGGCATGGCTTTCTCAAGCCCCATCGTGCTGTTGTCGGGCTGCGTGGGTTTCGGGGAGGAGTACACGCGCATCGAGGGTTTCTCCAACCGCCACGTGGGGGCCGTGTGCCTCAAGGGCACCACCCTGGCGCCGCGCCTGGGCAACCCGCCCCACCGGGTGTGGGAGACCCCCATGGGCATGCTCAACGCCATCGGCCTGCAGAATCCCGGCGCCCGCCACGTCGTGGACGAGATCCTGCCCGCGCTGGATTTCACGGAGACACGCTTCATCGCCAACGTGTCGGGGTCGACGGTGGAGGAGTACGCGGAGGTCACGCGCATCTTCGACGATTCGCCCATCGACGCCATGGAGATCAACATCTCCTGCCCCAACGTGAAGGAGGGCGGAGTGACCTTCGGCAACGATCCCGACATGTCGGCGCGGGTGGTGGCGGCCTGCCGCGCGGTGACCGATAAGCCCCTGATCACCAAGCTGTCGCCCAACCAGACGGATATCGCCCTCAACGCCCGCCTGTGCATCGAGGCGGGCAGCGACGCCTTCGCCGTGATCAATACCCTGATGGGCATGGCGGTGGATATCGAGTCACGCAGTCCCGTCATCGGCAACAACCAGGGCGGGCTGTCGGGTCCCGCCATCAAGCCGGTGGCGGTGCTCAAGGTGCACCAGGTCTATCAAGTGTGCCGGGAACACGGCATTCCCATCATCGGCCAGGGCGGCATCACCTCCGCCGAGGACGCGCTGGAGTTCCTCATCGCCGGGGCCAGCGCCGTGGGGGTGGGGACGGCCCTCTTCTACGATCCCCTGGTGTGCCGGAAGATCAACGAGGGCATCGCCGCCTACCTGCGGCGCCACGGCCTCAGCGAGGTCGCCCAGTTGACGGGCACCCTGCAACTGAACAAGCGGTAAGTGCTGCTGGCATATCGACTCCCTCTCCCCTTCGGGGAGAGATGGTAAGGCGTGGATAAACCTCCTCTCAGGCCTCCACCTTCTCTTCTTCCCGCTCCAGCTTGAGTTCCTTGATCTTGCGTGTCAGGGTGTTGCGCCCCCAGCCCAGCACGCGGGCCGCCTCCTGGCGCCGGCCGCCCGTGTGCTTGAGGGTGGTCTCGATCATGATGCGCTCGAATCTCGGCACCGCATCGTAGAGGATGCCCGTCTCGCCGTGGAGGATGCGGTCGTCGGCCCACTTGCGCAGCGCGTCCTCCCACTCGGGTGATTCGCGGTCCGCCTTTCTGGCGGTGATCAGCTCGGGCGGCAGGTCGTCCACGTGGATGACCTGCCCCGGGGACATGACCGTCAGCCAGCGGCAGGTGTTCTCCAACTGGCGCACGTTGCCGTGCCAGTCCAGGGAGTGGAGGAACTTCTCCGTCTTGGGGTGCAGGCGCTTGGGATCCACGCCCAGCTCCTGGGCCGCCTGGTCGAGGAAGTGCCGCGCCAGCATGGGGATGTCCTCGCGGCGCTCGCGCAGGGAGGGGATGTGGATGCGGATGACATTGAGGCGGTGATAGAGATCCTCGCGGAACAGTTTCTCCGCCACGCGCTGTTCGAGGTTCTGGTGGGTGGCGGCGATGATGCGCACGTCCACCTTGATGGGGGTGTGGCCGCCCACGCGGTAGAACTCGCCGTCCGCCAGTACGCGCAGCAGGCGGGTTTGCAGCTCCACGGGCATGTCGCCGATCTCGTCCAGGAACAGGGTGCCGCCATCGGCCTGCTCGAAACGCCCGCGGTGCAGGTTCTGGGCGCCGGTGAAGGCGCCGCGCTCGTGGCCGAAGAGGTCCGACTCCAGCAGGTCGCGGGGGATGGCCGCCGTGTTGATGGCGATGAAGGGCTTGTCGCGGCGCGGGCTGTGACGGTGCAGGGCCTGGGCCACCAGTTCCTTGCCGGTGCCCGATTCGCCCGTCAGCAGCACGGTCATGTTGGAGCGGGCGAGGCGGCCGATGGCGCGGAAGACCTCCTGCATGGCGGGCGCCTCGCCGATGATCTCGGGCAGGCGTGAGGGGCCGCTGTCCGCCGCGGCGCCGCTGTTGCGGCGCAACTGCTTGATGGCGCGCTGCACCAGGTCCACGGCCTCGTCCACGTCGAAGGGCTTGGGCAGGTATTCGAAGGCGCCCCCCTCGTAGGCGGCGATGGCGCTGTCCAGGTCGGAATGGGCGGTCATGATGATGACCGGCAGTTGGGGATAGCGTTCGTGGATCTGCTCCATGAGGGTCAGGCCGTCCATGCCCGGCATGCGGATGTCGACGAGCAGGGCGTCCGGCTGGCCGTTCTTCAACTGTTCGAGGATGCCGGAGGCGCTGGGGAAACAGGTGACGGTCATGGGGATCTTGCTGAAGGCCTTTTCCAGCACCCAGCGGATGGAGCGGTCGTCGTCGATTACCCATACATGTTCATTGCTGCTGTTCATGATTGCTATGACTCCAGGGGAAGAATTACGGTAAATGTGGTTTTGCCGGGGCGGCTCGCGCATTCGATGAGCCCGCCGTGCTGGCTGACCAGGGACTGGGCCATGGGCAGGCCCAGGCCGGTGCCGTCGGGCCGGCCGGTGATCATGGGGTAGAAAATCTTCTTGATCATGTTGCCGGGGATGCCCGGGCCGTCATCGGTGATGTCCACGCGCACCACGAGGCGGTGCAGTTTGTGGCCGATGGTGAAATTGCGCTGGGTGCGGCTGGTGAATACGATGGTGCCCTTGCCGTCGAGCGATTGCATGGCGTTGCGCGCGATGTTCAGCAGCGCCTGGATCAATTGGTCCGGGTCGGCGTGGAGATCGGGGATGCTGGGGTCGTAGTCGCGGACGATCTCGATGCCGGGGCTGACCTCGGCCTGCACCAGGGTGCGCACGCGCTCCAGTACCTCGTGGATGTTCATGGCGCGTTTCTGCGGCAGGGTGCTGGGGCCGAGCATGCGGTTGAGCAGGTTCTTGAGGCGGTCGGCCTCGTTCATGATGACCTGGGTGTATTCCCTGAGTTCATCATCACCCAGTTCCTGTTCCAGCAACTGGGCCGCGCCGCGCAGGCCGCCCAGGGGGTTCTTGATCTCGTGGGCCATGCCGCGGATCAGGGTGCGCGTGGCCTGGTACTGATCCTGGAGATCCTCATCGCGGGCGATGCGCAAATGCCGGTCGATGGGCAGCAGCTCCACCAGCAGTTCCCGTTTCTCCCGCCCGTCCCAGAGGGGAGAGACGGTGAGGTCGACGGTAACCGACTTGGGTTGAGGCAGATGCAATTGGACCTCGCGCTCGGTGTAGGCATGGCCTTTTTCCAGGGATTGCAGCAAGGTATTGGTGAATTCCTTCGAGTTGGGCCAGAGGTTTTCCATGGCTTGTCCCAGCAGGTGGCGGGCACTGTTTTCCAGCAGTATCTCCCCGGCCGGATTGATATATTGCAGTCGCCGCTGCTCATCGAACAGCAACACCGCGGTGTTGAGGTTCTCCAGAATCCTTTGAACAGTCTCGTTGCACTTCATGTTATTTGGGCTCTACAACCAGGATTGCAAAAAACAAACCAGCTTTGGCGCTGCGGCTGGCGGGCGCCCGTGCGGGGCGGAGGGGGCCGGTAATGTCACTATTACTACAGTAGAATCAGTGGGATACCCGATATCTTGAGGGCGGGTGGCACGGGCCTGAGATCTCGATGGGGTTCCGAAGGTCAAGCTGGTACGCCATTTACGCCCATTGACGCACCATTATAGTGCAATATGGAGAAAGTAGCTATCTGTTATGGTGCCTGAAGGCCTATGGAGCGAAAGGCTGGGGGCGGATGATGGAGATGCGCAGCAGGTGGAAGGTGACGGGGTCGGAGGTTTTGAGGGGCTTGCCCGCCGCGTCCACGATGGCGGCCTGGAGCTGGTGGGTGCCGCGGTCCACGTTTTTGAGGTCGAAAACCGTGCGGGTGCCGGGCTCGGCCACCGGCTCGCCATCCATGTAGAGCACGATCTTATGGCCTTCGCGCACCCTGAGGGCGGGAGAGACGGCAATCTCGATGTGCACATTGCCCGCATTTTCGCGGATCGGGGCGTCGTCCTCGGGGGTGGTGATACGCAGTTCATCATAGTGCCGGGCATCCGCCTCCCGGTCTTTTTCCGCGCTGCGCCGCGGGGAACTGACGGGGATGGGCGGCGGCTTGTAGGTTTGCGCCGGGGCCACTTCGATACGCTCCGCCCCGGGAGCGGGCTGATCACTGAAGACGACGCTGCCGTCGGGCAGAACCTGTTTGTAGATTTCGGCAGCCGCCATGCCCGGCAGGATCAGGGCGATGGCAAGATACCGGAGATGGATGGGCGTTAACTTCATCATTCAATATGTATCGGCATGGGGAGGCTTTGTCAAAAGGGGTTTTACCACGAAGGACACGAAGTTCACGAAGACGGGGTTCGTTTCTCATTAGATAACAAGGGGTTGCCAATATGGTGGGGATTGCTCCCCCATGTTGTCGGATATGGGTTATGTTCAGGATGAAAAAACAGGGAGTGTCTTCGTGAACTTCGTCTTCTTCATGGTGAAATCCCCAAAAAAGAAGCCCCGCGTAGCGGGGCTTCCGGTCTTGCCTGAGAAGCGCTGATTTACAGGCTGTAGTACATGTCGAACTCGACGGGATGGGTGGTCATGCGCAGGGTGGTGACCTCTTCCATCTTGAGTTCGATATAGCCGTCGATCATGTCGTCCGTGAACACGCCGCCCGCGGTCAGGAAGCCGCGGTCGCTGTCCAGGGCGTCCAGGGCCTGATCGAGGGAGCTGCACACCGTGGCGATTTTCTTCTCTTCCTCCGGCGGCAGGTCGTAGAGATCCTTGTCCATGGCGTCGCCCGGATTGATCTTGTTCTTGATGCCGTCGAGGCCGGCCATCATCATGGCGGCAAAGGTAAAGTAGGGGTTGCCGCAGGAATCCGGGAAGCGGATCTCGATGCGCCGCGCCTTGGGATTGCTCACATAGGGAATGCGGCAGGAGGCGGAACGGTTGCGGGCCGAGTAGGCCAGCAGGACGGGCGCCTCGAAGCCGGGCACCAGGCGCTTGTAGCTGTTGGTGCTGGCGTTGGTGAAGGCGTTGAGGGCGCGGGCGTGCTTGAAGATGCCGCCGATATAGTGCAGGGCAAGATCGGACAGGCCGCCATAGCGGTTGCCGGTGAACAGGTTCTTACCGTTCTTGGCCAGGGACTGATGGACGTGCATGCCGTTGCCGTTGTCGCCGACCAGAGGCTTGGGCATGAAGGTGGCCGTCTTGCCATAGGCGTGGGCCACGTTCATGACCACGTATTTCAGGATTTGCAGTTCGTCGGCCTTTTTCACCAGGGTATTGAAGGCCGTGCCGATTTCGTTCTGGCCGGCGGTGGCCACCTCGTGGTGATGGGCCTCCGTCTTCAGGCCCATTTCCTCCAGGGCCAGGGCCATGGCGGAACGCAGGTCGTGCATGGAGTCCACGGGCGGGACAGGGAAGTAGCCGCCCTTGACGGAGGGCCGGTGACCGATGTTGCCGTCCTCGTAGACTTTCTCGGAGTTCCAGGAGGCTTCCTCGGAATCGATCTTGAAGAAGGAACCACTCATGTCCGCGCCCCAGCGCACGTCGTCGAAAATGAAGAATTCGGGCTCGGGGCCGAAGTAGGCGGTGTCCGCGATCTTGGTGGATTTCAGATAGGCCTCGGCGCGCTTGGCCAGGGAGCGGGGATCGCGCTCGTAACCCTTCATGGTGGCGGGTTCCAGAATGTCGCAGCGCAGGTTGAGAGTGGGCTCATCCATGAAGGGATCCATGACCGCCGTGGAGGTGTCGGGCATGAGTATCATGTCGGACTCGTTGATGCCTTTCCAGCCGGCGATGGAAGAGCCGTCGAACATCTTGCCGGCCTTGAAAAAATTGCTGTCTACCTCGCGGCTGGGAATGGTGACGTGCTGCTCCTTGCCGCGCGTGTCGGTGAAGCGCAGATCGACGAAGCTCACGTTGTTGTCTTTGATCATCTTGGTGATTTTTGCTGCGGACATTTGGTTCCTCCCGGAGTGCTTATGGATTATTTCCTATGATGGTTGATAACAATATTTCGCTGTGCACGTTAATAGCACGAAATATGCCAGTGGTAAATTTTCTTTATAATTATATAGTTATCTATATTTTGGGCGCCTTGCCCCACCCCACATGCACAATATTGGTGCAAATTGGGTCCATTATGGTGCGTTCGGGCCGCCCACGCGGATCGTGATCCGGATTTCACCGCCGTGCTCCGCCACTTCCACGACCTCGTGGCCATGGACGCGGCACCAGGCCGGTATGTCATGGCTGGCGCCCGGGTCGGTGCAGACTACTTCCAGTGTATCTCCTGCCCGCAGCGAACGGATCCGGTTCTGCGTGCGGATCACGGGCAGCGGGCACAGCAGGCGGCGCGCATCCAGTTCAAAGCGCTCCATTATACATACCACTCCTGGGGAATGTCTCGGTCCGCGAGGGGTTTTACGTCCAGGGTGCGCGATTGCCCGTCCGGTTCCGCGATTTCTATTCGTACCTGGTCCTCATCGCGCCCCTGACTGTAGCGCGCCACCAGCCGCGCGGCAAGTTGCAGGTCTGTCTCATCGGCCCCGCCGTCGATGAGGGCGAGCGGGCCGCTGTGGCTTACGGTCTTGAGGTTGATGTACTGGCGGCGGTATCCCTCCAGGTAGCGGTTTTCCCCTTCTTCGCGGCCGATGATGATCTTGAAATGGGGACGGGGGCGCAGGTGCCGCCCCACCTTGAGCAGCATGATGTCGTCCAGTTCGTAACGCTTTTCTCCCCGGCTCTCCCACAGGTCGCGCAGCTTGGCGGAATAGTGTTCGTTGGTGAGGAAGCAGCATCCTCCCGCGGGCTGGGCGAAGTCGTCCAGCCCGTACTGCCGCGCCAGGGCCATTTGCGGCTTGCGGTTGCGGCCGCTCAGGCCCAGCAGCCGTTCCCTGTCCACCCAGCCCTGCAGCTCCGGGTAGGTGGGTGGCAGCAGTTGGGCGCACAGGGGGCGCAGCAGCCTGTCGTGGGCGCCCGATTCCCGCGCCACCACCGGCATGGTGCTGCGGCGCTGGGACATGGGGCGCTGGCCGATGACTTCGCCGGTGACGATGAAGTCGAAGCCGTTCTCCCGCATCCATTCATGGGCCTTTCTGACCATGAAGCCCTTGCAGTCCAGGCAGGGGTTGAGATTGGCGCCGTAGCCGTGGCGCGGGTTGATGACGATATCCTTGTATTCCTCGATGACGTCGATGATATGGAGCCTGATGCCCAGCTTCTCCGCCACCCACAGGGCGTTGTTGCGCTTGGGCTTGTCGCGGTCCTTGCGGCGGATGGCGTGGGTGTGCCCCTCCACGCAGAAACCCGTGTAGAAGTTGATGCCCTCCACGTGGATGCCCTGGTCGAGCATCAGCCTGGCGGCCAGCATGGAATCGAGTCCGCCGGAGACGAGGGCGACGGCCTTGCGTTGCGTGCTCATGCCAGTCGTATTGGCGGGGTCGGTCGTGACAGGGTCATACCAGGCTCAGGAACGTTCGTCGCCCGCCAGGGACAGGATGTAGTCCACCACCTTGCCCAGTTCCTCATCGTTCAGGGCGCCCTTCTGTGGCGGCATGCGCTTGCCCTCCGTGATCTGGTCCCAGCGCCCGTAGCTGCCTTTGTTGATGCGTTCCATGAGCATGTCGCGCGCCTGGGGCATGCCCTGGTAGCGTTCGCTGACCAGTTGCCACGCCGGCCCGTAAACGGTGTTGAAGACCGCGTGACAGCCCATGCAGCCCCCTTTGGCCGCCAGGGCGCGCGCATCGGCGGTCTTGCCGTCCTTGGCCTTGGCGCGCATGGTTTCATTGATGTCGCAGCCGCTGAGCAGCGCCGCTCCGAGGATCATGCTCAGAAGAAATCTCATTGGAAGCCTCAACCGCTGAAAAACATGGCCAGTATGCCGATTAGGGTTACGCCGATTCCGGTGGCGAGCACCAGCCAGTCATCTTCCGCGCCGGGCTCGAGGGTTGCCTCGGTGGGGTTTCGCGGGTTGTAATAGACCGTGACCTGGCGGCCCAGGGGATATTTTTCCAGTTGATGATGGGCGAAACCCGGCATGGGGGTGGTGCCGGCGGGAAACTGAAGGCGTCCCTCGTAGCGTTGCGAATCCACCACGTAGGTGAATCGGATATCGGGCAGCAGGTCGTTTTCCTCCGAGGCCAGCAGGGCCTCGGTGATTTCACCGCTGACCGAGGGCCACTGGCGGGTCGATCTGCCCCGCTGGTAGGTGCGCCAGCCATAGGCGGTGATGATCAGTCCGACGGCGATGAAGGCGCCGATGATGAGGGCATAATAGCTCAAGGGGGTACTCCACTGCTGTATCCGGGTAGGCCGCAGTATACCTCAGATTGGCGCGGAGAACAGGTTGTGTCCCGCGATTCAGTGGAGTCCGGACGGTTTTCTTTTGCCTCCAGGGGCGCCTTCGCTGACATCGACGGGGTTGGCGCCGGTCGTGGCGCGAAGGGACCTCAGGGCGTGACGGCTGCCTGTTTCCTGCCACAGCTCGAAAGCCTGCAGGGGGGGCAGGGGATTGCCCTTGCCGCGCAGGGTGCGCATGGTCTGCAGGACATCCATGAGGGAGACGAATTCACGCGACAGGCCGGCGTAGGTCTCGCCCATGAGATTGGAAGTGAGTGCCGCCACCTGATGATAGGCGACACGGCCCATATCCACGAAATAGCTGATCTTGACCAGGCGCCGTTCGGCGTGGTGGGGAAACAGGCCGGAAAACAGCAGGCAGTGGTCGCCCACGTCGCGCAGCTTATCCTGGTTGGCGCGTCCGCCCGCCGAGCCGGCCCGCAGGTAGTCGAGGCCCAGGACGCGGGAGACCATGTGTGGCTTGCTGGTGAAACGCATGAGCAGGAACACCAGGTAGCTCTCGATATCCTGGTCCAGCAGGCAACCGCTGGCCACTTCGGCCTCGCTGACGAGGTCGTGCCACTGGGCGGTCGATGTGGGTTGTACTACCAGTTTCGGCATAAATCACGTCCTTACTGTCTGCATCGGCAGGCCGCAAGACTGACTTAAGATATTCAGGGCGCGCGGAGGATAGCGGCAGACTGAAAATATAGCATATCCCGGGCCATTTTATCAGGCATGCCCTTGGCTATCCCGGCACTTGGTATATACTGCGGTGCTGGAATTATCTGAAACTGCACGGGAATATGACAAACGCCACGGGCTTCGACATCAAGACTTTCCAGGGCCTGATCCTGGCCCTGCAGCAATACTGGTCGGATCAGGGTTGCCTGCTGCTGCAGCCCTTCGACATGGAAATGGGCGCCGGAACCTTCCATCCCGCCACCTTTCTGCGCGCCATCGGTCCGGAGCCATGGCGCGCGGCCTACGTACAGCCCTGCCGGCGGCCCACCGACGGCCGCTATGGCGAGAATCCCAACCGCCTGCAGCACTATTACCAGTTCCAGGTGGTGATCAAGCCGTCGCCCCTGGACATCCAGGAGCTGTATCTGGGTTCGCTGCGCGCTCTGGGTTTCGACCCTCTGGTCCATGATGTGCGCTTCGTGGAGGACAACTGGGAATCACCCACCCTGGGCGCCTGGGGCCTGGGCTGGGAGGTGTGGCTCAATGGCATGGAGGTGACCCAGTTCACCTATTTTCAGCAGGTGGGGGGGCTGGACTGCGCTCCCGTCACGGGGGAGATCACCTATGGCCTGGAGCGCATCGCCATGTATCTGCAGGGCGTGGAGAGCATTTTCGACCTGGTGTGGCACGACGGCCCCGGCGGGACGGTTAGCTATGGCGATGTGTTCCACCAGAACGAGGTGGAAATGTCGGCCTACAATTTCGAGCATGCCAACGTGGAGGCGCAGTTCGCGGCCTTCGACAACTGCGAGGCGGAGAGCCGCAAGCTGATCGAGGCGGACCTGCCCCTGGCCGCCTATGAAATGGTGTTGAAGGCCTCCCATCATTTCAACCTGCTGGACGCCCGCCATGCTATCAGTGTCACCGAGCGGGCGCGCTATATCGGCCGGGTGCGTGCCCTGGCCCAGGCGGTGGCCGAGGCCTACTATCAGGGGCGCGAGTCCCTGGGTTTTCCCCTGTGCAACGAAGCGGCTCTGCCGCGCGCGGGGGAAGGGTGATGGCGCAAGAGGATTTTCTTTTCGAGTTGGGCACGGAGGAACTGCCGCCCCGGGCCCTGGCGCAACTCAGTACGGCCCTCACCCGGCATATGGTGGAGGGGCTGGAGAAACTGGGTCTGAACCATGGCGAGGTGACGTCCTATGCCTCGCCGCGGCGCCTGGCGGTCCTGGTGGCGCAACTGGATACGGTGCGGGCCGGACAGATCCGGGAGCGGCGCGGCCCGGCTCTGAGCGCGGCCTTCGGCGACGATGGCATCCCCACGCCGGCGGCGCAGGGATTCGCCCGCTCCTGCGGCGTGGCGGTGGACGATCTGGAGACCCTGGAGACCGGACAGGGCGCCTGGCTGGTCCACCGCACCCGGGAAGCGGACGTGCCCGCCGCGGAACTGCTGCCCAAGGTGGTGGCCGATGCCCTGGCCGCCCTGCCCATACCCAAGCGCATGCGCTGGGGCGATCTGAAGGAGAGCTTCGTGCGGCCCGTGCACTGGATGGTGATGTTGCTGGGCGATCATGTTGTGGAGATGGACATGTTCGGCCTGCGGGCGGGGCGCGAAACGCGCGGTCATCGTTTCCACCATCCCGAACCGCTGTTCATACCGGAGCCCGCGGCCTATGCCCCTCTGCTGGAGACTTCCGGCCGGGTGATGGCCGACTTCGCCGCGCGCCGCGAGGCGATCCGGGGTCAGGTGATGGCCGCGGCGGCCGGGGCCGGGGGGGAGGCCGTTATCGACGATGCCCTGTTGGACGAGGTGACGGGCATGGTGGAGTGGCCGGCGCCCGTGGTGGGCAGCTTCGATGCGGAGTATCTGCGCGTGCCGGCCGAGGCCCTGATCTCGGCCATGAAGGGCCACCAGAAGTATTTCCACCTCGTGGATGGAGCAGGCGCCCTGCTGCCCCGTTTCATCGCCATCAGCAATATCGAGAGCCGCGATCCCGCGCTGGTGCGGGAAGGCAACGAGCGGGTCATACGCCCCCGCCTGGCGGACGCTTCCTTCTTCTGGGAGCAGGATCGCAAGACGCCCCTGGCTCAGCGGGTGGCGGCCCTCGAACAGGTCGTTTTCCAGAAGAAACTGGGTACGCTGCGCCAGAAGACGCAGCGGGTGACCCTGCTGGCGGGAGACATCGCCCGGCGCCTGGAGGGCAGCGTGGACTGGGCGGAACGCGCCGCCTGGCTGTCGCGCTGCGACCTGCTCACCGAGATGGTGGGGGAGTTTCCCGAGCTGCAGGGGATCATGGGGCGCTATTACGCCGCTCACGACGGCGAGCCCGCCGAAGTGGCCCTGGCCCTGGACGAGATGTACATGCCCCGCTTCGCGGGCGACCGCCTGCCGCGGACCGTGACCGGACAGGCCCTGGCCCTCGCGGACCGCCTCGACACCCTGGCGGGCATTTTCGGCATCGGCCTGACGCCGACGGGGGACAAGGATCCCTTTGCCCTGCGCCGCGCCGCCCTGGGCCTGTTGCGCATTATGATCGAGCGGCGCCTCGCCCTCGATCTCATGTCCCTGCTGGAGGCCGCGGCCGCCGCCTATCGTGAAGTCAACGAATTGTCCTTCGAAGCGGGTCTGCCCTCCACGGTATTCGATTTCATGATGGAGCGTCTGCGCGCCTACTACCTGGACAAGGGCGTCCGGCCCGATGTCTTCACCGCCGTGTTGCAGCGCCATCCCACCGTCCCCGTGGACTTCGACGACCGCATCCAGGCCGTGGAGGCCTTTCTTCGCCTGCCCGAGGCGGAGAGTCTTGCCGCGGCCCACAAGCGCATTTCCAATATTCTGCGCAAGGCGCCGGATTCCGTGCCGCGTGAGGTCGACGCCAGCCTGCTCCGGGATCCTGGCGAGCAGGCCCTGGCCTCCCGCATGGAGGAACTGCGCCGGGAAACGGCGCCTTGCGTGGCGCGAGGTGAATACACGCGGGTATTGACCACCCTGGCGGGGCTGCGCGCCTCTGTCGATGCCTTCTTCGACGAGGTGATGGTGATGTGCGAGGACGAAAGCCTGCGCCGCAACCGCCTGGCGCTGTTGGCCACCCTGCAGACCCTGTTCCTGCAGGTGGCCGATCTGTCCAGTCTGCAGGTGCAGCAGGGCAGGCAGTGAGATGCCATGAATCTGGTCTTTCTGGGGCGTGACGGGGTCATCAACGAACTGGCCAATGGCCCCGTGCTGAGCCCCGAGGCCTGGCGCCCCCTGCCCGGCAGCCTGCGCGCCATCGCCCGGCTCACCCACGCCCGCTACCGGGTCGTGGTCGCCACCAACCAGCCGGCCCTGGCCAGTGGCGAACTCGATGTGGGCACCCTGCACCGCATCCACGAAAAGATGCATCGTGAAGTGGCCGCGGAGGGGGGGCGTATCGAGGCCGTCATCTATTGTCCGCATGACGAGCGCGGCCAATGCGGTTGCCGCAAGCCCGAGCCGGGCATGTTTCTGGAGATCTGCCAGCGCCTGCGTCTCGATCCCCGTGGCATACCGGTTATCGGCGACTCCGGAGCGGACATGGCCGCCGCCCGCGCCGTGGGCGCGCGCGCCATGCTGGTCAGGACCGGCCGGGGGCGCGTGGCCGAGGCGCGCCTCGAACCGGAAGAGGCGGTGGAGGTCCATGACGACCTGGCCGCGGCGGTTGACGGGCTGCTGGGTTGAATGCCGTCATGTATCAGTTTCCACAATAGTAAGGTGATTCAAGCAACATGCTGTTTCTGAGATCTCTGTCCTACCAGGCCGTCATCGTCGTCTTCACCCTGTTCTTCGCGCCCTTGTGCCTGTTGACCTATCCCTTTCCCTTCGAGACGCGCTACAACTTCATCCGCCGCTGGGCGCAGTTCAATCTGTGGTGGCTGGAGAAGACCTGCGGGCTGGGCTACCGGGTGAGTGGGGCCGGCAACATACCTGATGGCAATGCCATTATTTTCTGCAAGCACCAGTCGGTATGGGAGACCCTGGCCCTGCAGGATATTTTTCCCCCCCAGGTATGGCTGCTCAAGCGTGAATTGCTGTGGGTGCCTTTCTTCGGCTGGGGACTGGCTCTGCTGGAGCCCATCGCCATCGACCGCAAGTCGCGCCGCGAGGCCATGCGCCAGTTGCTGGAGCAGGGGGAAGAACGCCTCAGGGACGGGCGCTGGGTGGTGATCTTTCCCGAGGGCACCCGCGTGGCGCCGGGCCAGAAGAAACCCTACCAGAAGGGGGGCGCCATCCTGGCCGAGAAGACCGGCTATCCCGTGGTGCCGGTTGCCCATAACGCGGGGGAGTTCTGGCCCCGGCGCAGTTTCATCAAGCGCCCGGGCACGATACAAGTGGTGATCGGCCCGCCCATCGAGACCCGGGGCAAGACCTATCAGGAAATCAACCGCGAGGCGGAGGCGTGGATCGAGGGCAAGCTGGCGGAAATTTCCACCCTGCGCCCGGATGGGGGGGCTTGAGTCCGGCCTCAGGAGCCGAGCAGCGCGGCCCAGCTCATGTTCAGGCTGTCCGCGCCGTCGTTGATGTCCAGGAAGACTTCGGTGCTGGAGAGGATTTCCAGGGTGACGCTGGATGTATCGCTGCTCATGACCCTGAGGCGTCCGCCGTCATAGGGGCCGGGGGGCGATGACCCCACCAGAATGGCGCCGGCGGGGCGGCTGAGCACCGTCTGGGTGGCGACGGTCAGGTTGCCGGCGCCGCCGCTGCGCGTGATGCCGCCGTTGGCATTGATGGTGGTGACCGAGGTATTGAGATCGTATTCGTAATCCAGGGTGAACTGGTTCTGCACCGTGACCGTCTCATTGCTGCGGTAAGAAAGCCCCAGGGGGGATTCCACCCGGATCAGTCCCCTGACGTTGGCGCTGGCATCCGTGCGGGCGCTGAAACGCATGGCGCCCGAAGTGATGCCGACGGGACGCACGCCGTCATCAATGCTCAGTCCCCCGGTGAAGGTGAACAGGGCGGTCAGGTCCGAGGGATCGACGCGGAAATCCTCGATGGTAAGGTCGCCGTTGAGGATGACGCCGTCCAGTTCGCAATCGGTGAACCGCGCGTTGATGACGTCCGGGTCGACACTGTTATTCTCCACGCTTCCTTTCGCGCATGGCACCAGGGGATCCACGTGGATACCCACCACCAGGGAGTTACCGAGCAGGGACAGGCTGTCCAGCCCGGCCATGTGGGCCAGTTGATCCCGCGCGAAACCGGCCAGGCTGAAGAGGGGGCGCGCGGCATCGCCCTGGGTGGATATGACGATATCGCCTCCCACGCCCTGGCGCTCCCCGAGGCCATAGAAGATATCGATGACACTGAGCGCCGCATTGGCTACCTCCGCGGCGTTGTTGCGGTTGATGTCGGCGGCATTGCCCACGGCGCCGCTGCCGCCCGCATTGTTCACGGGGGGATTGCTGCAGGTGTCGGGAGTGCCGGGAATGGTAATACAGTCGTCGGCGGCCCCACCCGAGTTGATGGTGTTCTGGGTCGAACTCTGCGGGGCGTCCGCCCCACCCCCGCATGCGGCGAGGCCAAGGATGGCGAGGGCCATGCCTAGGGTCTGGAACGGATAGCGCTTGTGGCTGCGGTTTCTCATCGGGTTTGCCTTTGCGGGCGTGCGGTTGTTGGCCGCGGCGGCGGTGATAGGATGATTGGTGAAATTATAACATTATTAATATGACCCTGGAATGCTTAAGCGCGCCGCGGCGGATATGCCGGGTCTGGCGTAGGGCTGCTGTATATCTTCAATATTATCAATGGGTTGTGGTCACTTCGGCGTGGCGGAGAGTAGGTTGCTGAGGCGCACGTATTCCTCCACGGAGAGCGTTTCGGGACGGCTGCCCGGATCGATGCCGGCGGCGGCGATGAAACCGGGATCCGCCATGCCCTTCAGGGCGTTGCGCAGGGTCTTGCGCCGCAGGGAAAAGGCCTGGCGCACGAGGCTGGCGAAGTTTGCCTCGTCCCGCGCCACATGCGGCAGGATGGCATGGGGCGTCAGGCGGACCAGCGCGGAGTCCACCTGGGGGGGTGGCGTGAAGGCCTGTGGGAGGATCTGGAACAGTTCCTCCACGCGGCAGCGGTACTGGATCATGACGCTCAACCTGCCATAGGCGCTGTCTCCCGCCCGCGCGGCCATGCGTTGCACCACCTCTTTTTGCAGCATGAAATGCATGTCCCCGATCAATCCGGGGAATTTCAGCAGGTGGAACATGAGCGGCGTGGAAATGTTGTAGGGCAGGTTGCCCACCAGGCGCAGCGGCGCGCCTTCCCGCCCGAGTGTGCGCAGGTCGAAGCCGAGGGCGTCGCCCTGATGGATGCGCAGGCCGTCCCAGCTTTCCCCGAGCCGTTCCAGTTCCGGAATCAGGTCGCGGTCCAGTTCGATGACATCCAGGCACGCGCAGGTCCGGATGAGATGACGCGTCAGTGCGCCCCTGCCAGGGCCGATTTCCACCAGGTGCTGACCGGGGCGCGGTGACAGGCTGCGCACGATGCGCTCGATGACCGCGGCATCGGTCAGGAAGTGCTGCCCGAAGCGCTTGCGGGGGCGGTGTCCCATCATGCTTCCCGCGCCGGGCCGGGTTGCCTGGCCAGGATATCGATGGCTGTCTGCACGGCGCAGGCCATGCTGCCGCTGTCCACCTTTCCCTGGCCCGCCAGTTCCAGGGCCGTGCCGTGATCCACGGAGGTGCGCAGGAAAGGCAGCCCCAGGGTGATGTTGACGGCCTTGCCGAAGCCCATGTGCTTCAACACGGGAAGACCCTGGTCATGGTACATGGCCACGATGGCGTCCGCCTGATCCAGGTATTTGCCTATGAACAGGGTATCGGCGGGCAGGGGGCCGTGGATGTCCAGTCCCTCGCCGCGCAGGGCGCGGATGACGGGGGAGATGATCTCCATTTCCTCGCCGCCCAGGTGGCCGCCCTCTCCGGCATGGGGGTTCAGCCCGCACACCAGGATGCGGGGCCGGGGGATGGCGAACAATTCGCGCAAAGCCTGGTGAGTGATGCGCAGGGTCGCCTCCACGCTTTGCTGTGTGATGGCGCCGATGACTTCCCGCAGGGGCAGGTGGGTGGTGACCAGGGCCACGCGCAGGCCCGCCGTGGCCAGCATCATGACCACGCGCGGGGTCTGGGTCAGGTGCGCGAGAAATTCCGTGTGGCCGGTGAAAGGGAAGCCGGCCTGGTTGATGATCTCCTTGTGAACGGGCCCCGTCACCAGGGCGTCGAACAGCCCCGCGCGGCATCCGGAAGCGGCCTGGCGCAGGGTTTCCAGCACATAGGCGGCGTTGTCGATATTCAGACGGCCAGGGCACGCCGGGCCGGGGGCCTCCACGGGAAGAACGGGAAGGGTGCCTGGGCGGTGCGGGCCGGGTGGGTTTGCGGGATCCAGCGTTTCCAGCCGCAGCGGCAGGCCCAGCGTCCGGGCGCGTTCCTCCAGGACGCGCGGGTCGCAGACAGCCACCAGTTCCACTTCCCAGGGGTGCCGGGCAATGGCGGCGCACAGGTCCGGGCCGATGCCGGCCGGTTCTCCGGGCGTCAGGACGATGCGGGGAATGGCGTTCAAGACGTGAAGGCGTTCAGAGGCGCAGCTCCACGTAGGATTCGTCGCGCAGCTTGCGCAGCCAGTTGGCGCCCGCCTCTTCCACCTTGCGCTGGTAGATCTGTTCCCGCACCTTGTTCTTGGTGAACTCCTCGGTGACGTCGATTTCGCGGCGGTCCACGACCTCGATGAGGTGCCAGCCGAACTGGGTTTTCACCGGGTCACTGAACTGACCGGGTTGCAACGCCAGCATGGCTTTTTCGAATTCCGGCACCATCTTGCCCTTTTCCACCCAGCCTAGGTCGCCGCCGTCCACGGCGCTGGCTTTGTCGTCGGAATAGGTCCTGGCGAGTTCCGCGAAGTCCTCGCCGCTGGCGGCCCGCTTGCGCAGTTGCAGCAGGAGTTCACGGGCCTGTTCATCGGTGGTCAGGTCGTTGGGCTGGATCAGGATATGCCGGGCGCGGGTCTGGGTGGCGATATGCCGCTCCGCGTTGCGGTGATCGACCAGTTTGATGATATGAAAGCCGCTGGGGCTGCGGATCAGGCTGCTGATGTCGCCGGTCTTCATGTGCTGCACCTTGTCGGCGAAAATGGTCGGCAACTCTCCGGCCTTGCGCCAACCCAGGTCGCCGCCGCTGAGGGCCTGCTGTCCGTCGGAAACCGACATGGCCTTTTGGATGAAATCGGCGCCATCGCGCAACTCGCCGAGGATCTTCTCCGCCTTCGCGCGCGCCGCCCTGATCTGGGCTGGCGAGGCGCCCTCGGGCAGGGCAATGAGAATGTGGCCCAGACGGTATTCATCATTGGCGTTGCCCTGGATTTTCTGGTTGGCGAGGAAGTTTTCCACTTCCTGGTCACTGACCGAGATGCGGCTGTCCACTTGGCGCTGGCGCAGGCGGGTGATGATGATCTCCTCGCGCATGCTCTCGCGGAACTGGGCGAAGCTGAAGCCGTCGTCCTCGATCACGTCGCGGAACTGCGCCAGGGTCATGTTATTCCGTTCGGCGATCCTGCGTATGGTCTGGTTGAGGGTTTCGTCATCCACGCGAATGCCGTTGGCGGCGGCGAGCTGCAGTTGGATGCGGTTGACAATGATGCGCTCCAGGACCTGCTTCTTGAGCACGGGCAGGGGCGGCAGCGGGGTGCGCTGCTGGCGCAGCTGGCGCACGATGATGCCGATCTGTTGTTGCAGTTCGGTGGTGGTGATCACGTCGTCGTTGACGACGGCAACGATTCTGTCGAGTTCCATGATCTCCCCGCCCTCCGCGGCGCTGGCCGCCGCTGGGCCCGCCGCCAACAAGGTGGCGAGAAAAATACCCAGGAATGACCTCCATGACGGGGCAGGGAGCTTGCCGTGATTGATTTCTTGCATGATGGTTACCGAATGTTCAGGCAGGCTACTTTTCATAGCCTAGGATACCACTTTCCAGGACATCGTCCACGTCTTTGCCGATGCGTGTCAATCCCTTGAACTCGATTTGCAGGAAATAGGTCGTGTCATAGGACTCGTCGGAGCGCAGGAAACGCCGCGTCAGGAAATGGAATTTCCAGCAGCAGTTCTGATATTCGAAGCCCCCCAGGGTTTCCAGGTCCGTGTTGTCGAGAACGGAGCGCACCCAGCGGCCGATGACATGCCATTTGGGGCTGAGGGGCCACAGCAGGGACAGATCGGTCTGTTGCAGGGTGCGGCTGCGGTATCGGTAGGAGGCATTGAACAGGCGCCGGTAGCCGGGGTGATAGCGCACGCGGATATTGCCCTTGTCCACCTGGTCTTTGTCCGTGTCCCAGCGCAGGTCGGCGGTGCTGGTGATTTTGCTGGATATGTTGAGATTGAGATCCGAGACGATGGCCGACGCGGGGCTGGTTTCCGGAGCGTTGCCCCTGAGACCCACCCTGCGGTCGCTGAAATAGAAAATCTGCCCCGCTCTGACTTTCAGTTGTTCCTCACCGCGCTCGTTGAGCAGGCGCGAGGTGATGGCCGTCGTGAGCTGGTTGGCGTCACCGACGCGGTCAACGCTGGTGAAGCGGTTGTCACGGAACAGTTGGTTATAGTTGAAGTCCGGCCGGCCGCTGTCGAAGACGGGAATCTCGCTCTGGTTGCGGTAGGGCACGTAGAGATAGTAGAGGCGCGGCTCCAGGGTGTTGAGGAATTGTTTTCCGCCCACTTCGTATGTCTTTTCCAGAAAGACGCCGCTGTCGATGCTGTACAGGGGCAGTTGGCGCTTGGGCCGGTTGTCCTGTCCGGGCGTCTGGTTGCTCAACGTATAGGCGGTGTATTCATATTTCACCGTGGGCTTGAAGAAAGCCGCGGTGTTGCTGAGAGGAAAGCTGACGACTGGGCGGATGTCGATGCGCCTGCCGTTGACACGCCCCTTGCGCTGGAAATTGACCATCTCGGTCTTGAGCTGGAAATTCAGCCTGTTTTGTATCTCGGGCCTGGTGGTGTCGAAGGTAATCTTGGGCAGCAGTTGATAGGGGCGGGAACTGCTGGGAATGGTCTTGTCCACCGTCTGGAAGTCCTGCAGGCGGATCGATGCCGTCCAGCTGTCCGCGCGGTAGTCCAGGGAGGCGCGCTGCGGCAGGTGGGTCTGGGAGGTCTTGCTGAGATTCCTGCCGAAATCATTGAGGTAATCTCCGTCCGAGATATAGTTGTATTCCACCATGGTGCCGAGGCGGGGAAAGGGATTGCCCTGGTGGACATAGTTGACGGAGCCGCGCTCCCGTTCGCCATAGATTTTGTCGCTGGGCAGGTATTCCAGGTTGATCTGCCCGCGGTTGATACCGGTCAGATAGCGCAGTTCTCCCCGCATCATCATGCCGCGCTTGGAAAAATAGTTGGGCGTCAGAGTGGCATCCAGATTGGGCGCGATGTTGAAATAATAGGGGATGGCGATTTCCCGCCCGGCTTTGCTGGAGTTGCCGAAGGAGGGCGTCAGAAATCCCGATTTCCGCTCGTCGGAGAGAGGGAATGTGGCATAAGGGGTATAGAAAAAAGGGACTTTCTTGAAGGACAGTACGGCGTTGCGCGCCGTTCCCACCTGGGTGTCATGATACAAGGTGATGTCACTGGCCTTGATGCGCCAGGCCACGTCGCCGGGATCGCAGGTGGTGTAGTTTGCCGCCCGCAGTTTCGTAACATTGTCGCCGTCGAAAGACAGTTTGCTCGCGGCGCCATGGGCGTGGCGGCGGGGGAGTTGGAAGCGGGCATTGGCGATGGCGCCGGAATCCTCATCCAGTTGTATGTGGGCGCTGTCCCCCTCCACGATCAGGCCCTGCATTTCGTAACGTATGTCGCCGGGCGCCACGGCCTGTTCCGTGGAACGGAAGTAGGTGATGTTGTCGGACATGAAGCGCTTGTTGTCGCGCTCCAGGACGATATTGCCGAACAGTTCGTAGATTTCGCGCTTGAAAATGGTGCCCGAGTCGGCGGTGATCAGGGTTCTGCCCTGTGTGTTTTCGACATCGGGCGAGGCTGTGTGGGTTGTGCACAGGGCCCATTGGGAAGAGGGCGCCTGGCCGCCATGGGCCGGGGCGGAGATCGACAGCAGCAGGAGAGACATCCAGGGGATTGCGCGGCGCCCTGGCCCTGTGGTCTTTTCCGTCATGAATTCAGCGCCTGGTATGGTTAACTGGTATCGTTTTTTGTATAGAATGGACGCGGATCTCCCAACCCGGGCAAAACGAGTGCATATTACCACGCTTTCCTACAGGTCTTTCTTTTTTCTTCTGCTACTTGTTGTTTCCATAGTGTTTTTTTTGGTCGTGACAGAGCCCGCCAAGGAAGCGCCGGTACGGGAGATCGCGCCTGTGCAGGTTGAGGCGACCGCGGTGCGCAGAGAGGATCTGCATCCCCGCCTCCTCATGACAGGATATTTACAACCCGCGCGAAAAGCAAAGCTGCATTTCGAACTCTCCGGGCAGGTCATCGAGCGCCGGGTGGAGGCCGGTCAGGCGGTGCGCGCGGGGGCGTTGCTGATGCGTCTGGCGGAAGGGGATTTTCTCGATAAGGCCCGGGAAGCCGAGGCCAGGCTGGAGCAGGAGAAGGCCGCCATCGAGCGTGACCGCCAGTTGTTGAAATATGTCATCGCCAACCGCGAACTGCAGGAAGCGGAAGTCGCGCGCATGGAGAAGCTGGGGGAGGCTTCCCTCGCCTCCCAGTCGAAATACGGCGAAACCGTGCAGAATCTCCTGCGGCTCCAGGTGGAAGAAGAGAATCTGCGCTACAGCGTGGAGGTGGCGGAGGCGCGTTTGCAGTTGCGCGAGGCGGCGTTGCGTCAGGCCCGGCGCAATGTCGGGCGCACCCGGCTGAAGGCGCCCTTCGATGGCGTGGTGAACGCGGTGCATGTGGAAAAGGGCGATTATGTCACGCCGAGCCAAGTGGTGGCGGAGGTCGTTCAGATTGACGACATGGATCTCTATGTGGAGGTGGATGGCGGGGCGGCCGCCGCCCTGGACAGCGGACGGCTGGTGACCGTGGAAACCGCGGCTGGGCCGCGCGAGGGGCGGGTCATCGCCATTCAGCGTGACCCGGATCCGGAGACATTCACCTTCGGGGTGCGCATCCGGGTGGATGGGGCGGGACTGGTGTCAGGCAGCCTGGCGCGCGCCGAGATCGGGCTGCCGGCGTTGCGTGATGTTCTGACGGTGCCGGTGGCGGCCATTGCCCGCGGGGAGGAAGCCGCGGTCTTCATCGTGCGCGATGGCGTGGTGGCCAGGGTGCCGGTGAAGCCGGGACGCCGCGTGGAAGGCCGCCAGGTGGTGAACGGGGCCCTGCGGGCGGGAGACCAGGTGGTCAGCCGCGACGTGGCCCTGCTCCAGGACGGCTTGCGGGTGATCGTCCGGCAGCCATGAACGATTCTGCTGCCGGCGTCCGGCATGTCCGGGGGGCGTTGTCATGAAGCTCGTCAGCTACGCCATCGACAACCCCCTCGTCACCAATATGCTGCTGGTGCTGGTGATGGTCATCGGCGTCGCCTCCTGGTATGCCATGCCCCAGGAGATGTTTCCGGTGGTGGAGCTGGACAAGGTGCGCGTCACCACGGTGTTCGAGGGCGCCTCGCCCGAGGAGATCGAACGCCAGGTGACCCTGCCCATCGAGGAGGAGCTGGATGGCATGGCCGATATCGAGGTCATCACTTCCACCAGCAGCGAGGGCCTCTCCAATATTCTCGTGGAATTCAAGCATGGCGCCGACATCGATGAATTCCTGCTCGATGCCCGCACCGCCATCGACCGCCTGACGGACTTGCCGGCGGAGGCCGAGCGTCCGGAAATCACCCGTCTCAAGACCCGCTTTCCCGTGCTCAACGTGGCCCTCTACGGCGATGTTCCGCTGCCGGCGCTGATGGAGGTGGCCGAACAGCTCAAGCGGCGCCTGCTGGCGGTGCCCGGCGTGGCCAGCGCCGGGACAGCCGGGGAGCGGAAATGGGAGCTGCGGGTGGTGGCGGATCCCCTCAAGCTGGCGGTGCGCCGGGTGCCTGTTTCCCTGCTCACGCGCCAGTTGCAGGATAATCTGCGTGATCTCCCCGGCGGTTCCATCGAGGCGCGGGAAGGAGACATCCTGCTGCGCGGCCTGGGGTTGTCTCCCGATCCCCAGGCCATTGGCGATCTGGTGCTGAGAACCAATCCCCAGGGCGGCAAGCTGTTGCTGAAGGAGGTGGCCGACATCCACTTTCAACTGGAGGAAGCGCGTACCCTGGCCCGCTTCAACGGGCGGCCGTCCGTCAATATCACCATCACCAAGACGCCCGATGCCTCAACCATAGACGTTTCGCAGCGCGTGCGCGATCTGGTGGAGGAACTGCATGGCGAATATCCGCCCACCGTCCGCCTGGCGGTCTACAGCGATCTTTCCAAATACGTCAAGACCCGCCTGGAGACAGTGAAGTCCTCGGGCCTGGTGGGCCTGGTACTGGTCCTCTTGTCCCTGTATCTGTTCCTCAATTTCCGTGTGGCGCTGATCACGGCGCTGGGCATCCCCGTATCTTTCCTGTTTGCCACCATCATGCTCCATTACCTGGGGTATACCATCAACATGGTGTCGCTGTTTGCTTTTCTGGTGGTGTTGGGGATGATCGTGGACGATGCCACCATCGTGACGGAGAACATATACCGTCACATGGAGGCCGGTCTGGAGGGGGCGGCCGCCGCGCGGCGCGGCGCGCGCGAGGTGTTCTGGCCGGTGGTCGCCTCCACGGCCACCACGATCGCCGCCTTCATGCCCATGTTCTCCGTGAGCGGCACCATGGGCGCCTTCATCGCCGTTATTCCCGTGGTGGTCATCTTTGCCCTCACCGGCTCCCTGCTCGAAGTCTTCGGTGTGCTCCCTTCCCATGCCTGCAAGCTGTTGAGGGTCAATGGCGGGGACCAGCGGCGCCGGCGCATGGTGGATTGGGGCGGATTGCTGGCGCGTTATGTGGTCATGATGCGCTGGTGTCTGCATAACCGTTATCTGGTGAGCACCGCCATCGTGGGGGTGCTGGCCATATTCCTCACCTTTGCCGCGACACGCATGTCCTTCGAGCTGTTCGGCGCGGTGGAGACGGGGCAGTTCTTTATCAATGTGGAGGCGCCCAACACCTACAGCCTGGAGGACTCCTCGCGGCTGGCCGCGCGCATCGAGTCCCTGGTGATGGAGGAGATCGGGGAGGACGAACTGGACAGCCTGCTCACCAACGTGGGCGTGACTTTCGTGGATTTCACCACCATTAAGTTCGAGAGCAACTACATCCAGTTGATCGTCGATCTGGAAAAACCCCGCCCCCATGGCTTTATCGAACGCTGGATCACGCCGCTGGTAAGCCTGCGCTTCAGCCGCGAGGGAACGCGCGAGCGTGATACCCTGACGGTGATCAACGCCATACGCGCGCGCCTGCAGACCGTGCCCGGCATCCAGCGTCTCTCCATATTGCGCACCCAGGGCGGGCCCGCCGGATCCGATGTTGAAATCGGCATTCTGGGCGAGGATGTCGAGGTCTTGCGCGGCCATGGCGACCGACTCGTCCGTTTTCTGCGCCAGTTGCCCGGGGTCTACGATGTGCGCCAGGACCTGGAGCCCGGCAAGCTGGAATATCACTACACGCTCAACGAGCGGGGCCGCCAGCTGGGCCTGACGCAGCGATTGCTTGCCGAGGCCGTTCGCACCGGCTTCCAGGGGCGCACCGTGGTGCATGTCACGCGCGAGGATCATCGCGTGCCCGTGCGCCTCATCTATCCGCGGCAAGTGCGCAGCGAGGGCGCGGCCCTGGAAACCCTGCAAATCGTCCTGCCCACCGGCAAGGTGGTCTATCTGGGTGATGTGGCGGAGATCACCATGAGCCGCGGCGCAAATGTGGTCAAGCGCCGCGACATGCAGCGCATGGCGACCGTGACGGCCGAGGTCGACCCGGCCGTGGTGACGGCCATCGAGGTGTCGGACCGGGTGCAACGGGAATTCGGCGCCCTGTTCGCCGACATGCCCGGATATGGCATGGTGTTTCTTGGAGAGAAGCGCAAGGCGGGCCACTCCATACAGGACATGCTGCGCGCCATGGTCATCGCCCTGGCGGTGATATTTTTTATTCTGGCCGCGTTGTTCAAGTCACTGCTCGACCCCCTGGTGGTCATGGTGGCCATACCCTTCGGGATCATCGGCGTGATTTTCGGCCACTGGGCACTGGGTTTTCATTTGCAGTTTCTTTCCCTGGTGGGATTCCTGGCCCTGTCGGGTATCGTGGTGAACGACTCCCTGATTCTGGTGGATTTCGCCAAGCGCCTGCGTGATCAGGGCTGGGATCGTTTCGAGGCCATGGTGGAGGCGGGGCGGGTGCGGACCCGTCCCATTCTGTTGACCAGTATCACCACCTTTCTGGGGGTGTCGCCCCTGATCTTTTTTTCCACGGGGCAGGCGGCCTTTCTGGCCCCCATGGCGGTGAGCCTGGGTTTCGGCCTGTTGTTCGCCACGGGATTGATTCTGATCGGCATTCCCTGTTTCTACATGCTTGCCGATGATCTGCGCCGGATGGTGACGGCGCGGCTGGCGCCGCGGGAGCGATGACATGAGCGAAAACAACGAACGCATGGAGGCGCTGCGGGCCTGGCTCGCCGGTTGCCTGGACAGTGAATCATTCGTGCTGGCGCCGGCCTCCGCGGACGCCAGTTTCCGGCGCTACTTCCGGGTGCGCGATGGCGAAAGGACTCATATCGTCATGGATGCGCCTCCCGGCAAGGAAGACTGCCGGCCGTTCATTGCCGTCGCCCGGGCCTTTGGCGATGCCGGGCTCAATGTCCCGGAGATCCTCGCCAGCGATGTGGAACATGGTTTTCTGCTGTTGAGTGATCTCGGGGATCGCCAGTATCTCCAGGTTCTGGATGAGGCGAGCGCCGATGCGCTCTATGGCGATGCCATCGATGCCCTGCTCCGCCTGCAGAAGGCCGGGTTGCACGATGAGGCCACTCTGCCGCCCTACGACGAAGCCCTGCTGATGAAGGAAATGGATCTGTTTCGCGACTGGTACGTGGAAGGTTATCTTGGCGTGAGCCTGGACGAGGGGCAGGCTCAACTGCTGGAACAGGCCTTCTCCATGCTGGCCGCCTCGGCCCTGGAACAGCCACGGGTTTGGGTCCACCGCGACTATCATTCCCGAAATCTCATGGTGGTCAGTGAGCATAATCCGGGCATCCTCGATTTCCAGGACGCGGTTTACGGCCCGCTCTGTTACGATCTGGTGTCCTTGTTGCGGGATTGTTACATCGCCTGGCCGGCGGCGCGGGTGGATGCCTGGATGAGGGACTACTTTACCCGCGCCAGCCTGCTGGGATTACTGGAGGGCGCGGGGCTTGACCAGTTCAGGCGCTGGTTTGACTGGATGGGCATGCAACGCCACTTCAAGGCCATCGGCATTTTCGCGCGCCTCTATCTGCGTGATGGCAAGCCCGGCTATCTGGGGGATATTCCCCGCACCATGAACTATGTGCTGGAGAGCGCGGCGAGATACGGGGAATTCCGGGGGTTGCGGGATTTTCTGACCCACCTGCCGCGAAGCCCTTGAGTTTTTCCTGTGGAGCACTGCCGTTTCATATATAATTCGTGATCGTCATGATCAGGATTCCTCTCAGCCTGCTGGTTGTCCTTGTCACCGTTCTGCCGGCGGGTACCGCTGTTGCCGCTGGCCCCGGCGGTTTTGCGGCGCCCGTGGAAGTAAAGCAGGCAGAGGAACGCAGCCTGGCGCCTGTTGTATGGGTGGCGGGGGAGGTCATCAGCCGCCACAACGCAAGAATTTCCGCGGAGACCTCCGGCACGCTGACCTGGGTGGCCGAGGTGGGCGAACGGGTCAGAAAGCAGGGTGTCGTGGCGCGCATCGATGCCGAGTTTCTGAAACTGCAACTGGAGGAGGCACGTGCCAAGGTGAAGCAGGTGGCGTCGCAGCGTGGCTTTCTGGAAAAGGAAGTCAGGCGCCTGCAACGCCTTGCCAAAAGCAACAATACCGCTCAGACCCTGCTCGATCAGACGGAGGCGGATCTCAGCGCCGCCCAGGCCGATCACGCCTCGGCCCAGGCCCGGGTGAGGCAGATCGAGGACCGCATCCGCCGCAGCGAAGTGCGGGCGCCTTTCCCGGGCATTATCGTGGAGCGCTTCATGCAGCCGGGTGAATGGGTCGACAGCGGGGATCAGGTGGTGCAACTGCTGGATACCGGCGTTCTTGAAGTGCGCGCCATGGCGCCGCTCTCCACCTTGCCCTTTCTGCGCCGCGGCCTGGAGGTGCGCATACAGGCGCGGGGTGAACAGGCAGGGGGGCGCATCAGATCCTTCGTTGCCGCCGGCCATACGGCCTCCCATCTCGTGGATGTGCGCATCGATCTGCTGTCGGCGGAGTGGCCGGTGGGCAAGACCCTGCGCGTGGCGCTGCCCGCCGCCGCTCCGCGCAAGGTGGTGGTGGTGCCCCGCGACGCCCTGGTGCTGCGCCGTGGCGGCGCGGCCGTTTTCCGCGTGGGGGAGGATGGCGCGGCGCAGCGCGTCATGGTGAAGACCGGCGCGGCCGAGGGGGATGTCATCGAGGTGCAGGGTGACATCGCTGCCGGTGACACCGTCGTGGTGCGCGGCAACGAACGCCTGCGGCCGGGACAGAAGGTGAGAATCAAGCGGGCGGATGAGCCTGCCCCCACTGCACAGGCCAGCAAATGGTGGCCGGGCTGATCCGGGTGCCGCCACTCAAGAGAAACGGGAAAGCGCCGCGGTGAATCTCACCCGCCTGTCCTTGAGCAACCCCGTGGCCGTCGTCGTGGCGGTGCTGCTGGCCGTGCTGTTCGGCGCCATCAGCCTGGGCCGCCTGCCGGTGCAGTTGACGCCCGAGGTAGAGGAGCCGGAGATCAGCATCACCACCAACTGGCGCTCCGCGGCGCCCGAGGAGGTGGAAGCCGAGATCATCGAGCCTCAGGAGGATGCCCTGCGTGGTCTCCCCGGCGCCATCCGCATACTCTCCCAGGCGCAGCGCGGGACCGGCAAGATCAGTATCTCCTTTGCCGTTGGCACGGATCTGCGGCGCGCCCTGCTGGAGGTTCTCAACCGTCTCAACCGCGTGCCGCGCTATCCGCCCGATGCGGACGAGCCTGTCATCAGCGCAGTGGGCGGCAACAGCCGCGCCATCGCCTGGTTCATTCTCAAGACCCTGCCGGGCAACGACCGCGACATCGCCACCTATCAGGATTTTATCGAGGAAGTGGTGCAGAACCGCTTCGAGCGCGTGCCGGGCGTGGCCATGTCCGAGGTGCGCGGCGGGCGTGAGCAGGAGATCCGCATCACCTTCGATCCCTACAAGGCGGCCAGCCTCGGCATCGAACTGCCGCGCGTGATCCAGCTGGCCGACAGCGAGGATGTCTCGGGCGGGTTCGCGGACGTGGGCAAGCGGCGCTATACCCTGCGCTTCACGGGCAGCTACGATCTGGACGAACTCAAGGAAATGATTCTTGAGTGGCGCGAGGGCAATCCCGTTCTGCTGCGGGACGTGGCCGACGTGGAAATCCGCCCCGTGGACCGCAGCGGTTTCGTTATCCAGAACGGAGAGCTTTCCATGGCTGCCAACGCCCACCGGGAAACGGGGGTGAACGTGCTGGAAGTCATGGAGGGCCTGCGTGAGGCCGCCACGGAACTGCGCGAGGGTCCGCTGAAGCGGGCCGGCCTGTCCTTCGAGCAGGTGTATGACGAGACCGTGTACATCAACCGCTCCATCGCCATGGTGCGCAACAACCTGGCCCTGGGCATCCTGCTGGCTGTCGCCGTGCTATGGTGGTTCTTCCGCCGCATGCGCGCCACCCTGATGGTGGCGCTGGCCATCCCCATCTGTATTTTCAGCAGCTTCATTCTGGTGGACGTGGCGGGCCGCACCTTGAATGTCATCTCCCTGGCCGGCCTCGCCTTTGCCGTGGGCATGGTGCTGGATGCGGCCATCATCGTGCTGGAGAACATCGTGCGCCTGCGGGAGAATGGCGTGGCCCCGCGGGAGGCCGCCCTGAGCGGCGCCTCGCAGGTGTGGGGCGCCCTGTTCGCTTCCACGGCCACCACCGTTGCCATTTTTCTTCCCGTGCTGTTTCTGCGGGACGAGTCCGGGCAGCTCTTTGCCGATCTCGCCCTGGCCATTGCGGCGGCGATTATTTTCTCTCTCATCGTGGCCATCACCGTTTTGCCCACCACCGCCATGAGCTGGCTCAGCCGCCTGGAAATGAAAGACATTCACAGTCATTGGTGGGAGGCCGTGACGCGCTGGATCATGAGTCTCACCGCCACGTCCATGCGGCGCGGCCTGTGGATCGGCGCTCTTGTCAGCGTGCCTGTCCTGCTGGTGGTCCTGCTCCGGCCGGACGCGGACTATCTCCCCGAGGGCAACCGCAATCTGGTTTTTGCCTTCATCAATCCACCGCCTGGCCAGAACATCGACACCGTGGAAAAGGAGATGGGCCAGGTGATCGCCGCCAAGATGCAGCCTTATCTGGATGGGGAAGCGCAGCCCAAGGTGCTGAATTATTTCTTTGTTGCGGCCGCGCGGGGCATGTTCATGGGGGTGCGCACCGTGGACCCGGACAAGACCAGCGAACTGCTGCCCATCCTGAACGGCATTCTGCGGGATTTTCCGGATACCATCGGTTTCGCCTTCCGCGCTTCCCTCTTCGGCGGCTTCGGGGAGGGGCGCAAGATCAACGTGGACATCCAGGGACGCGACCTCGACGTGATCCTTCAGGCGGCGGTGACGGGATTCATGGCGGCCCGGCAGGTCTTGCCCGGCGCCTCGGTGCGACCTTTCCCCGGTCTCGATCTGGCGGAACCGGAGCTGCGGCTGGAGCCCGACGAGCGGCGCATCGCCGAGGCTGGCTGGGATCGCGCCACCATGGCGGGTGTGGTGCGCGCCCTGGGTGACGGCCTCTACGTGGGCGACTACTTCGATGGCGAGCAGCGCCTGGACATTATTCTGCGCGCCGAGGAATGGAGGACGCCGGAGGATCTCATGGCCATTCCACTGGCGACGCCCGATGCCGGGGTTCTGCCCTTGGGCGAACTGGTGCGCCTCCAGCGCACCGCCGGCCCCCAGGAGCTGCGGCGCATCGACCGGCGCCGCACCGTGACCCTGCAAGTGGGGGCGCCGGAGGGCATGTCCCTGGAGGAGACTCTGAGCATTGTCAAGGAGAAGGTGGCGCCGGCCATCCAGGACGTGCTGCCCGAGGACGGGGAGATTCGCTATACGGGGACCGCCGACAAACTGGAAACCGCATTACGCAACATGTCGGGCACGTTTGCCCTGGCCATCACGCTGCTCTATCTGTTGATCAGCGCCCTGTTCCGTTCCTTCCGCGACAGCCTGCTGGTACTGCTGGTTATTCCCTTGGCCACGGTGGGTGGTGTGATCGCCCTGCAACTGGTGAATCTGTGGGCTCAGTACGTGACCCCGCTGCTGGGGATGCTGCCCACCCTGCAGGCCATGGACCTTCTGACCATGATCGGTTTTGTCATCTTGCTGGGGCTGGTGGTCAACAATGCCATACTGCTGGTGCACCAGACCCGCAGCGCGGAGCGCGAAGGCATGCCGCGCCGCCAGGCAGTGGAGCAGGCGGTGCGCCTGCGCCTGAGGCCGATTCTCATGAGTACCCTGACCAGCATTTTCGGCATGTTGCCCCTGTTGCTCATGCCGGGCGCCGGCACCGAGCTGTACCGGGGCATGGCCGCTGTGATCGTGGGCGGCATGAGCGTCAGCACGGTCTTCACTCTCATACTTTTGCCCAGCCTGCTGAGAATCGGGGAGAACCGCCCCGCGCCCGCCTGAGCCGGTAATCTGTGACCGGCATCACGATTTTACTGTGTGGACGCGCAAGGCCGGCGGCCGGCGGCTAAGATAGAATTCTCTTTTGCCGATAGAGCCGGTACAGATCCGCCTGCGGGAAGCAGGGCGGTATGTCCGTAAAGGAACCTCGATAGATTCTGGACCGGATGGATGGCGAGGTGAAATGTTCCGGATCAAGGCGAAAAGCGCGGGTAATCGCATGCTATCGCCAAGATTTTCAACGCGGAGCCGGGACATTTCAGCCGCCAGGCACCGGTTCATGAATGAATCAGAGGTTTCTAAAGAAAGGCAACAGAAGATGGTTATGGATTGAGCATATGACAAGCCCGGCGACGCAAACAGACGCGAATTCCACTCCGGCGCCCCAGGCCGGGGCGCCCCTGCTGAATATCAAGTCTCGCATCGAGCGCCTGGACAAGCTGCCGCCCATGCCGGAGATGACCCAGAAGATCATTCAGCTCAACGGCAACCCCGATGCCTCAGTGAATGACCTGGTGAGGGTGGTGGAGCTGGATCCCAGCCTGGCGGCGCAGATCATGCGCTATGCCACTTCGCCGTTTTTCAGTTACCGGGGCAAGGTCGATTCCCTGCATACGGCCGTTACCCGCGTGCTGGGATACAATACCGTCCTCAACCTGGCCCTGGGCGCCACCGCTGCCAAGCCTTTCAGGATTCCGCGGAACGTCCCCCTGGGGCTGGACGCCTTCTGGCGCCATGCCGTGTTCAGCGCCGCCATTGCCCAGGCGTTGAGCGCCGCGGTGCCGCGCGAGATCCGGCCGCCGGCGGGCATGGCCTATCTTGCCGGGCTGTTGCACAACTTCGGGCACCTGCTGCTGGGGCATCTGTTCAAGAATGAATTTCTGATTCTCAACAAGTTCATCACCCGCGAGCCGGACAAGTCCGTCGAGGAGATCGAATTGCAGGTGATCGGGACCGATCACGGCAGCATCGGCGCGTGGCTGATGCAGGCCTGGCGCATGCCGGACGAGGTGGTAGTGGCCGCCAGGGAGCACCATAACGAGGACTACCGGGGCGAGCATGCGGTATACGCTCAGTTGATTCTGCTCACGGACCGCCTGCTCAAGGCGCACGATATCGGCGACGCACCCCATGGTCAACTGCCCCTGCCCATTCTGGAATCACTGGAAATCGGTGAGTATCAGGCGGTGACCATTGCCAGCCGCATCATGGAAGACTGCGAAAACCTTCATGCCATGGCGCATCAGTTCGCGTCCTGAGGGCAGGCTGCGATTCATCAAACGAAGGAAAAGGGCCCGCTGGGCCCTTTTCTTGTGCGCGGATGCTGAAGAGCCGGGGCTCAGGCGTTGGAGGCACAGGCCTGGGCGTAGTCCGTATAGCCCGGGAACTCGCTGCCCTCGCGGCAGTAGCGGCATTCGGGGTTGCGCCGTGTCTTGAGTATGGTGAACTGGGAAGACAGGGCGTCGTAGTGCAGTTGCCGCCCCACCAGGGGTTCGCCGATGTCCAGCAGGACCTTGATGGTCTCGACGGCCTGCAGCAGCCCCAGCACGCCGGGCATGACGCCCAGGACGCCCGCCTCGGCGCAGGAGGGAGCCAGTTCCGGCGGGGGAGGTTCGGGGAACATGCAGCGGTAACAGCCGCTGCCTTCCTTGGCGTAGGCGGGCCAGAATACCGTGATCTGCCCCTCGAAGCGGTAGACGGCGGCGTGGACGTTGGGCAGCCCGAGCTTCACGCAGGCGTCGTTGATGAGGTAGCGGGTGGTGATGTTGTCAGTGCCATCGACGATGATGTCGTAGTTGGAGAAGATGTCCTCCACGTTGCTGCTGTCCAGATGGGTCTCGTAACCGGTCACTTCGATGCCCGGGTTGAGGGCCTCCAGGGCGATCCTGGCTGATTCCACCTTGGGCATGCCGACACGCGCCTCTGTGTGCAGGATTTGCCTTTGCAGGTTGCTGCGGTCCACCACGTCATGATCCACCAGGCCCAGGTGGCCCACGCCCGCGGCTGCGAGATAGTAGGCCGCCGGTGAACCCAGGCCACCGGCGCCGATGAGCAGCACGCGGCTTTCCAGCAGTTTCAGCTGGCCCTCCTCGCCCACCTCGGAGATCATCAGGTGGCGGGCGTAACGTTCGCGGTCTTCGCTGCTGAGAAAGGTGGGAACTTCAAAGGGGTGGCCCTCGTTCTTCCAGCGGTTGAAGCCTCCGGCGATGGAGCGCACGTCCCGGTAGCCCATGCGCTTGAGGGCCTCGGCGGCAAACAGGGAGCGCACCCCGCCGGCGCACATGACGCACAGGGTCCGTTCCAGGTCGGGCACGGCGTCCTCGACGCGCAACTCCAGGAAGCTGCGTCCCAGGCGGTAGGCATTGGCGGGGCTGCCCTGGGCGATTTCCTCGTTGTCGCGCACATCGATCAGCGCGGCGCCTTTGTTTTGCAGCTCCAGCGCCTCGGACGGGGTGATTTCCGGGATGCTCGCGCGCAGTTCTGCCAGTCGACGGTCTTTGGCTTTCATTATTCGGTTAACCTCCAGCCGGATGAGTTGGAAACAAGGGAGTGGTGCTGGTTGCGTCAGTCGAGGTATATATCTGCCGCAAAGGAGCTTTTCATTATACCTTCAAACGGTCTTGCTGGAAACCGCGCTGACGGTCCGGGGATCTATACGGCTGCGGCGGCTCGCATGGCGCATACGGGGCAGGCGGGATCACGATGCAGTGAGAGGGTCCTGAAACGCATGCGGGCGGCGTCTACCAGCAGCAGCCTTCCGCTCAGAGTGCCGGGGAGAGACAGCAGGACCTTGATGGCCTCCGTGGCCATGATGGCGCCTATGATGCCGGCGACAGGGGCGAGTATGCCCTGGTCGCTGCAGCCACCCCCTTCTGCATCCTGGGCGTGACGGTCGTACAGGCACTCGAAGCAGGGGCTGTCTTCCCGGTCGTGACGAAACACGCTGGCCTGGCCTTCCATGCGGATGACGGCGCCCGACACCAGGGGCTTGCGCGCCGTTGCGCAGGCTGCATTGATACGGTAGCGGGTGGGGAAGTTGTCGCAGGCGTCGATGACGAGGTCGGCTCTTGCAATTGCGGCGAGCAGGGCCTCGTCTTCGAGGCGCCTATCGAGGGTGGTGATGCGGCAGTCGGAGTTGAGCTCCCGTAGCGATGCGGCGGCAGAATCCGTCTTGTGGAGGCCGATATCGCCCATGCCATGCAGGATCTGGCGGTGGAGGTTGCTGAGATCCACCGTGTCATGGTCGTTGATGTCCAGATGTCCCACGCCGCTGCCCGCCAGGTACAGGGCGGCGGGGGAGCCCAGCCCCCCGGCGCCGACGATCAGGACCCGCGAACGCAGCAGTTTTTCCTGTCCGGGGATGTCGATCTCGGGCAGCAGGATCTGGCGGCTGTAGCGCAGGAGCTGTTCGTCATTCATGGTGGCCATGCCGGGGCAGGCGCCTAGAGGCTGTCGGACTTAGGTGATCGTGGCGAGGCGAGTGGGAAATGGAGGACAGTTTTTCGATCATTTGAGGCGAATAGTGGTCGCTATTTAACGAAAATGATCGAAAAAATGGACCCATTTCCCGCCGCCGCAGTAGATTCATCCTAAGTCCGACAGCCTCCTAGGGGAGATCGTACCGCCACAGGAAATCCTGAGGCTCGCGCCGGTCGTCCGCCCAGCCGCCCAGCAGGTAGATGCCATTGTCCACCACGGCGACCCCCATGGCCGCCAGGGTATGGGGCATGGGGGGCAGGATGCGCCATTCCTGGCGCGAGATGTCGTAGCAGGCGGCATGGTCGCTGATGCCGTCGCCGCTGTAGCCGCCAAAGACGAACAGATGCCCTTCCGCGAGGCACGCGCCGGCGCCCGCGGCCGTCCAGGGCAGGGTGATGTCTCCCCGCGACCATTCGCCGGTGCCGGGGTCGAAGACTTCCGTGTGGTCGAAATTGTTGAAGCCCTGGGGCGTGAAGGCCACGCCGCCCAGGGTGACGATACGGCCGTCGATGACAACCGCGTCGAGAGCGAAGCGCGGCGTGGGGAGCGGGGCGATTTCCTCCCATTGCCCGGTGCGCAGGTCGAGTCTTTCGCAGAAGGCGAATCCGGGATCGGTCTGGGGGCCCGCCACCACGGCATCGGGATGGTGCCCTCCCATGATATAGATGTGATCTCCGAGGAGGACGCCGGCGGGATAGTCATGAGGCTGCAGCATGTCGGGGCCGGACTCCCAGGTGTCAGTGTCAGGATGGTAGATTTCGGTGGTGGGGAGGAATTTGAAGGTGCCGTCGGGTTGCTTGAAGCCGCCGCCGATAATGTAGATGGCATCGCCGATGGTCAGGGCGATGGCGCCCGAGCGCAGGGTGGGCATGTCGGCGCCGCTGTCCCAAGAGTCTGCTTGAGGGTCATAGATGACGACGGAGTTGAGGCTCTTGAAGTTGGGGCCGCCGCCTCCGAAACCATATATTTTCCCCTGGTAGGCGGCGGTGGGGCAGTGAGAGCGCGCCGTCGCGAGGGGCGTTTTTACCTGCCAGGCGCCAGTGTGGATGTCGTTTGTATTTTCCATGGGTTCTCTCTGGTCTATGTGGAGTTTGTGTGTGGGTTCAGTATCCCCGGCATTTCAGGGTGTATGCTGAATTCGTCAAAATTTCAGTACGTTGGGCTACGTTTCCAGGGTGGCGGAGTCTTGTGCCGCGACTGCTTGGAAAACTTGCCGCGGCCGTTACCGGCCAAGCGTTTCCTTGCGGGTTTCCTGCGGCGGGAGATTCCGTCGCGGGGGTAACTGTGCTAGAATATAGCAGACTTTGGCCCGGAAACCAGCGATCGGGGGGATCCGGGGCAAGGCGAGCAGCAGCTATCTAACTCTACCTGAGGAAGCGTGGCGCCAGGACAGAGCCCAGCATGTTACTGAAGCCGATGCCCACGCAGTCCGCACACAACGTACATTCATGATTTGACGTCATGAAGGCCGTCAAAAACAACTCCAAAATGGATTTTACCTGAAAGCTCTCCTCCAGGAACGGGATGGCGCTGTATGATGCTTGTGCAGGTGGTGATCGAGGTAGCCATGGCGAACACCAACGAATTGAGGCGCCTCTGAATTCAGAGGATCCTTAATAGAATGCCGAAGTTGGTCGCTAATACAGCTAAATAGTGGAATCCTACCGTCAGGAGATAAAACATGCTCAATAAATCGCTGGACTTGGACAAGGCATACGGGAAAACGGCGGAGAGCCCCGAAAACCGGCATCCCAATCCCTTGCCTCCCCTGCAGGATCGCCATGGAAGAACGTTTGATTACGTGCGCATTGCCGTTATAGAGCAGTGCAACCTCCGTTGCACCTACTGCATGCCCGAGGAAGGGGTGAAGTTCAAGGAAAAGGACATGGTGCTGCGCAGCGAGGAAATCCTGAAAGTGGTCGACGTGCTGGCGCGCATGGGTGTGCGCAAGGTGCGCTATACCGGCGGAGAGCCCCTGGTGCGCGCCGATATCGTCGATTTGGTGGCCAAGACCGCGAATACCCCTGGCGTCAAGGCGGTGCATCTGACCACCAACGGATTGTTGTTTCCCAAGTATGCCCGGGACCTGCGCGAGGCAGGCCTGTTCGGCGTCAATATCAGCCTGGATTCCTTGCAAGAGGACAAGTTTGAGCAGATCACCCGCCGTCCCGGCCTGGACAAGGTCCTGGAGAGTATCGATCTCGCCGTTGAGCTCGGCTTTCCCCGCGTCAAGGTCAACGTGGTCTTGATGCGCGGCTTCAACGAGGACGAGTTGATTCCCTTTTGCGAACTGACCCGTGACAAGCCCGTGACGGTGCGTTTCATCGAGTTCATGCCTTTCGATGCCCATCAGATGTGGGAGACGGGGCAGCATTTCGCCAGCGCCGCGGATCTGTGTGGCCAGATCGAAAAGCATTACAGTGAAGCGGGCATCAACCCGGCTTCGGGGACCCGCACCGAGCATCATATCTACCAGGTGCCCGGTTATGCCGGCAAGATCGCCGTCATCCCCGCCTTCACCCGCAGCCTGTGCGGCAATTGTTCCCGCATCCGTGTGACAGCCGACGGCAATATCATGAACTGCCTGTATTCCGAGGTGCCCTATCACCTGAAGGACCTGATGCGCAACGGCGCCAGCGATGATGATATCGTCGCCCTGTTCCGCAAGGCCTTCGATGAAAAGCACAAAGACGGTTTCGAGGCCAAAAAGGCCGCCAGCATCGCCGCCAAGATCAATGTCTCCGATATCGAGCGGGCGCGGGCCAGCATGACCCAGATCGGCGGTTGACGGGAAAGTATTTGCGGTGTTTATTACTTACCATCGTTTCATAAAACCAACCTGAAAAGAGCGTAGCCATGAGTTTCAATGACCTGACACACTTCAACGCCTCCGGCGAGGCCCACATGGTCGATGTGGGCGAAAAGGACATCACCACGCGGGAGGGCGTCGCCGACGGGCGCATTTACATGGAACCCGAGACACTCAAGAAGATCATGGAAGGCAGCCACAAGAAAGGCGATGTGCTGGGCATTGCGCGCATCGCCGGCATCATGGGGGCGAAGAAGACCCCGGACCTGGTGCCCTTATGCCATCCCATCATGATCACCTCCGTCGATGTGGAACTGACGCCCGAGCCGGAGAAAAACGCGGTCTACTGCAAGGCCACGGTGCGCTGCAACGGTCAGACGGGCGTCGAGATGGAAACCATCACGGCGGTTCAGGTGGCGTTGCTGACCATTTACGACATGTGCAAGGCGGTGGACCGCGGCATGGTCATTTCCGAGGTTGGCCTGCTTTCCAAGTCCGGCGGCAAGTCCGGCACCTGGCGCAGGAGCGCTTGATCTTATACTGCAACTGCATGACGTGGGAGACATCCATATGGATATAAAGGTTAGATATTTCGCGAGCCTGCGGGATCGAATGGGCCGTTCCGAGGACCAGGTCAGCTTCGACAGCGACAATGTGACGGTTGCCGACCTGTGGGGCAGGGTGTCCGATGAGCCTATCGCGGACAAGATACTGGTCGCTGTCAACATGGAGTATACCGATACCAGCCACCAGTTGAAGAACGGCGACGAGGTCGCGTTTTTTCCACCAGTCACCGGAGGTTGAGCATGAAGGTATTTGTCACCAAAGAAGCGCTGGATCCATATAAGGAAGTACTGGAGCATGAAAAGACCCTGCCGCCGGGCAAGCATGGCGGGGTGGTGGTGTTCGTCGGGGCCATGCGCGATTTCAACGATGGCGAAAACGTGAAGGCCCTGAACCTGGACTACTATCCGGGCATGACCGAGCGCCACATCGAGAAAGTATGCCAGGAAGCCATGGACGAATGGGATGTGATGGATACCCTGGTGGTGCACCGCGTCGGCGACATGGTGCCCACGGACCCCATGGTGGTGGTGGCCGCCTGGGCGGCCCATCGCAAGGATTCCTTCGACGCCTGCCGGTACATTATCAACTATCTCAAGGAAAGGGCGCCGTTCTGGAAATGCGAAATCACAACGGAAGGGAACAAGCACTGGGTGGAACACAATTCCGAAGACCCCGGTGTCACCGAGCGCAAACTGAAGACTGCCTGAAGACTTCCGCCCCTGGGATGGCCCGCCTTTCCCGCCAGGATGGCGGGTCGCATCCCAGTCCGTTTTCACTCAAACAATCCCTTGCGGGGCGCTGGAGCCGTGGTCCGGTCTCCAGTCAGAAACCGCAAGCATCGAGGGGATTTGTTTGTGACAAGATAGGCGGTATGTGTTAAAATTATTACTTCATAATGCGAGGCCCGTTCAGAATCCCTGCCCCTCTTGTGACGGATAGAACGCCATGAACATCATTACCATTCCATTCCTGGCCCTCCTGGTTCTGGGTGTGTGTCCGGGCGCCGCCCTCGCCCACAAGGTGAATATGTTTGCCTTTGCGGAAGGCGACCAGGTCTTCGTGGAGGGCTATTTCTCCGATGGGAAGCGCGCCAGGAACAGCCAGGTTGCCGTCTATGATCCGGAGGGAAATGTGCTGAACGAGGGTGTCACGGACGGGGAAGGCGCCTATGTATTCGCGATCCCGCGCCAGGTGGATTTGCGCATCACCTTGAACGCGGGCATGGGGCACAAGACGGAGTATGTCATCGCCAGGGAAGAGCTGCCGGGCGGGCGCGGCGACGGCGGCCTGACGGCCGCTGAAGTGGTGACGGAGGCGCCTGCTCCCGCCGGCGCGGCCGATACGCCCCCGGCGCAGCCGGTGGCGGCCGGCTCGGCGGTCACCCGCGCCGAATTGAAGAAGGCGGTGGGCGAGGCCATCCGGCCGTTGATGCGCAGCATTTCGGAGCTGGAGGAACGGCGCGGCTTCAGTGACATCATCGGCGGCCTGGGTTTCATCGTGGGGATTGCGGGCGTGTATTTCTATATCAAGGCGCGGAGCATGCTGCGCGAGAAACAGGACCGGCGTCAGGGTTGACATGTCCCGCTATATGATTGGCGCTGGCTACCGATAATTTCATTGAAGCTGACAACGACCAGGAAACGCGATGCATATCTCTGAAGGCATATTGTCCGCCCCCTCCCTGACAGTGGGGTTTGCCGGTACCGCGGTGCTCGCCGCGGCGACCATGCGTAACCTGGACATGGAAGAGGTGCCGAAGATTTCCGTCATTACCGCCGTGTTCTTCGTTACCTCGCTCATCAAGGTACCCCTGGGGCCTGCCAGTGTTCATCTCATACTCAACGGGCTGGTGGGCGTGGTGCTGGGCTGGCGGGCCTTCCCGGCAATCATGCTGGGCATCATTCTGCAGGCGATCATTTTCGGGCACGGGGGGGTCACCGTCATCGGCGTCAATGCACTGATGCTGGGGGGTGGCGGGCTGATTGCCTATCTGGTATGGCAGCAACGCCACCGTTTCAGCTTCAAAAAGCGGGAGTTCGTCTTCGGGGCCCTGGCTGGCGCCACCGCAACCCTGTTTTCAGGCATCATCCTGGCCCTCGCCCTGGTTACCACGGGGGAGGCCTTCAATGCCATCGCCGCCACGGTACTGGCGGCACACATTCCCATCATGCTCATTGAGGCGGCCGTGGTGGGCGCCTGCGCGGAATTTCTGCAGAAGGTGAATCCGGGCATACTGGCCGGTCAGCAGCCTGCCCGGCAGGCCGGGTGATTGCCGGGATGGCGCTGGACATTGATCGCTATGCCCGGACGGAGTCGCCTCTGCAGCGCTGGGATCCGCGCGTCAAGATTTTCTCAATGGGGCTGCTGATCCTCGCCATCGCCCTGCTCAAGACCATCCCGATGGCTTTGGCCGCCCTGGTACTGGCCCTGGCCATTCTCGGTGTCAGCGCCCTGCCCAGGCATTTTCTGCTTCACGGGCTGTCCTTCGTGCTGGTGTTCCTGGCGCCTTTTTTTCTGATCATGCCCTTCTCATATCCGGGCGACGCCGCGTTCAGTCTGCTGGGACTGCCCTTCGCCTGGGAGGGGTTGCGCCTGGCGACCTTGATTTTTCTCAAGGCCCTGGCCATTGTCATGGTGACTTTCGCGGTCTTCGGCTCCAGCCGTTTCGATATCTCCATGCTGGCCCTGCAGCGCCTCAAGTGTCCCAAGGTGGTGGTGCAGATGCTGCTGTTCACCTACCGCTATACCTTCGTCTTTCTCGACGAGATGCGCCGCATGCACACTTCCATGCGCGCGCGCGGGTTCGTCGCGCACGCGGACATGAAGACCCTGCGTATCTACGGGCACTTCATCGGCACCCTGCTGGTGCGCAGTTTCGAGCGCACCGAGCGCGTCTACAAGGCCATGCTGTCCAAGGGCTACCAGGGCGAATTGCGCCTCTTGGTTGCCTTTCGCTCCGAAGCGGACGACTATGTAAAGGCGGGCGTTGTCATTCTTCTTGCCGTGATCATGATGTACAGCGATCTCAACGGCGCCCTGAGCCCGGCCGAGGAGGGTTGGTACTGAATGACCGGTTGCGCCACATTCCCAGAGAGACCCGGAACGATCAGGAGAGCGCCATGACCGATCCAGTCATGATCGAGGCGGACAATATACACTTCACCTATCCCGACGGGCATGAGGTCCTCAAGGGACTGAGCTGCACCATCCGCCGGGGCGAGAAAGTCGCCCTGATCGGACCCAACGGGGCGGGAAAATCGACATTCATGAGCCACCTCAACGGCGTGGAGCTGGCGACCTCGGGGCGCGTGTTCATTCACGGCCAGGAGGTCACCAAGGAGAACCTCAAGGAGATACGCCGCAAGATCGGCATCGTCTTCCAGGATCCAGACGACCAGCTGTTTTGTCCCACGGTCTTCGACGATGTGGCCTTCGGCCCCCTGAATCTGGGCCTCAATGAGGACGAGATTCAGGCGCGGGTCAGCGAGGCCCTGGCGGTGGTGGGCCTGGAAGGTTTCGAGGAACGCTCCTCGTTCCACCTTTCCTTCGGAGAACGCAAGCGCCTCGCGCTGGCAACGGTCCTGTCCTATCAACCGGAGATCCTTGTCTTTGACGAGCCCTCCACCAACATGGATCCCATGAACCGCCGCAACATGATCAACTGGCTCAAGGAGACGGACAAGACCATCCTGTTGTGCACTCATGACCTGGATATCGCCCTGGAGGTCTGTGAGCGTTGCCTGCTGCTGGTGGACGGGCGCATCGCGGCGGACGGCCCCGCCACGGAGATTCTCTACAACCGCAAGTTGCTGGAAGACAACAAGCTGGAGATGCCGCTCGCTCTCATGACTCACGAGTTGCTCCATGGTATCCTGCAGGAGCAGGATATGGATGAGGGACACCGCCATATCATTGGCCGTTTTCTCCACGCCCATCGCCATGCCCATGGCCCTGACGGCCATGCCCATGTCCATCTTCATGCCCATGAGCATGAGCATGATCATCTGCACGAGGAAGTGGACCCCGCGCATTTTCATGATGATGTCCTGGGAGAACACGGTGAGTCCCACCATCACGGTGGGCACGCGCATACGCACCCGCATACTCACACGCCTGACAAGCAGTGAGGGCGGGGATTGATTTGTTCCCTGGCGGACAAATCCCGGCCTGGCAAGAGAATTTGCCGGGATATTTTTTTCAATTACCGCTAAGGAGGGTAGTTGCAATGACTGTTTCTTCCGATTTTGCAAGAAAATTCGATTTCTCGACCCTGGCCTTGCACTGGAAACTGCTGGTGACGGGCTTCGTCGTGGTGCTGGGGATCGGCTATCTGACCGCGGCCCTCAATGCCGCTTTGTCCGTGGGCCTCAGCGCGGATGCCATAGCGGATCACTATGGCGACAAGAGCCTGTCCAGGGAAGAGCATGCGATGATGGAGCAGCAAGGTTTCGTGGAGGAAGAATTCTCCCTGGATGACCTGGATGAGGAGGAGAGTGGCGGGATGGCCATGGATCACGACATGACGGAGATGGACCATGACATGGGAGGCATGGACATGGGCGCGGGCGCCATGCACGAGGCCATGAGCGCCGATGATTCACTGCCCCCTCAGTTGCTGGTCCAGTTGGCCCACATACATTTGTTGGGTTTTTCCCTCATCCTGATCACCATTGGCGCCCTGACCTGCCTGACCCGAATGTCGGGAGGGGTGAAGTCCCTGCTGGTGACGTTGCTGTTTCTCAGCTTTGTGGGGGACATGGCCGGTCTCAACCTGACCCGTTTCGTGTCCGACAGCTTTGCCTGGGTGACCATGGTGTCGGGGACTCTCATTGGCATTATTCTCGCCATTATGATTCTGAGAATCCTGTGGGAGCTGTGGGGGCCCCGGCCGCGCACGGTGTAAGAAAGGGTTACGCCCGCGCCGGGAGGGGTGGGCGGAAACGCCTCAGGCGCAGGCTGTTGCTGACCACGAACAGGCTGGAGACACTCATCGCTCCGGCGGCGAGCATGGGATTGAGCAGCATCCCGGCAATGGGATAGAGGAGGCCCGCTGCCACGGGGATCAGGGCGATATTGTAGACATAGGCCCAGAAGAAATTGATCCTGATAGTGCGCAGGGTGCGCCGCGACAGGGTGAGGGCACTGACGATGCCGCGCAGGTCGCCGGACATCAGGATGACATCTCCTGCCTCGATGGCAATGTCGGTGCCGGTGCCGAGGGCCAGTCCCACATCGGCGGCCGCCAGGGCCGGCGCGTCGTTGATTCCGTCTCCCACGAATGCAACGCGCCGCCCCTCTCCCTGCAGGCGCCGGACCTCCGCCGCCTTTTCCTGGGGCAGCACCTCCGCCATCACCTGATCAATACCGGCGGCCCTGGCAATGGCCTGGGCCGTAAGGCGGTTGTCGCCGGTAATCATGGCGATATGCAGGCCCTGCCTCCGCAGGGAAGCCATTGCCTCCCGGCTGCCGGCCTTGAGGGGGTCGGAGACGGAAAATATGGCCGCCAGCCGTCCGTCGATGGCGCAATACAGCGGGGTCTTGCCCTCGGAGGCGAAGACTTGTGCCCGCTCCTGATGTGTCGTCACGTCAATGTCATGGCGTTCCATCTGACGCTGGGTTCCGATCACCACCCCCCGCCCGGCGACACGCGCGGAGATACCGAATCCGGTGGCGGATGTGAAGTCCTCGGCGGCGGGCAGCTCCAGGCGGCGAGCCCTGGCCGCTTCCAGAATGGCCTGCGCCACGGGATGCTCGCTCCTGCTTTCCGCCGCGGCCGCAAGGGCGAGCACTTTGTTCTCCTCCCCCTCGACGAGATGGATATCCGTCAGTTCCGGCCGGCCCCGGGTGAGGGTGCCGGTCTTGTCCAGGACGATGGTGTCGACCCGCGCCAGCAATTCGATGGCGCTGCCCTTGCGGAACAGGATGCCATGTTCGGTGGCCTTGCCCGTTCCCACCATGATGGCCGTGGGAGTGGCCAGTCCCATGGCGCAGGGGCAGGCGATAAGCAGGACGCTGACGCCGGCGACGAAGGCATAGTTGAGGGCCGGCACGGGGCCCAGGGCCAGCCAGATGAGAAACGTCAAGGTGGCGGCGGCCATGACCAGGGGGACGAATATCCCGGCGATGCGATCCGCGATTTGCTGAATGGGCGGCTTGCCCGATTGGGCTTCCTCCACCAGTTTTATGATCTGGGACAGCACGGTGTCAGCTCCGACGCGGGTCGCCGTGTAGACAAAGCTGCCGGTCTTGTTGACCGTGCCGCCAATGACTTCGGCGCCAGGCTGTTTCTCAACGGGAATGGGTTCGCCGGTGATCATGGATTCGTCGATATAGCTGCTGCCCCCGGTGATGGCGCCGTCTGTGGGGATTTGTTCACCGGGCCTGATGACAACAGTATCCCCAGGCATCACCTGCTCGACGGGGATTTCCAGTTCCTCTTCCTCGCGAAGCACCCGCGCGCGCCGGGGATAGAGCCGCATGAGTTTCTTGATGGCGTCGGAGGCGCGCCCCCTGGCGCGGGTTTCCAGAAAGCGCCCCAGCAGAATCAGGGTAATGATGACACCCGCGGCCTCGAAGTAGAGATTGGCGGTGCCGGCCGGGAACAGGTCGGGGACCGTCAGGGCAGCCAGGGAGTAGAGATAGGCGGCCCCGGAGCCCAGCATCACCAGGGAGTTCATACCGGGGCTCAGGTGCCGCAGTTCCGCCCATCCCTGAGTGAAGAAGCGCCTGCCCGCCACGGCCACCACCGGCGTGACGAGCACCCATTCGAGCCATCGCCAGGCCTGTTCAGGCAGCAGCTTGAGCATGGCCGCCTGGAGGGCGGGCGAGATCATGGGGCCCATGACGATGATCAGCAGGGGCAGGGTCAGGGCCACCGCCAGGCGCAGGTCGCGAGTCAGCGCGGCCAGCGCCCGCTCATGACGTTCCTCCCGGGGCCGGTCGTCAGGGTGGCTCTCCGTCCGTACGGTGTAGCCCGCATCCCGGATGGCTGCTTCCAGTTTTTGTGGCTGGATGGTTTCCGGCAGAAAAGTGATGCTGGCTTTGCGCGTTGCCAGATTGACAACGGCCTCGACGATGCCGGGCAGGCGGCGAATGGCTTTTTCGATGCGCGCCACGCAGGCCGCGCAGCTCATGTCGTCGATGTGAAATTCCGCCTTGCGGATAATCGCCTGGTAGCCCGCGCCGCCGATGGCGTCGACCACGGCCGCGGGATTGGTTTGCGTGGCATCCAGGCGCACCGCGGCCCTGGATGACGCCAGATTGACCGTGCATTGGTCAACACCCTGCAGCTTGTTGAGTATGCGCTCGACCCGGCCCACGCAATTGGCGCAGGTCATGCCGGAAATCTCGATGCGGATATCCTGGTGCATGTTTCTCCTGGAGATGGGAGGCGGCGATTCGGGGACAAGGCCGCTTCGTCAGCGGTACTTGAGGATCTCCATCAGCTCATCGACGATTTCTTCCGTGTCGCCCCGTTGCGCTGCGGAAACCACGTGGTCCTGCAGGTGGCTGCGCAGAATCAGGCTCGCGACCTTGTGCAGCGCCCCTTCCACAGCCTTGATCTGGCGCAGGGCATCCACGCAATACAGGCTTTCATCGTCCAGCATGCGCGTGATACCTTCCACGTGCCCTCTGATGGAGAGCAGGCGCTGGCGCGCCTCCCCGCGGGTTCTGTCCGATAGTCTCAGGCTGTCACAATGACCGCCCATGTTCAGGCGATGCGGGCGGTGAAACCCTCTTCCTCGATGGCGGCGATGAGCTGTTCAGGGGTGGCGTCTCCCACGATTTGCGCCTCGCCGTTTTCAAGACTGACGCCGATGACGGCCGTGACACCCGGCACGGCGGCCAGGGCCTTTTCCACGGCGCCGGTGCAATGGCCGCAGCTCATACCTTCGATTTTGATGCGTGTCATGGCTGATACTCCTGTTTATCCCACCCCTCCCTGGGAGGGGTGAATAAAGAATATCAGGTTTGTCAGCACTCGGCAAATCCCTTTCCGCACAGGGGTGCCCGCCCGGGGCCATGGCACGAGGCATTGGAATGCGGGCTAAAGCGGGCCTGGAGGGTGACGCTATATATTGTTGCCGGGATAATAAATGGATTGCGTAAGTTTTTGATGAGAACGCGGATTACACCGTTCCCAGGCTGGGAAATAGGATAAAATATCAACTCAACCGGAATCCGGACGCCCTCGGGGC
>WGFB01000057.1 GCA_015492435.1 Gammaproteobacteria bacterium | reverse complement strand
GTTGCGCGCCAGGGGCGCCTCCCTGAAGTGCTTGTCCATGGCATGGGCGCCCTCCAGGAGTTCCTCGAAGCGCCGCATGCCGATGGTCAGGGCGATGGAAAGCCCGATGGCGCTCCACAGGGAATAGCGTCCCCCCACCCAGTCCCAGAACTCGAACATGTTGTCCGCATCGATGCCGAAGGCCGTCACTTCCCTGCGGTTGGTGGACAGGGCCACGAAATGCCTCGCCACCGCCTCTTCGTCGCCCGCGGCCGCCACCAGCCAGGCGCGCGCCGTGTGGGCGTTGGTGATGGTCTCCTGGGTGGTGAAGGTCTTGGAGGCGACGATGAACAAGGTGGTCTCGGGATCCAGTCCCTTGAGGGTCTCGACGATGTGGGTGCCATCGATGTTGGAAACGAAATGGGGGCGCAGGCGCGGGGAGGCGTAGGGTTTGAGGGCCTCCGTCACCATCACCGGGCCGAGATCCGAGCCGCCGATGCCGATATTGACCACATCGGTGATGGGCCTGCCGCTGTACCCCGTCCACTGCCCGTTGCGCACCGCCTCGCTGAAGGCGCCCATGCGTTCCAGCACCGCATTGACGCGCGGCATGACATCCTCGCCGTCCACCAGAACCGGCATGTTGGCGCGGTTGCGCAGGGCCGTGTGCAGCACGGCGCGGTCCTCGGTGACATTGATGCGCTCGCCGCGGAACATGCTCTCGATCCGCTCCGGCAGGCCGGACTCACGGGCCAGGTCCAGGAGCAGTTCCATGGTGCGCTCCGTGATGCGGTTCTTGGAATAGTCCAGCAGGATATCCTCGAACTGCAGGGAGAACTTGCCAAAGCGGTCCGGATCCCGGGCGAAGAGATCGCGCATGTGCAGCCCGGCGACCTCCCCGTGGTGCGCCGCCAGGGCGCGCCAGGCCGGCGTGGCGGTGAGTGTCCCGTTTGGCTCAGTCACCTCAGAAGGCTTCCGAACTCACGTCGATGCCGTCCAGGGACAGGGAGTGGCGCCAGAACTGCCCGTCGCTGTCGAACAGGCGGTAGGTGCCGCGCGGCCCCCAGCTTCCGGCGGGATAGGTGTTGATGAAGTCGCGCTCCATGGACCAGACCTTGAGCACCGGATCCACCACGCGCCACGCCCACTCCACCTCGTCGTAGCGCAGAAACAGGGAGTGGTCGCCCTTCATGACATCGAGCAGCAGTTCTTCATAGGCGTCCGACTCCCGCTCGTCCCCGGTGCGGTAGCTCGCGTCCAGGCTGATGGGGCGGGTGTTCATCTCCAGGCCCGGCACCTTGACCTGGATTTCCATGCGCAGGCATTCGTTGGGCTGGATGCCCATCAGCAGCCAGTTGGGCATGAAGCGCTCAAGCTGGGTGTTGCGGAACAGGTGATGGGGGGGCTCCTTGAAGCGGATGCTGATGGCGGAACTGCTTTCCGTCATGCGCTTGCCCGTGCGCAAATAGAAGGGCACGCCCCGCCAGCGCCAGTTGTCGATGTACAGCTTGAGGGCGGCATAGGTCTCCGTGATGCTGTGCGGGTCCACGCCCTCCTCCTCCAGGTAACCGGGCACGGCCTGGCCGTCGATCATGCCGCGCGCGTACTGGCCGCGGAAGGCGTGGGCGTGCACGGCGTTCTGGGTGATGGGGCGGATGGACTTCATGACCTTCACCTTCTCGTCGCGCAGGGACTCGGCGTCCATGCCCGCCGGCGGCTCCATGGCCACCAGGGCCAGCAACTGCATGAGGTGGCTCTGCAGCATGTCGCGCAGCGCCCCCGCGCCTTCATAGTAGTCGGCGCGTCCCTCGATGCCGCGGGTCTCGGAATGGGTGATCTGCACATGGTCCACGTAATTGCGGTTCCACAGGGGCTCCAGGAGCAGGTTGGCGAAGCGGAACACCAGGATGTTCTGCACCGTGCCCTTGCCCAGGTAGTGATCGATGCGATAGATCTGGTGCTCGTCCAGGCACTTGAGAAAGCCCTGCTGGAGGATCTGGGCGCTGAGCAGGTCGTAGCCGAAGGGTTTCTCGATGACCGTGCGCCGCCAGCCCGCACTCTCGTCCAGCAGCCCCACCTCGCCCAGGCGGCCGACCACCGGGCCGAAGTCGGCGGGGCGGATGGACATGTAAAAAATGATGTTGGGCAGCAGGGCCGGATTGCCGTCCAGTTCCTGGCGCAGGCGGGTGAAGGCCTCCGCCTCGCCCAGGTCGCCCTGGAAATAGTGCAGGCGCTCGATGAAGCGGTGATAGGCCGTCTGGTCGATGCCGTCCCCGTACTTGTCGGCCAGCATGTTGGAGGCTTCCTCGATCCATTTCTCGCGCGACCAGGGGCGCCGCCCGAAGGCGAGGATGGTCATCTTGTCCGGCAGCCTGCCCTCCTCCTCAAGAGAATAGAGGGCGGGCATCAGCTTGATGCGCGACAGGTTGCCCGTGGCCCCGAAGATGACCAGTGTGCAGGGTTCCATGGCTACGGCTTCCCTTCGCCTTTTTCGGTCTTGATGTCATGCCCGCCAAAGGCATTGCGCATCACGGCCAGCACGCGGTTGGTGAATCCCACCTGGTCCTGGCTGGTGAAGCGCATCTGCAGGGCCAGGCTGATCACCGGCGCGGCGACGCCCTGGTCGATGGCCTCCAGCATGGTCCAGCGTCCTTCCCCGGAATCCGCCACATAGGGCGCCACCGAATCCAGTTTCTGATCATTCTGCAGGGCGCCCGCCGTCAGGTCCATGAGCCAACTGCTGATGACGGAGCCATGACGCCACAGCTCGGCGATCTGGGCGATGTCCAGGGAAAAATCCTCCTTGTTGTGCAACAGGGCGAAGCCCTCGGCGATGGCCTGCATCATGCCGTATTCGATGCCGTTGTGGATCATCTTGGTGAAGTGCCCGGAGCCCAGGGGGCCGACATGGGCCCAGCCACGGTCCGGCGCGGGCGCGAGAACCTTGATCGCCGGCTCGATCATTTCCACGAAGCGCTTCTCCCCGCCCAGCATCATGCAATAACCGTTCTCCAACCCCCAAACGCCACCGGAAGTCCCGGCGTCCACGAAACCGATGCCCGACTGGGCGAGTATCGCCCCGCGGCGCTGGGTATCGTGGTAATTGGAGTTGCCGCCATCGATCACCAGATCACCCGGCGAGAGGCGCTTCTCCAGTTCCTTGATGACCTTGTCCGTGGGCCTGCCGCTGGGCACCATGACCCATACGATCTTGGGATCGGGCAGCTTCTTCAACGCCAGCGTGATGCTGGGCGCGGGGAGCATGCCGGTTTCCTCCTGCAATTCCTTGCGGACATCCGCCGAGGTATCGTAGCCCACCACTTCGATGCCCGCGCGTCTCAGCCGGCGCACCATGTTGCCGCCCATCTTGCCGAGCCCTATCATTGCCAGTTTCATGCGTCTGCTACCTCATAATCTGTGAGCGCCCTGGATTGTCATGCCGCCGCCATTCTCAAGTACACAGCAGGCAGGCGATCGCCTATAATGGCGGTTCTGTCAACAGCATGACCCGTGGGGTAATTTACCGCCCCGGTTATCGGGAGCGTTTAGTATAAGTTACGGCAGTCAAATATCAATCGATAATAAAACATACCTGTAGCGCCCCAGCCTCCCTCAAGATAATATCGACACTTTGTGAGCAAATATGACCACCGGACGTATCCGCCCCAGCCGCGCGGAGCCCGAAACCTGAGCCATGAGTATCCATAAAATCCTGTTCGTCACCAGTGAGGCCCACCCTCTCATCAAGACCGGGGGGCTGGCGGATGTTTCCGGCAGCCTGCCCGCGGCCCTCAAGACCCTGCGCCGCGACATCCGCATTCTCATGCCCGCCTACAAGTCCGCGCGGGCCAGGATCGGGCGCCACACCCGCAAGGCGCAACTGAAAGCGCCGGGCTTCCCCGACGACATTGCCGTGCTGGAAGGGCATCTCCCGGGCACCCGCATCCCTGTGTGGCTGGTGGACTCGCCGCGCCATTTCGACCGCGACGGCGGTCCCTATGCCGACAGCCAGGGGCGGGACTGGCCCGACAACGCGGAGCGCTTTACCGTCTTCAATCGCATCGCGGAACTGCTCGCCCTCAACCAGGCGGGGCTGGACTGGCAACCCGACATCGTGCACTGCAACGACTGGCAAAGCGGCCTGACCCCGGCCCTGCTGGCGCGCAGCACGCCACGTCCGGCCACGGTGTTCACCATCCACAACCTGGCCTACCAGGGCCTGTTCAACTGGGAGACCTTCCAAGGCCTGCACCTGCCCGGCGATTTGTGGTCCATGCACGCCATGGAGTTCTACGGCCAGTTCTCCTTCATCAAGGGCGGCATTGCCTTCGCCGACATGCTGAACACCGTCAGTCCCCAATATGCCAGGGAAATCTGTACACCCGAATTCGGCTGTGGCCTGGAGAACCTGCTCAGCCAGCGCGCCGACCGCCTGGCGGGCATCCTCAACGGCGCCGATTACAGCCAGTGGAATCCGGCCCGGGATCCCCACCTGGCCGCCAATTACAACCCCTTCACCACGGAAAAGAAAAAGATCAACAAGCGGCAGTTGCAGAAGCTCTATAATCTGCCCATCGACGACGGCGTTCCGCTCATCGGCCTGGTGGGGCGCCTCGTGGAACAGAAGGGTTTCGACCTGCTCCTGGCCATCCTGCCCCAGTTGTTCCAGCGCCGCGTGCAGGTGGTGGTGCTGGGCAGCGGCGACAAATCGCTGGAACACCGTCTGGAAATGGCCGTGCGCGAATACCCCGACAAGCTGGGCGCCCACATCGGTTACAACGAGGCGCTCGCCCACCAGGTCGAGGGCGGCGCGGATATGTTTCTCATGCCCTCCCGCTACGAGCCCTGCGGCCTCAACCAGATCTACAGCCTGCGTTACGGCACCCTGCCCATCGTGCGCCGCACCGGGGGGCTGGCCAACACGGTCGTGGACGCCACGGAAGAAAACCTTGCCCGCGGCACCGCCACCGGCATCGTCTTCGACGAAGCGCTTCCCGGCGCCCTGCTCCACGGCATCGACCGCGCCCTGGCGCTGTACAGCCAGCCCAAGCCCTGGAAGAAAGTGGTGTTCAACGCCATGCAGCAGGACTTCAGCTGGCGGCGCAGCGCGCGCCAATACCTTGATCTGTACCGCAAGGCGCAAGCGGTACGCTGACGGTCACCTCGAAAAAACATGATGGACACGAAGGTTTTGACTGATTCATGTGATGTCCATATTGGGCGGGAAACCAGGAAATAAAAATGATAATGTGCTTTCAATTTCACACTAAACCATTTGTTTTTATGCAACTCCAAGCTTTGTCTGCGTACACATCCAGGTAAGGGGACGCGCGGCGGGCGCAATGATCCGCCTGGCACTCCAACCCGTGCGCGGCGCCCGGCATGCGTATAAGGCGCAATTTCCACTTTCCGGGAAAGGGTAAATTGATCCGGAATCGGGTATAATGCGCTCCGTGCCGCGCCGCCGAATCTTATTATTTTCTTAAAATTGAGCTTTTAACTTAATGATCGATCAAGATAAAAAACTGCGCGCGCGCGTCAAGATGTTCGGCAATCTGCTGGGGGGCGTGTTGCGTTCCCAGGCCGGCGGGCGCGTCTACATGGCTGTAGAGGCGCTGCGCAAGGGTTATATTCTGCTGCGCAAGGAAGAGACGCCGGGCAAGCGGGAACAACTGCTGCGCATCATCAGGAAACTCGATCCCCTTACCCTCACCCACGTGGTGCGCGCCTTCAGCACCTATTTCAGCCTGGTCAACATCGCCGAGGAAGCCTATCAGCATCAACAGCGCCGCCGCCTGAGGCGCGCCGGCAAGGAGCTGTGGCCGGGCTCCTACGAGGAGACCCTGAAAGGTTTCCTCAGGGAAAATATCACGGCGGAGCAACTGCAAGGCATGCTCGCCCGCCTCAGCTATGTCCCTGTCATCACCGCCCACCCCACGGAATCCAAACGCCACACCATCATGGAAACGCAGCGGCGCATCTTCGTCACCAGCCGGCAACTGGACGACACCCGCCTGTCGCGGGAAGAGCGCGAGGAGATCGTCGACAGCCTGGGCTGCGAGATCCAGACCCTGTGGAAGACCAACGAGGTCCGCTCCCAGAAACCGGACGTCACGGCGGAGATACGCCACGGGCTGTTCTATTTCAAGGACAGCCTGTTCCAGGCCATTCCCGCCACTTACCGGGAATTCGAAAAGGCAGTGGACAAAATCTATGGTCCTCTGCTGGCGGAAGGAGAGAAAATTGAAATCCCCAGCTTCATCCGTTTCGGCTCCTGGGTGGGCGGCGACCGCGACGGCAATCCCAATGTCAAACCGCATACGACAGAACAGGCCGTGCGCATGCACATGGCCGCGGTGCTGAAGGAATATCTGCAACGTGTCAATCACCTCAGCCATGAACTCACCCATTCCATCCTCCTGTGCCAACCCACGGAGGAATTCCTCGACAGCCTGAAGCGGGACGAATGCCTCGCCGCCCAGGCCTTCGGCAGCAATGTGGAGCGGTTCCGTGACGAACCTTACCGCCGCAAGCTGTACATCATCCGCCTCAGGCTGCAATGCATGCTCGACCATGTGCGGGCCCTGCTGGACGGCCGCGACGAACCCACGCCGTCCGCCTGTTTTCTGTCCGCCGATGTATTCCTGGAGGATCTCTACCGCATCCGCGATTCCCTGCGTTCCCATGGTGACGGCAATATTGCCGCCGGCCATCTCCAGGATCTCATCCGCCTGGTGGAAACCTGCGGTTTCTTCCTGGTGAACCTCGATGTGCGTCAGGAATCCTCCCGCCACACGGAGGCCGTGCGCGAGCTTTTGGGCAAGCTGCCGGAACCAGTGGATTATGACGGCCTGGACGAAGCGGCGCGCCTGCGTGCGCTCGCCAAACTCACCACCGCCCCGCCCCTGGATGTCGACGATGCGGCCCTCAGCGAGCCCACCCGCGAGACCCTTGAAGTGTTCAGGGTCATGCGCCGCATCTGTGACCAGATCAGCCCGGAAGCCTTCGGGAGCTATATCATCTCCATGACCCACGAGGCCAGTCATGTCATGGAAGTCATTTTTCTCGCCCATCAGGCGGGCATGGCCGGACAGGACAGCTCGGGACACTGGTACTGCGACATCCGGGTCGCCCCGTTGTTCGAAACCATCGACGACCTGAAACGCATCGAACCGGTCATGACCACCCTGTTCGACAATCCCTGCTACGCGGCCCTCCTGGAGGCTTCGGGGAATCTGCAGGAGATCATGCTGGGCTACTCCGATTCCTGCAAGGACGGCGGCATCCTGGCCTCCTCCTGGAGCCTGTACCAGGCCCAGACGCGCATCATCGAGATCACCAATGAGCGCAACATCGGCTGCCGCCTGTTTCATGGCCGCGGCGGCACCATCGGCCGCGGTGGCGGCCCCACCCACGAGGCCATCCTGTCGCAACCGCCAGGCACGGTTCAGGGCCGCATCAAGTTCACCGAGCAGGGGGAGATGGTTTCCTATAAGTACAGCAACCGGGAAACGGCCGTCTATGAACTGGGCGTGGGCATCACCGGCCTGCTGAAGGCCAGCAAGAGCCTGGTAGCGCCGGTGCGCGGCGCCGATCCGCGCCACGTGGAGATCATGGAGCATCTTGCCGCCACGGGCGAAAAGACCTACCGCAAGCTGGTCGACGAGACCCCTGGCCTGCTCGATTATTTCTACGAGGCCACGCCGGTCAACGAGATCGCCCTGCTCAATATCGGCTCCCGGCCCAGCCACCGCAAAAAAAAGGACCGCTCCAAATCTTCCATCCGCGCCATTCCCTGGGTTTTCGGGTGGGCTCAGTCGCGCCACACCATGCCGGCCTGGTATGGCATCGGCACCGCCCTGCGTCAATGGCATGAGTCCCGGGCGGAGCGCATCGAGGAGCTGCACCGCATGTACGTGGAATGGCCCTATTTCCGCGCCCTGCTGAGCAACACCCAGATGTCCCTGTTCAAGGCCGATATGCAAATCGCGCGCGAATACATGGAGCTGTGTTCCGACCGGGAAACGGCGGGCAGGATCTTCGACATGATCAAGGCTGAATACGAGCTGACCGTGGAACAGACCCTGATAGCCGCGGACTGCCGTGAACTCATCGAGGAAAATCCCACCCTCGCCCTGTCCCTCACGCGCCGCAATCCCTATCTGGATCCGCTCAGCCACATTCAGATCACGCTCTTGCGCCGCTACCGTGATCCGGAACTGGCGGAAGAGGAAAGACAGTCCTGGCTGAGCCCCCTGCTGCGCTCCATCAACGCCATCGCCGCGGGCATGAGAAACACCGGTTGACCGCTTTCACTCCGCCCCGCGCTCCCGGGCCGCCGCGGATGCGCCACCGTCCTCCTTGTTTTCCAGGGACAGGGGGAAAGTCCTCTCAAAAAGCGTGAATGGCGTCTCCCTGGCCTGCGCCAGGGCCGCCTCGATCAGTCCGCGCGCCTTTTGCTCCAGGGCCCGGGACAGGTAATTCTCGAAGAAACGTACATAGAAGTGATCGGGATGAACTTCAATCTCAACCTTGAGGCGCAGGCCTGCCCGCCGCACGGCTTCCTCGTAGAGGACCGTCAGCGAACCGTGGGCCGGGATACGGGTATCATAAATCTCCCGGGAAAGGCCGGGCGTCGCCTCGCGCCCGATAACGGCCTCCTGAAGGGTGCCGGGAAAAGCCTTGCCCTGTTCATCGACAAGATAGCCGCGCACGAAGACCTTGGGCGTCATATATGTGGGAAAGTGATGTCCCGTTCCCGTGTTGGCGATGGTCACCCTGGCCTTCACGGTGTCTCCGGGACGCCGCGGAAACTGCTCCACATCCACTGACACGGTCACGCCCTGCCTCACCATACCGGGATCGTGAATGCCACGCCACAGATGGCGCCGGCCCGGCATGTGGCAGGTCTGGCACTGCACTCCCTCAGCGGGGTAGCGGCTCGCCTTCCATTCCTCATAGGTGTTTTCGAGGAGCTTGCCATTGAGGGCACGGTCGTCCTCGGTGAATTGATGGCAGGTGGAGCAGAATGCTGAGCGGGTAAAGGCGCTTTCCGCGGTAAAACCGCCATGTGGCCCGTTCGCGCCGGTTCTGCCCGCCACCCCGGGAGCATTCGCGGGCGGCGGGCCATAGCGCCGGTGCTGCCTTACATGGCATCCTGCGCATACAATCCCCTGGCGCCGCAGCAGCGGATCAAAGTGAGGATTCGCACGGAAACCGGATTCCGGGCCGGCATCCACGGCCAGCCACGCCTGCTGTTCGGCATTGGGCGCATGGCAGGTCCCGCACATGCGCGTGGAGGCCTGATCATCACCCATGCCAAGCAACTGCCCCAGCACGCCCGGGCCCATGGTTCTGCTGTGGAGGCTGCTCCGCCAGTCCTCGAACTCACGGGGATGGCAGGCGCCGCAGTCCGCCGGGGAAAGAGAACGCTCCAGCTCCGAATACGCGGCTGGCGCCCCGCCCTGCGGAGGAATGATGCCGGGCCAGTGGCGCGTCAGGAACGCCTGCTCCCTCGGCGTCAGCAGCTCATCGGACAAGGCGCTACAGGAACATGCCAGAGCCGCCACCAGAATGCAGATTCCGCGCAACATGTCTCCTCCCCCTGACAAAACACGGCCAGAAACGCAGGCGCGCACGATCGCCCGCTGCTCAGCTTATCATGT
>WGFB01000056.1 GCA_015492435.1 Gammaproteobacteria bacterium | reverse complement strand
GGGGGCGAGCAGCAGAGGGTGGCCATTGCGCGCGCCTTCGTGACCCGGCCGCGGCTGTTGTTCGCCGATGAGCCGACGGGCAACCTGGACAGCGCCACGGGGCGGCGCATCATCGATCTGCTGTTCGAGGTCAACCGCGAGCAGGGCGCCACCCTGCTCATGGTGACCCATGACGCTTCCCTGGCGGAGCGCTGCGCCCGCGCCCTGCATCTGGACGCCGGCCGCCTGGCATGAGAGCCCTGCGCTTCGCCATGCGCATGCTGCGCCGTGACTGGCGGGCCGGTGAGCTGCGCCTGCTGATCGCGGCCCTGGTGGTGGCCGTGGCCAGCGTCACCGCCGTGGGCTTCTTCACGGACCGTATCGACCAGGCGCTGGCGCGCCAGGCGGGAGAGCTGCTGGGGGGGGACCTCAAGATTTCCGCGCCCCGGCCCATCTCCCGCGACGTGAGGGCGCTGGCGGAGGCATTCGGACTGTCTCAGGTGGAGACCGTCGAGTTTCCATCCATGGTCATGTCGCCGCAGGCGGCCCGCCTGGCCTCCGTCAAGGCCGTCGGCCCGGCCTATCCCCTGCGCGGAGCCGTGCTCATCAGGGCGGCGGATGCGCCGGGTGAGGCGCGCGCGGCGCCACGCATGCCCCGTCCGGGCGAGGTGTGGCTGGAGCCGCGCCTGCTGCAGCAGCTCGGCCTGCGCATCGGCGGCGAAGTGATCCTGGGGGACGCCCGCCTGCGGGTGACGGCGGCCTTGGTGAACGAGCCGGCGCGCACCTCGGGCACCTTGTTCACCCTGGCCCCGCGCCTGCTGTTCTCCCTGGCGGACCTGCCCGCCACGGGCCTGGTTCAGCCCGCCAGCCGGGTGGCCTACGCGGTTCTGTTCAGCGGGCCGGCGGACAGGGTCAGCGCTTTCAGGAAGGCCGCGGAAGCGAAGCGGCGGGGCGGGGAGCGGCTCACGGGGGCGGAAGGGGCGCGGCCGGAGGTGCGTTCGGCGCTGGATCGGGGCGGACGGTTTCTTGCGCTGGCGGCGCTGGTCAGTGTGATGCTGGCGGGGATCGCCATCGCCATGGCGGCCTGGCGCTTTACAGGGCGCCGCCTGGACGATTGCGCCATCATGCGCTGTTTCGGCGCCACCCAGCGCGAAATCCTGACAGTGTATTTTCTGGAATTGTTGATACTGGCCGCGCTCGCCAGCCTGGCGGGGTGCCTGGCCGGCTACCTGGCCCAATTGGGGCTGGTGGGCCTGCTGGGGACGCTGGTGGCGCTGGAGCTGCCCGCGCCCTCGTGGTGGCCGGTGGCGGCGGGCATGCTGACAGGGCTGGTGACGGTGCTGGGGTTTGCCCTGCCGGCCCTGCTGCATATCCGCAACGTGCCCGCCCTGCGCGTCCTGCGCAGGGATTTGGGTGGCCTGCCCGGCCACAGCCTGTCCCTGTACGGCGCCGGTGTTGCCGCTTTCGGCCTGCTGGTGGTGTGGCAGACGGGTGACGGCGCCATGAGCGCCTACGCCCTGGCTGGGGTGGCGGGTGTGCTGCTGGGGCTGGGAGGCGCCGCCGCGGTGCTGATCCGCCTGTTACGCCTGTGGCAGCACCGGCTGCCCCGCGCCTGGCGCCTGGGCGTGATGAACCTCACCCATCGCGCGGCGGGCAGCAGTCTCCAGGTGGCGGCCTTCGGCGTGGGGATGACGGTTTTGCTGCTGCTGTCCATGGTGCGCGTGGACCTGCTGGCGTCGTGGGAGAATACCCTGCCGCCGGATACGCCCAACCGCTTCCTCATCAATATTCAGGCGGCGCAGACCGCCGATCTGGAGCGCCGCCTGCGGGCCATCGGCCTGGAGCAGCCGGGCATTTTTCCCATGGTCAGGGGGCGCCTCACCGCCATCGGCGGGGAGGCCGTGACGCCCGGGCGCTATGAGGATGAGCGCGCCCAGCGTCTGGTGGCGCGGGAGTTCAATCTCTCCTGGGCGGCCGGGCTGCAAGCGGACAATGAAATCACCGCCGGGGCGTGGTGGGACGCGGGGAGCGGGACGAAGGGCCTGTCGGTGGAAGAGGGGCTGGCCAGGACCCTGGGCATCGGGCTGGGCGACAGGCTCGATTTCGAGGTGGCGGGCAGTATCTTCAGCGGACGGGTGACCAGCCTGCGCAAGGTGGCGTGGGACAGCTTCCGGGTCAATTTTTTCGTCATCGCCGCGCCCGGAATGCTGGAGGGCTATCCCGCCAGCTACATCAGCAGCCTGTATATTCCACCAGGGCGGGGGGATGATTTCGACGCGGTCATGCGGGACTTTCCCAATGTCACCGTGATCGATGTGGCGGCCATCATGGAGTATGTGCGCCAGGTCATGGAGCGCATCGTGCTGGCGGTGGACTATGTCTTTGTCTTTACCCTGCTGTCGGGCCTGCTGGTGCTCTATGCCACCATCCAGGCCACGCTGGACGCGCGCATCCGGGAGAATGCCATCATGCGTACCCTGGGCGCCGGGCGTGGGTTGTTGCTGCGCGCCCTGGCCATCGAGTTCGCCGGCATCGGCCTGCTGGCGGGGCTGGTGGCCTCCGGGGCCGCCACCCTGCTGGGCAAGGTGCTGGGGGAGCGGGTGTTTCATCTGCCCTATGGCATGGATCCCGCCATGATCCTCGTGGGCACGCTGGCCGGGGGCGTGGGCGTCTGCATCGCGGGCTACCTGGGGACGCGCCGGGTGCTGGAGCGCCCGCCCCTGCAAACTTTGATGGAAAGGGCGTGAAATGAACAGTATATTATGGGGCAGGACCAATGGTGTGGATTGAGGGTTTCCAGGGCGGGGGCTGAATCACTGTGAACAGGAACATGTGGCGGAATCTGATATTGATGGTGGCGCTGTTCGGCGCCGTGCAATTTCCTCTGCTGGCCGCCGGGCCTTCCGGCGAGGGCCGCATGGTGTACATGAAGACCGCCTACCACACTACCTTTCAGGCCTACCTGGCCGGGCCGGAGGATTCTCCCCATGGCGCCCTGCTGGTGCACGACCGCTGGGGATTCAACAACCAGGTGTTGCGCTGGGCCGACAAGCTGGCCGGGCTGGGATACCGGGTAGTGGCCATCGACTACTTCGATGGGCGCATGGTGCGCAACAAGACCATGGCGCGGGAAGTGATCAAGTCCATCGATCCCGTGTGGGTCGAGGCGAATCTGCGCGCCGCCGTGGATTACCTGGTACGGCCGGGACGCAGGGTCGTGGGTGTGGCCTGGGGCCAGGGCGCCCATCACCTGGCCAGCCTCACCCGCCAGATGCCGGGCGCGCTGACCGCGCTGGTCACCTACCATCAGCGCGCGACAGCGGCGCGGGATACCTCGCGGCGCCTGAATATCCCCCTGCTGGAAGTGGTCTCCGACCGCAGTCTGCTGGATCCCGGCGAATACGAGGACAGTGCCAGGATTCGTGAAGAGACCTGGGCGGCTACCGTCAAATTCCTCGATACCAATTTCAAGGCCGCGGGCAAGCAGGCCTTGCTCATGAAATAACCCCGAGGCGTGCAGCCTTCGAGTGTTTCGCGCACTTACGGGATATTTCTAGAACGTGCCGCCATTCCAGCCCCACATGGCTCGCGGCGCATCGGAAAATTCGATATAGATTCGGTCGCCGGCGATGCCGAGGGCCTCACCCACCTGTCTGCACAAGGCCTCCGAGAGCGTGGGAGTGAGCGTCTCCGGCAGGCCGATGCTCTTCAGTTCCAGGTAGGCCAGGGGCGCGTCGCTGCCGGCAAAGTACATGGTCTGTCCCGGCTCCAGCGCCACCATGACATAACGCTCCGGCTTGCCCAACTGGCTGGCCGTCTCGCGGGACAGCGTCTCCAGCAATGTCCTTTGTATGTCCGGGGATATCTCTACGTTGGTTTGTACTTTCAGAAAAGGCAT
>WGFB01000055.1 GCA_015492435.1 Gammaproteobacteria bacterium | reverse complement strand
GGGTATACACAGGACGGAAACGCACAGCGCCACTAGCACAGGCAACAGCCCGCGGAAGGGAAAAGGTCTCATGGGCTTGGCGGTCAGGTTCAATTGTCTGGCGGCGGGGGTGGGGCCAGCACCTCTCGTGAACCGTTGGATTCCATGGGGCCGACGACACCCGCCCGCTCCATTTCCTCGATGATGCGCGCGGCGCGGTTGTAACCGATCTTGAGGCGGCGCTGCACCCCGGAAATGGAGGCCCTGCGGGTTTCCGTGACAATGCGCACGGCCTGATCGTAAAGGGGATCCGATTCGCCGCCGGCGTCGCCGTCCATGCCGTTGCCGCCGCTCTCCTCACCGCCGCCTTCCAGGACTTCGTCCAGATAGTTGGGTTCGCCGGCCTGCTTGAGATTATCCACCACATTGTGGACTTCGTGATCGTCCACGAAGGCACCGTGGATGCGGGTGGGCACGCTGGTGCCGGCGGGCAGATAGAGCATGTCGCCATGGCCCAGCAACTGCTCGGCTCCCATCTGGTCGAGAATGGTGCGCGAGTCGATCTTGGAGGAGACCTGGAAGGCGATGCGCGTGGGGATGTTGGCCTTGATGAGGCCGGTGATCACGTCCACGGAGGGGCGCTGGGTGGCCAGCACCAGGTGGATGCCCGAGGCGCGTGCCTTCTGGGCGAGGCGCGCGATGAGCTGCTCCACCTTCTTGCCCACCATCATCATCATGTCCGCCAGTTCGTCCACGATGACCACGATGTACGGCAACTCGGCGAGTTCGGGCGCTTCCTCGCCTTCCACCGGAGGGGCGAAGGGATCCCGGACGGGGTTGCCTTCCTCGGCGGCGGCCTTGATCTTCTTGTTGAAGTTGGCGATGTTGCGCACCCCCATGAAGGCCATGAGCCGGTAGCGGCGTTCCATCTCACCCACGCACCAGCGCAAGGCATTGGCCGCCTCCTTCATGTCGGTGACCACGGGCGCCAGCAGGTGGGGAATGCCTTCGTAGATGGACAGCTCCAGCATCTTGGGGTCGATCATGATGAGGCGCATGTCCTTGGGCGTGGCATTGTAGAGCAGGCTGAGAATCATGGCGTTGATGGCCACGGACTTGCCCGAGCCGGTGGTGCCTGCGATGAGCAGGTGGGGCATTTTGATGAGGTCCACCACCACCGGGTGGCCGCTGATGTCCTTGCCCAGCGCCAGCGGCAGGGGGGTGGCGGCCTTCTCGAAATCCCGCGATTGCAGGATTTCGCTGAGGCGCACGATCTCGCGGTATTCGTTGGGAATCTCCACGCCGATGACGGACTTGCCCGGAATGACATCCACGATGCGTACACTGATGGCCGACAGGGCGCGCGCCAGATCCTTGGCCAGGTTGCTGATCTGGCTGACCTTGACCCCGGGGGCGGGCTGCAGCTCATAGCGGGTGATCACCGGCCCGGGATGGACGGCCACCACCTCCACCTCGACGCCAAAGTCCTGCAGCTTGAGTTCCACCTGGCGGGATATGGCTTCCAGGGCGGCCTCGGAAACCTGGTTTTTGGGCGGTTCGGCCTCGTCCAGCAGGGACAGGGGCGGCAGGTCGCCACTGTCCGGCGTGGTGAAGAGCGGCACCTGTCTTTCCTTCTCCACGCGCATCCCTTTTTCCGGTTGCTTGACCAGGGGTTCGATCTTGGGTTTGGGGCGTTTCTTTTTCTTGATGTTTTCCACCTTGACGGCTTCCGCGCGCTGCCTGCGCGCCTGGCGGGCATCGAGAAAAGCCTTGAAACGCCGCCCATGCGCCGCGGCCCGGGCGGCCAGTTCCAGGGTGATCCGCCCCACGGCATCCATCAGAGAGAACCACGACAGTCCCGTGAACAGGGAAATGGCCGTGAGAAACAGGGCGAGCAGAAACAAGGTGGCGCCCAGAAAATTGAAGGGCGTGACCAGCAGGGTGGCGACGATGTCGCCCAGGATTCCGCCAGGGTTGGTGGGCAGGTAGCCGCTGGGGTCGGTGAAATGCAGGGTGGCGATACCGGCGCCGGTGACGAGGGTGAGCAGAAAACCGCTGGTGCGGACCAGCAGGCGGCGCAGGTTGAGCGCCATGTTCTGTTGGCGTCCCTGGAAGATCAGCCAGCCCACGTACAGGGTCATGGCCGGGAACAGGTAGGCCAGGTAGCCGAAATAGAACAGGAACAGGGATGAGAACCACGCCCCCACGATGCCGCCCGCGTTGGTGACGTGTTCGGTGGAGGCGCTGTAGGCCCAGCCGGGATCCGCGGGATTGAAAGTCAGCAGGGAGATGAGCATGTAAATGGCGATAGCGCCGAGTATCAAGAGTATCCCTTCCTTGAGGCCGGCGCTGCCGGCGGGGAGGATTTCAGGACGGGTTTCCTTTCTGCGCGTTGCTTGTGCCAAGTGATATTCCTGTTCTATTGCCGAGCGTTAAGCTGAATTTCCGGAAATTTAACGATTCTGACCGGCGATGTCACGTCTTTACCCGGCGGCCGCATGAATTTTCTGGCGCAAGCCGTGGAAAACACCTTGTTTCATGCGCCCTGCGGCGCGTGGCGGCCCAGCAGCAGGCCACGGGAAGGTACACGATACAAGGTAACAGGCGCAAGACACAAGGGAAGCAGCCCTTTGTGTCTTGAGTTGTGTTCCTTTCACCATCCGGGCGCCGCCATTTTTAGCAATGGCCGGGTTTTTTCGAGTCATCAATCCTTCAAGGCCGGGTGCATGACCTCGCCGTGTTTGACGTTGATGCCGGCCACCAGTTCAGGATGGTCTTCCCAGTCCGCGCGCGTCAGGGCCATCACATAGGGGGTCAGGACGGCCGACAGGGCCTGGGAGGCGCTGCGTGGCACCGCGCCCGGCATGTTGGTGACACCGAAGTGGACGATGTCCTCCCACAGGAAGGTGGGGTCGGCGTAGGTGGTGGGGCGGGTGGTTTCGATGCATCCTCCCTGGTCCACGGAGATGTCGATGACCACGCTCCCCGGGCTCATGGCGCGCACCATGTCGGCGGTAACCAGGTGCGGCGCCCGGGCGCCGGTGACGAGTACGGCGCCGATGAGCAGGTCCGCCGAGGCGACGGCGGCCGTAAGCTGTTCGGCGTAGGAGAACAGTCCTGTCACGTTGGGGCCGATGGCCCGGATTGCCTCCAGCCTGTTGCGGTCGCGGTCGAACACCACCACTTCCGCGCCCAGGCCGGCGGCCAGGCGCGCGGCGCCGCCGCCCGCGGTGCCGGCGCCGAGAATCACCACCCGGCCCCGGTCGGCGCCGCTGACGCCTCCCAGCAGGATGCCCTTGCCACCCAGGGGGCGGTGGAGCAGATGGCAGCCGATCTGGGTCGCCAGGCGTCCGGCGATGTCGCTCATGGGGGCCAGCAGGGGCAGGCGGCCGCTGGCCTCCTGTATGGTCTCGAAGGCGACGGCCACCAGGCCGATTTCCCGCAGCCGGCGGGTCAGCCCGGGGTTGGCGGCGAGATGGAGGAAGCTGAACAGGAGATGGTCGGCGCGCAGCAGGTCCAGTTCGCCTTCCACGGGTTCCTTGACCTTGACGATCATCTGGGCCTCGCCGTAGAGGGTCCGGGCGTCGGGGAGAATCTTCACCCCTGCCTGGGTATAGGCCGAATCAGGGTAGCCACTGGCGGCTCCGGCGCCGCTTTCCACATAGACTTCATGACCGTGCTGAACCAGCTCGGCCGCCGCCGCGGGGATGAGGCCGACACGGCCCTCGAGGGTCTTGATCTCCTTGGGTATGCCTATGCGCATCGTTCGTCCTGCTGTCTGTTTGTCGTCCCATGTCGCGGGAGCAAGTGTTATCATGGGCGGACTCGGGGGTAGATAGTAACCTCTGCCCGCCAAATACTAAACTATTCAAATCATTCTGGAGTCTGAATTATATGGCTGATATCAAGCATTGCCGTCTCTTGATCCTGGGCTCGGGGCCCGCTGGCTACTCCGCGGCCATCTATGGCGCGCGGGCGAATCTCGATCCGGTGTTGATCACGGGGCTGGAACAGGGCGGTCAGTTGATGACCACCACGGACGTGGACAACTGGCCGGGTGATGATCAGGGCGTGCTGGGCCCAGAGTTGATGGATAGGATGAGGAAGCATGCAGAACGATTTGATACAGAAATAATTTTTGACTATATCACCGAGGTTGACCTGAAATCCAGGCCTTTCGCGTTGAAAGGGGACAACGGCCAGTACACGTGTGATGCCCTGATTATCGCCACGGGTGCGTCCGCCAAGTATCTGGGTCTGCCCTCCGAGGAGGCCTACAAGGGGCGGGGGGTGTCCGCATGTGCCACATGCGATGGTTTTTTCTATAAAAATCAGAAGGTAGCCGTGATCGGCGGAGGGAATACCGCTGTCGAGGAAGCCCTTTACCTGGCCAATATCGCCTCTCACGTGACGGTGGTGCACCGCCGCGACTGCTTCAGGTCGGAAAAAATCCTGTCAAATAGACTGATCGAGGCCTCGAAACATGGTAATGTAAGCATTGAGTGGAACCATGTGCTGGAGGAGGTGCTGGGTGACGACAGCGGCGTGACCGGCATCCGCATCAGGCATGTACAGGATGGCAGCGAGAAGATCATCGATGTCCATGGGGTGTTCATCGCCATCGGCCATCAGCCCAACACCTCGATCTTCACCGGCCAGCTTGAAATGGAAAACGGTTATATCGTCGTGAAGAGCGGCACGCACGGCAATGCCACCGCCACCAGCGTGGAAGGCGTCTTCGCGGCGGGCGATGTGGCGGACTCCGTTTACCGCCAAGCGATTACATCCGCGGGCTCTGGCTGCATGGCGGCCCTGGACGCGGAACGCTATCTGGATCGACTGGCAGATTCCTGCCGTTCCTGATCAGCAGAAGCCGTCATGTGCACATGGCCCGGATTCTGCTGTGAGTTTCCGTACTCGACAAGAGGAGGAGGTCGACATGTTGAATCTGGCTGAGAACCGCAAGTATCCGCGGATAACCATCGACTGCGGAATCACCTACCGGTACGTCGAAGAGAATGCCGACAGGGAGGGCGTGGCCAAGAACATCAGCGGCAATGGCATGTTGTTCGTTGCCGATGAGGAGCCGCGCATTGGCGATTTGCTGGAGGTCAAGATACAGCCGGGAACGCTGTCCATACCCAGCCTGGGCGCCGTGGTGGAAGTGGTGCGCGTGCGCCCCGGGGCGGGTGGCGCGCCTGAGAAAGGCCGCGGAACCGCCTGCTATGAGGTCGCGGCCATGATACATTCCATGAAATAGACCACCGGCCGCGGATCTCCGGCGCATTCCCGCATTGAAGCACGCCACGCGGGCGGCAATGCAATGAAATCCCCACGCATACTTCACACACTGGCGCCCGGCGCTCCCTTTCCACCCGTCTCCCAGGCCCTGGACGAGCCCAATGGGCTGCTGGCCGTTGGTGGCGATCTTTCCCCGCAGCGCCTGCTGGAAGCCTACCGCCGGGGTATTTTTCCCTGGTACAGCGAGGGCCAGCCCATCCTCTGGTGGTCGCCGGATCCCCGTCTGGTTTTGTTTCCCTCCGAACTCAGGATCTCGCGCAGTCTGCGCAAGGTCATCAACAAGGGCATGTTCCGGATTACCGTGGACCAGGCCTTTCCCGAGGTGATCTCGGCCTGCGCCGGACCCCGTGAAGGCGAGCCCGGAACCTGGATCACCTCTCCCATGAGGGAAGCCTATCTCCAGTTGCATCGCCTGGGCTGGGCCCGGTCCGTGGAGGCCTGGCACGAAGGCAGGTTGGTGGGCGGTCTCTATGGCGTGGCCATCGGGCAGGTGTTTTTCGGGGAATCCATGTTCTACCGCATGGCCAATGCCTCCAAGGTGGCCTTTGTCACCTTCGTCGAACAGCTCCGCGAGGGAGGGTGCGCCCTTATCGACTGTCAGGTAACGACGCCGCATTTACTCTCCCTGGGCGCGCGGGAAATTTCACGCACGGAGTTTGTGGAAAATTTGGGGCGATGGTGCCGGTAAGCCGGACGATTTCACTGTCTGCCCCGCGAATATGCAGCACGATGCCGTATCTGTGACCTATCTGTGACTTCCGTTGTGTTATAGATGTCAGTACCAGTGAAGGCAAGATCCTGAACCCACGGATCCAGGAAAATGAGAAGGCGCATGGAAGCGCATCCTCATCAGATGGTTTTGACAGTTCCGTAAAGCTGTAGATATGATCTCATCGAGAAGAAGCGTTTTTCTCATCACAGACAGGCAGGCGCATGAACAAGGAGGTGCCGAATGGAGTTATGCGAGGTGGCAGGGCATGGCCGCGGCAAAGGAAAGAAACCACCGCTAGCCCGCATTTCTCACCAGCATGGCGGGCTAGCCCGGGAAGAGGGGCGCCGTCCGTGCAATTGACGTATCACACGGATTACGCCCTGCGCGTGCTCGTCTACCTGGGACTCAAGAACGGGTCCCTGGCCACCATCTCGGAAATTTCCGGGCACTTTGGCGTCTCCCGCAACCACCTTGTCAAGGTCGTCGGCAGCCTCTCCCATCTGGGGCATGTGGAAACAGTCCGTGGCAAGAGCGGAGGCGTGCGCCTTTCACGCGATCCGGCAGAGATCCGGATAGGGGAACTCGTGCGCTGCACCGAGTCCCATTTCAACATCATGTCCTGTTTCGCGGAAGGCGAGGAAAACTGCGCCATTGCGCAGGTGTGCAAGCTCAAGGGCATGCTCAGGCGCGCCACCCAGAGTTTCCTCGACGTACTGGACGAATATACCCTGGCGCATATCCTGCGCAACCGTGATGAACTGGTGGAAATCATTTTCGTGGGCGAACATGGCATGCGGGATGCGTGACGCGCTTGATGAAGATGAAAAGGCGCAGGCAACGGGCTGGCTATCTTGCCGGCCTCGTGTCCGGCCTGTTGGTGGTGGCGTTTCTCTATCTGCCCGAAAATGAGCGCTTGCATGCCCCCGGACCCATGAATACCGGCCATGAGAATCTGAAATGCGCATATTGCCATCGGCCCGCCGCGGGTTCCCTGCGCCAGCAGCTTCAGGCCAAGGCGCGGCACGTTCTGGGCCTGCGTGATCACGGGGCGGTCCTCGGGCTGAGGCCGGTGGGGAATGAAGCCTGCCTGTCTTGTCATGAGCGCCCGGAGGACAGCCATCCGGTGTTTCGCTTCCTGGAGCCCAAGTACACCGAGGCGCGGGAAAAGATCCGGCCTCATCCCTGCACTTCCCGCCATTTGGAACATACAGGCCGGCGGGCGACGGTGGCGATGACTTTCTGCCGGCATTGCCTCGAAGACCTGAATCTGCGCAAGGATCAGAGGTTCCTAAATTTTGCGAGATGATTTATACTCCACCGTCTTGAAACAGCAGCTCTTGGAAAACGAATGGCGAAAGAAGAACACATAGAAATGGAGGGAACGGTGATCGAAACCCTGCCCAACACCATGTTCAGGGTGGAGCTGGAGAACGGTCACGTGGTGACGGCCCACATTTCAGGCAAGATGCGCAAGCATTACATCCGTATCCTTACCGGTGACAAGGTCACCGTGCAGCTTACGCCCTACGATCTGAGCAAGGGGCGTATCGTCTTCCGCGCGCGCTGAAGGTTTTCCCGCCCGCGCGCCAGCGCCCCCGCATCGATGGGTGTTTCCGGTCAGGAGCTTCTGGCCGTCTCCTTGAGCGGCTTGATGTCAAACGCCAGGTTGTTCTTCTTGACGGAGATGGTGATATGGCCGCCTTTGGCCAGTTTGCCGAAAAGCAGCTCCTCCGCCAGGGGTTTCTTGATGTAATCCTGGATGGTCCGGGCCATGGGGCGGGCCCCCATTTTGGGATCATACCCATGCATGGCCAGCCACTCGCGGGCCGAGTTTTTTACCTTCAGGGTGACTTTCTTCTGTTCCAGTTGCGCTTCCAGCTCGATGATGAACTTGTCCACCACGCTGGCGATGATGTCGGGCGGCAGGGGGTCGAACTGAATGATGGCGTCGAGCCGGTTGCGGAATTCCGGCGTGAAAGTGCGGCGTATGGCCTCCATTCCGTCCGAGGAATGGTCCTGAGTGGAAAAGCCGATGGACGGGCGGCTCATCTGTTCGGCGCCCGCGTTGGTGGTCATGATGATGATGACGTTGCGGAAGTCGGCCTTGCGCCCGTTGTTGTCCGTAAGCGTGCCGTGGTCCATCACCTGCAGCAGCAGGTTGAAGACGTCGGGATGGGCCTTCTCGATCTCGTCCAGCAGCAGGACCGCGTGGGGATTCTTGGTGATGGCCTCCGTCAGCAGGCCGCCCTGGTCGTAGCCCACATAGCCCGGCGGAGCGCCGATGAGGCGGGAAACCGTGTGGCGCTCCATGTACTCCGACATGTCGAAGCGGATCAGCTCGATGCCCATGATGCGGGCCAGCTGGGTGGTGACCTCGGTCTTGCCGACGCCGGTGGGACCGGCGAACAGGAAAGAGCCGATGGGCTTGTGCTCGTTGCCGATGCCCGAACGGGACATCTTGATGGCGGTCACCAGGGTGTCGATGGCCTTGTCCTGGCCATAGACCACCATCTTGAGATCGCGGTTGAGGGTGCGCAGCTTCTGCTTGTCGGAACTGCTGATGTGCTTGGCCGGGATGCGCGCGATCTTGGCGATGATGTTCTCCACGTCACGCACGCCGATCATCTTCTTGGCCTTGCCCGCGGGCTGCAGGCGCTGGAAGGCGCCGGCCTCGTCGATGACGTCGATGGCCTTGTCGGGCAGGTGGCGGTCGTTGATATAGCGCGCCGACAGTTCGGCGGCGCAGCGCAGGGAGTCCCTGCTGTACTTGATTTTGTGATGGGACTCGAAGCGTGACTTCAGTCCCATCAGGATCTGCACGGTTTCCTCCACGCTGGGCTCGTTGACCTCGATCTTCTGGAAGCGGCGCGCCAGGGCGCGGTCTTTCTCAAAGATGCCGCGGTACTCCTGGTAGGTGGTGGAGCCGATGCAGCGCAGCTCGCCCGACGACAGCATGGGCTTGATGAGATTGGAGGCATCCATCACGCCGCCCGACGTGGAACCGGCACCGATGATGGTGTGAATTTCGTCGATGAACAGGATGGCGTGGGGTTCCTGGCGCAGCTGGGCCAGGATGCCCTTGAGGCGCTTCTCGAAATCGCCGCGGTACTTGGTGCCGGCCAGCAGCGCGCCCATGTCGAGGCAGTAGATGGTGCTGCCCGCCAGGATCTCCGGTACCTCCTCGTCGACGATCTTCTTGGCCAGGCCTTCCGCGATGGCGGTTTTGCCGACGCCAGCCTCGCCCACCAGGAGAGGGTTGTTCTTGCGCCTGCGGCACAGGACCTGGATGAGGCGCTGGAGCTCTGCCTCGCGCCCGATCAGCGGATCGATCTTGCCTTCCTGCGCCTTGAGGTTGAGATTGGTGGCGAAATTGTCCAGGGGGCTGGTTTCCGCGCCCTCGGGATTGCCGTTCTCCACTTCGGGGGAGAGGGGCATGCCCTCGTTGTCCTCGCCGGCATACTTGGAGATGCCGTGAGAGATGTAGTTGACGATGTCCAGGCGGGTGAGGTTCTGCTCGTTGAGGAAGTACACGGCCTGGGAATCCTGCTCGCCGAAGATGGCCACCAGGATATTGGGGGCGCTGACCTCGCGCTTGCCCGATGACTGGACATGAAAGACGGCGCGCTGCAGGACCCGCTGGAAGCCCAGGGTGGGCTGGGTCTCTTTCTCGTCGTCCGTGAGCAGGGGGGTCGTCTCGTCGAGGAATGTGGTCAGTTCCCGCTTGAGCACTTCCAGGTCCGCGCCGCAGGCATGGAGTATGGAGGCGGCGGCGGCATTGTCGATGAGGGCGAGGAGGATGTGTTCGACGGTGATGAACTCGTGTTTCTTCTCTCGCGCTTCCTGAAAAGCGATGTTCAGCGTGTGTTCAACGTCCTTACTCAGCATCGGAGGTCCCTATTCGGTCTGTGCGTGTTATGCCTTTTCCATCGTGCATAAGAGCGGGTGTTCGTTCTTGCGGGCAAATTCGTTTACCATCGCAACCTTTGTTTCAGCAATATCACGTGTAAAGACGCCGCAGACGCCCACCCCCCGGGTGTGAACATGCAACATGACGCGGGTTGCCTGTTCGTGTCCCATGCCGAAGATGCTCTCCAGAACGTGAACGACGAATTCCATCGGCGTGTAATCGTCGTTCAGGAGCAGCACCTTGTACATCGGGGGGCGCTTTAACTTGGGTTTTGCCTCCTGAAGCGCCAACCCATCGTCGTTGTTCAGACCCTGTTTGATATTCTTCATGCACCCGATTATATCGTAAAACTTAAAAAATCAAGCTAGGCTTGCGCCCTAATATAATGAGGTCATTCATGAAAATAACAACAGCCGGGTTCTTCCATCTCCTGTGTCTCTACACGGGTATATATCGTCAGGAAATTTTTTTCATTTAAGACGCCTGAGATTTTGCAAAATACTTGCCAGCGCCTGGAAGGAAGCGCCTGGAGGGCTCTCGGACTTGACTATACCCTTAATATTGCTCAGAGTATTAAGGGAGGGGGTAATGTCATGAAGCTGGTTATGTGACAGCCAGGATTTCCACGTGGTTTTGGATGCAGTAATCCGGGTATGCCTTTTCTATATTTTACAATGTCTTACTACTTCGGTAGGCGATAGTCTCTAGAGTATGTAGAGGTATTTAGAAATATGGCAACTGGTATTGTTAAGTGGTTCAATAATTCCAAGGGGTTTGGTTTCGTGTCTCCTGAGGGTGGTGGAGACGACGTATTCGCCCATTTTTCAGCCATCGTGATGGACGGCTACAAGAGTCTGAAGCAGGGGCAGAAGGTGGAGTTCGATATTACCGAGGGTCCCAAGGGATTATATGCCGCCAATATCCGGCCGGCGCCGGATGACGTCTGAGCTGTATCCGCTTCTGGCCTGAAGTTTTCATACTGAGACCAGCGGGCAGTACGGGACGTGGTGACCGCCCCGTCACGCCCGTGTTGCGCCGTGGCGGGGCAGCGATGGCCGCTCAGTCCATGTTGTCGACGATCGCCTGTCCAAAACCCGAACAGCTCACCAGAGTGGCGCCGGGCATGAGGCGCTCGAGGTCGTAAGTGACGGTCTTGCTGGCGATCGCCCCGGCGAGTCCCTTGATGATCAGGTCTGCGGCCCCGGTCCAGCCCAGGTGGCGCAGCATCATTTCCCCTGACAGGATCAGGGAACTGGGATTGACGCGGTCCTGTCCGGCATATTTGGGCGCCGTGCCATGGGTGGCCTCGAAGAGGCCGATGGTGTCGGACAGGTTGGCGCCGGGGGCGATGCCGATCCCGCCCACCTGGGCGGCAAGGGCATCGGAGATATAGTCGCCGTTGAGGTTCAGGGTGGCGATCACGCTGTAATCTTCCGGTCGCAGCAGGATCTGCTGCAGAAAGGCATCGGCAATGACATCCTTGACGACGATCCTGTTTCCGGTGTCGGGATTGTCGAAGGCGCACCAGGGGCCGCCGTCGATCTCCCGGGCGCCATATTTTTCCCGCGCAAGCTCATAGCCCCAGTTCTTGAAGCTGCCCTCGGTGTATTTCATGATGTTGCCCTTGTGCACCAGGGTGACGGAGTCTCGGTTGTTGTCGATGGCGTACTGGATGGCCTTGTCCACCAGGCGCCGGGTGCCTTCCCGGGAGACGGGCTTGATGCCGATGCCCGAGGTTTCGGGAAAGCGGATCTTGGTGACCTGCATTTCCTTCTGCAGAAAATCGATGACCTTTTTTACTTCCGGGGAACCGGCTTCCCATTCAATGCCCGCATAGATGTCTTCGGAGTTCTCGCGGAAGATGACCATGTCGGTCTTTTCCGGCTCCCGCAGAGGGCTGGGGGTGCCCTCGAAATATCGCACCGGGCGCATGCACACGTAGAGATCCAGTTCCTGGCGCAAGGCCACGTTGAGGGAACGGATGCCGCCACCCACGGGCGTGGTCAGGGGGCCCTTGATGGCGACCAAATATTCCTTGATGGCCCCCAGGGTTTCATCGGGCAGCCAGGTGTCGCCGCCATAGATCCGGGTCGCCTTTTCCCCGGCATAGATTTCACACCAGGCGATGGACTTGTTGCCGCCATAGGCCCTGGACACGGCGCTGTCCACCACATGGCGCATGACCGGCGTAATATCGACACCGATACCGTCCCCCTCGATATAGGGAATGACGGGGTTGTCGGGCACATTGAGGGAAAGGTCGCTGTTGGAGGTGATCTTCTCACCCTGTGCCGGAATTTCGATGTGTTGGAATGTCATAGGCGTACCCATCGTCGTAAAAGCCCCGTATGTTATCAGTTCCGGGGCAAATGATCTAACCTGAACCCGGGGTTTGGGGTTGCTTCAGGTGAGGCCATTTCAGGCCGATAATGAGTACATGACCCGCTTACTCAAGTTCAGACCCGATCCGGTCCCGGACTGGCACCCGCATGTCACGGTGGCGGCCCTGGTGGAGCGCGACGGGCGCTTCCTGATGATCGAGGAGTCCTGCAACGGAAGGGTGGTTGTCAATCAGCCTGCAGGGCATCTGGAGGAAGGTGAGAGCCTGGAAGAGGCCCTGGTCCGGGAAACCCTGGAGGAGACGGCCTGGTCCGTCCGCCCCGAGGCCATCACCGGCCTCTATCAGTGGCGGAATCCCGGCAATGGCAAGACCTATCTGCGGGTCTGCTATGCGGCGCGCTGCGTGGAGCAGCACGACCGCGCGCTGGACAAGGATATCCTGCGGGTCATGTGGCTGAGCCGCGAGGAAATCCTGCGGCGCGGACAGCAACTGCGCAGTCCCATGGTGTTGCAATGTCTCGACGACTACCTGGCGGGCAGGCGTATTTCCCTGGAATTCGCGCAGCACCTTCCGTGAATCGCGGCGAAGGCCCAACCTGCGGTTCTGTACTGCCTGGGTGAACCCTCTTCCTTGGCGCCGGTCACTCCGGCCGGCGGAAAAATTTGTTACAATCAGCGGCTGTTCGCCCGGCGTCAGCGCTGCACGTCATGTTTGGTCTTGCAGCGGACGCGGGTTGGGCTGAGCGCGGAGCATCCCAATGCCATGCCGGCAGCATCGGGTTTCAGGCTGTGTTCCGCGCGGATGGCCGGCGTAATTCTACACCTGAATCCACGGATTCTGGTCAACAGTCACAAGAGATCATGTCTTCCTCTACGTCACCCATGGGCCGCATCATCGTCGGAATGTCCGGAGGCGTCGACTCGTCCGTGGCCGCCCTGTTGCTGAAGCAGCAGGGTTACGATGTCAGCGGTGTTTTCATGAAGAACTGGGACGAGCAGGATCCGGAGGGGCCGTGCCAGGCGGAGATCGACGCCCGCGACGCCATGGCGGTGTGCGACATCCTGGGTATTCCCCTGGATGCCGTGAGCTTCGCCGATGAATACTGGGACAAGGTCTTTGCCTGTTTTCTCGAAGAATACCGCGGCGGGCGCACGCCCAACCCCGATATCCTGTGCAACAAGGAGATCAAGTTCAGGGCCTTTCTGGACTATGCCCTGGCCCAGGGCGCGGAGCGCATCGCCACCGGGCACTATGCCCGCGTCCGCTGTCACGAGGGAGAAATCCAGTTGCTCAAGGGACGTGATCCCGGCAAGGACCAGAGCTATTTTCTCTATGCCCTGGGGCAGCCCCAGCTGGCGCGGGTATGTTTTCCCCTGGGGGAATACGACAAGGGCGAAATCAGGGCCATGGCCCGCGAGGCGGGTTTCCCTAATCACGGGAAGAAGGACAGCACGGGCATCTGTTTCATCGGGGAGCGCAATTTCAGCGCCTTTCTCGAACGCTATCTGCCCGCGCGCGAGGGGGAGATCCACGATCCCGAGGGCCATGTTCTTGGCAGGCATCATGGCTTGATGTTCCATACCATCGGGCAGAGAAAGGGACTGGGCATCGGCGGGCGGCGCGATGACAGCGGCGAACCCTGGTATGTGGTGGGCAAGGATGTGGAGCGCAATATTCTCCATGTGGCCCAGGGCGCCCATCACCCGCTGCTCTATCATGGCGGCCTGATCGCCCAGGACATACACTGGATCTCCGGGCGGACGCCGCGGTTTCCCCTCGCGGCGGGCGCCAGGATCCGCTACCGCCAGGCCGACCAGGCCTGTACGGTAACGCCTCTGGACGGGGGACGCTGTCTGGTGCGCTTCCAGGACAGGCAGCGCGCCATCGCGCCGGGGCAGTCCATCGTCTTCTATCAGGGTGACGTCTGCCTCGGGGGTGGTATCATAGCCTCTGCGATCGATGACACAGCTTCAACACCGGAAGCCGCCAGCGGCTGACGGAACAAAAGAACAGAGCTTTCATGACACAATCCATACAAGACAGCACCCTGGCGCTGGCCGGGATCTTTCAGGCGGCGCACCTCGTCAAGCAGGTGGCCACGCGCGGGCAGGTGGGGGAGGACGACCTGGAGACCTGTGTCAGGAGTATCCTGGAGGTCGACCCGGAGAATACCGAGGCCGTCTTCGGCGGCAGGCACCGCATGGCCGCGGGGCTGCGCATCGTGTGCGAGCAGTTCGGCATCGGCGAGAAGAAGGACTATTTCGAGATCACCAAGTATGTCATCTCCATCATGCACCTGGAGCGCAAGCTGGCCAAGCGCAGGGACATGCTGCAACAACTGTCGCAGGGCATCGAGAAGGTGCGCGGACAAGTGGAACTCTTCGGCCCGGTACACGAGAACGTCATCGCCGCCCTGGCCGATCTGTATGTGAATACCATCAGCACCCTGACGCCACGCATCATCATCAAGGGCGAGCATGGCTATCTGTCCGATCCCCACAATGCCGACAAGGTGCGCACCATTCTGTTGGCCGGCATCCGCGCCGCGGTGCTGTGGCGCCAGTCGGGGGGGACGCGCCCCAAGCTCATATTGCAGCGCAAGCAGATCCACCACGCCGCCAAGCAATTGATGGTCATCTGATCATTCCCAATACGGAAACGACAATGGAACTTTCATCACTGACGGCAATTTCCCCCATCGATGGACGCTATGGCGGCAAGGTCGACGAGCTGCGCCCCATCTGCAGCGAGTTCGGCCTGATCCGGCACCGCGTCATCGTCGAGGTGCGCTGGCTGGAGTCCCTGGCGGCGCACGAAGGCATTCCCGAGGTGCCGCCCCTCAGCACCCATGCGCGGCATATCCTGCAGCACCTCATCGACAACTTCACCATCGACGATGCCCACCGGGTGAAGAATATCGAGTCCACCACCAATCACGACGTGAAGGCCGTGGAGTATTTTCTCAAAGAGAAGATCGCCGGTAATACGGAGCTGGAGTCCGTGGCGGAGTTCATCCACTTTGCCTGCACCTCCGAGGACATCAACAACCTTGCCTACGCCCTCATGCTGCGCGAGGCCCGCACCCTGGCCGTGCTGCCCCTGCTCGACGAGGTGATCGATGCCATCAGGGACCTGGCGCACCGTTTCGCCGCCCAGCCCATGATGGCGCGCACCCACGGCCAGCCGGCCTCACCCACCACCCTGGGCAAGGAAATGGCCAATGTGGTGGCCAGGCTCAAACGGCAGCGCGAGCAACTGGCCGCGGCGCCCATCCTGGGCAAGATCAACGGCGCCACGGGCAACTACAATGCCCACCTGGCCGCTTACCCCGGGGTGGACTGGGAGGCCTTCTCCCGCCAGTTCGTCGAGGGACTGGGTCTGGAGTGGAACCCCTATACCACGCAGATCGAACCCCACGACTACCTGGCGGAGTTCTTCGATACCCAGGCGCGTTTCAATACCGTATTGCTGGATTTCTGCCGCGACGTGTGGGGCTATATCGCGCTCGGCTACTTCTCCCAGAGGACCGTGGCCAGCGAGGTGGGGTCGTCCACCATGCCCCACAAGGTCAACCCCATCGATTTCGAGAACGCAGAGGGCAACCTGGGCATGGCCAATGCCGTGTTCTCCCATCTCGCCAGCAAGTTGCCCGTCTCACGCTGGCAGCGCGACCTGACGGATTCCACCGTGCTGCGCAACCTGGGCGTGGGCATCGCCCATGCCGTCATCGCCTACCGCGCCTGCCTCAAGGGCATCGGCAAGCTGGAGTGCAATGGCCCGCGCATCCAGGCCGATCTGGACGGGGCCTGGGAACTGCTCGCGGAGCCCGTGCAGACGGTGATGCGCCGCCATGGCATCGAGAATCCCTACGAGAAGCTCAAGGAGCTGACCCGCGGCCATGCCGTGGACGAGGGCGTGATGCGCCGCTTCATCGAGCAGCTCGAAATCCCCGCAGCGGACAAGGAACGCCTGCTGGCCATGAAACCGGCCGACTACACCGGCAAGGCCGCGGAACTGGCGCGGAGGATATAGCCCCCCCATCCTGGTGAGAAATGCGGGATTGCGCATTTTGTGACGCGCTTCACAGTTTCGCGCCGGCCGTTTGATGATAATAATCACACAGGGAAACAGAGGGCAACGACTCCACTTCCTCCTCCTCTTCCTCCTCCTCCTAAGGATCGTTGCCTGATTGCCCAGAACCGAACTGCTCGATCCTCCTCCGGCAGTTCGGTTTTTTTTTGCCCGAGTTGCCAGGATACCCTCCAGGCCCTACTATTACGGTCTTGCCGCAGTGGCGGCGACACGATTCCCAAGCACGCAGGCAAGATCACATGATAGACCCACATCGCTTACGCAATGAGCTGGAGGCCACCGCGCGCCTGCTTCAAAGACGCGGCTTTCAACTGGACATGCAACGCTTCCAGGCCCTGGAACAGGAACGCAAGGCCATTCAGGTCCAGGTGGAGGC
>WGFB01000054.1 GCA_015492435.1 Gammaproteobacteria bacterium | reverse complement strand
GCCATAGGGAAGGCGTCCGGAGAGCATCTGGTAACAGATGACCCCCAGGGAGAACAGGTCGGCCTGCTTCGAGCCCGCTTCGCCCAGGAAGCATTCCGGAGCGGTGTATTGGGCCGTGCCGAGGAGATTGTTCTCTTCGATGGGTGTTGCCACTTCCATGAGTCCTGCAACACGGACAGAGCCAAAGTCGATAATCTTCACCGTGCCCGTCTCGTCGATCATCACGTTGTCCGGCCTCAAGTCCTGGTGAAACATCTCCTGGCGATGGAAGGCGCGCAACCCCGCGGCTATCTGCTCGATGATGCCCCGCACCGTTTCCATGTCCGGCCTGGGATTGTCGATCATCCACTGCTTCAGCGTCTGTCCCTTGATATACTCCGTCGTGATGTACAGATAGTGCCGCTTCCGCGTCTGCGGACAGGGCTTGAGCACGTGGGCATTGTTGATGCGGCGGGCGATCCATTCTTCCATCAGGAAGCGTTCGAGATATTCGGGATTGTTTCTCAGGTCGACGGACGGCACCTTCAGGGCCACCTGCGCCCCGCTCCCGCTGTCCACCGCGAGATAGAGATGGCTGCGGGCGCTTCTGTGCAGCTCGCGCACGATCTCATAACCGTCGAACCGCATCCTTGGCTTGAGTTCGGGGGGGAAAGGCAGCGCCGTCAGTTGCTGGCGGTGTTCGCCGGCCTCCTGGCCGGGCAAGCGGTCGGCCCTGACGATCTGGATCGTCAGGTTGTCATCACTCCCCTGGTCGAGCGCCGCGCCGATGATCGAAGAGGCGGCCTTGTCCAGATCATCGGCGTGCGCATGGATAGCCTCGATGATGAATTTCTCATCGGCATATTCATAAATTCCATCGGTCGCAAGAACCAGAATGTCGCCTGGCTCCAGGGGCACGGCGCGATATTCGATCTCAAGAAGATCCTTCATGCCCAGGGCGCGGGTCAGGTAGCTCTTGTCTTTCGATACCCGCAGGCGGTGATCCTCGGTGAGCTGTTCCAGGCCGTCTCCGGATACCTGATACACACGCGTATCCCCCACGTGGAATATGTGCGCCGTATTGGACTTGATCACCAGCGCGGTGAACGTGCACACGTAGCCACGGTCGGGGGAATAGCGGTAGGGGCTGTTGCGGGTCTGCAGGTACAGCCAGGAATTGGTCGCCTGCAACACCCGCTGCACTGAAGTTTTGACCGTCCAGGACTCGGAGGTGCAGTAGTAGTCCTCGAGAAAACTCTTGACCGCCACCTCGCTGGCATGCTGGCTGACTTCGCTGCTGCTGATGCCATCCGCCAGTACCACCGCCACCCCCTTGGAGGTCAGCTGCGGCTCTCTGGGAAAGCAGGCCCCGTGGAAGTCCTGGTTAAGCGCCTTGCGGCCCTTGTCAGAGGCCTGCCCGATGGAGATGCTTGTTGCTCCGGCCATCAATTTTCCCCATGGATCAAGGCGCGCCGCCTGCCCCTTGCCCGGCTTCCCGCCTGGCCGCAGCGGCTGGCGCGGAAGTCACGGGCAGCCCGGATTCTATCTGCCGATCTTACGATCGGGACTGGTTCTCACATGAGTGTAGTACAAAGGCAGCGCGACGAACACCAGCCCGCCCACCAGGTTCCCCAGCACCGTCGGCAGCTCGTTCCAGATGATATAATCGGGTATGGTGAAATCGCCTCCCATGATCATGGAAAAGGGAAACAGGAACATGTTGACAATGGAGTGTTCGAATCCCATATAGAAGAACAGCATGATGGGCATCCACATCGCGGCAATCTTTCCGGTGGCGGAAGTTGAGATCATGGCGCCCACCACTCCCATGGAAACCATCCAGTTGCAGAGCATGCCGCGCAGGAAAATAGTGATCCATCCGTCCAGGCCCTGTGCCTTGTAGCCCAGGGTGCGGGACTCGCCGATATGGCCTACTTTGTCCGCCACGGCGCCGCCGTCGATGTTGTAGCCGTAGGTCAGAACGAAGGACATGATCGCCGCCACGGTCAGCGCGCCGCCCAGATTGCCGATGAACACCCAGCCCCAGTTGCGCAACACCTGCCCGAAGGTAACGCCGGGACGCTTGTCCAGCCAGGCCAGCGGCACCAGGGTGAACACCCCGGTCAGCAGATCGAACTTCATCAGGTACAACATGATAAAGCCCACGGGAAAAAGCACGGCCCCCAGAATGGGGGAGCCTGTTTTCACCATCACGGTAATGGCGAACATGGCCGCCAGGCCGAGCACGGCGCCCGCCATGTAGGCACGAATCACCGTGTCCTTCGTGGACATATAGACCTTGGACTCTCCCGAGTCCACCATTTTTGTTACGAACTCCGAAGGCTCTAGATAAGACATGATTTTCCTTTATTTCTATTTGGATCCTCAGCGCGGCTTGGGCCGGGCTGTGCGCACCCTGGCCACCCTACCCCCGCCCCCGTATGCACATTTCGCGCCATAAATTCTTCTTATCAAAGAAGCCTGTTTTTAATGGCTTTTTATGATTTTTCGGCGCGCGCCCTGTCCAGATATTGGCCGTCATGCACGATTTCAGTGCGCAATGCCACATTTATGCGCGCCAAATGGCGCGGCCGGGATTCCTGGTGGGAAATGCGGGCCAGCCTCAGGGAACGAGCCGGAAATGTTCCATGTCCCCGGCAGCGCCCGCGGGCAATGCATAGCGCCGGGGATAGTCCACGCGCATGAAATACAGTCCCTGGGGTGGCGCGGTCACGCCGCCAAGCTGGCGGTCGCGCAGGGCCAGCACTTCCGCGGCCCACTCCACGGGACGCTCACCGGCGCCGATGGCCATCAGGACCCCGGCGATGTTTCTCACCATGTGGTGGAGAAAGGCGTTGGCCTCCACATCGATGAAGACATGGTCACCGCGCCGCGTCACGTCCAGGCGGTGAATGGTGCGCACGGCCGACCTGGCCTGGCAGGCATAGGCGCGGTAGGAAGAGAAGTCGTGCTCGCCCAGCAGGCTGGCGCCCGCCTCCGCCATGAGCGCCGCCTCCAGGGGACGGTACTCCCAGGATACGTGTTGCGCGGCGATGGCGGGGCGCACGCGATGGTTGTAGATGATATAGCGGTAGTGTCGGCGCAGGGCCCCGAAACGGGCATGAAAATCGTCGTCCACCTGGCGGGCCCAGCGGATGCTGATATCGCCGGGCAGATTGGCATTGGCGCCGAAGACCCAGGAATGGGTTGAGCGCCCGGCATGAGTATCGAAGTGGACCACCTGGCCCAGGGCATGGACGCCGGTATCCGTCCTGCCGGCGCAGATCACCCGCACCGGATGGTTGGCGACCCGGGAGAGGGCCGCCTCGACGCAGCCTTGCACGGTGCGCGTGCCCGGCTGGAGCTGCCAGCCGCAGAAACCGTTGCCGTCGTATTCGATGCCCAGCGCGACGCGCATGCCCATGCCGCGGCTCAACGCCGGGTCTTGAAATGATTGATCAGTCCGTTGGTGGAGCAGTCGTGACCGGTGACGGGATCGTCCCCCTCCAGTTCCGGCAAAATCACCCGCGCCAGTTGCTTGCCCAGTTCCACGCCCCACTGGTCGAAGGAGTTGATGCGCCAGATCACCCCCTGGGTGAAGATCTTGTGCTCATACAGGGCGATGAGGGCGCCGAGGGTACGGGGCGTGAGCTTCTGGAACAGGAGGGAATTGGTGGGGCGGTTGCCGGGGAAGACCTTGTGGGGCAGCAGCTTCTCCAGGGCCTCGTCTTCCATGCCCGCCGTCTTCAGCTCCGCGCGCACCTCGGCGGCCGTCTTGCCCTTCATCAATGCCTCGGTCTGGGCGAAGAAATTGGACAGCAGAATGGCGTGGTGCCCGCCGATGGGATTGTGGCTCTCCACCGGCGCCAGGAAGTCGGCCGGAATCAGCTTGGTGCCCTGGTGGATCAACTGGTAGAAGGCGTGCTGGCCGTTGGTGCCCGGCTCCCCCCAGATCACCGGGCCGGTGGAATAGTCCACGGGCTCGCCGTCCAGGGTGACGCCCTTGCCATTGCTCTCCATGTCCCCCTGCTGGAAATAGGCCGGAAAGCGGTGCAGATACTGGTCGTAGGGCAGGATGGCGTGGCTCTGGGCGCCGAAGAAGTTGTTGTACCAGATACCCAGCAGGCCCAGAATGACGGGCATGTTGCGCGCCAGGGGCGCCTCCCTGAAGTGCTTGTCCATGGCGTGGGCGCCCTCCAGGAGTTCCTCGAAGCGCCGCATGCCGATGGTCAGGGCGATGGAAAGCCCGATGGCGCTCCATAGGGAGTACCGTCCACCGACCCAGTCCCAGAACTCGAACATGTTGTCCGCATCGATGCCGAAGGCCGTCACCTCCCTGCGGTTGGTGGACAGGGCCACGAAATGCCTCGCCACCGCCTCTTCGTCGCCCGCGGCCGCCACCAGCCAGGCGCGCGCCGTGTGGGCGTTGGTGATGG
>WGFB01000053.1 GCA_015492435.1 Gammaproteobacteria bacterium | reverse complement strand
CTGCGGGACATGGCGCGCCTGGGAACCCGCCTGGCCTCGGCCGATGGCGTGGTGGATGTCAGCCTGAGATTCGGGACCGACGCAGACAATACGCGCTACGTCGAGGGGCGCCTGGAGGTGAGCCTGAGACTGACCTGCCAGCGTTGCCTGGAGATCATGGAATTGCCCATTGCGCAGACGGTCAGACTGGGATTGGTGGCGGACGACGCGGGCGGCGTGGAGCGCCTGCCGGCACATTACGAACCCCTCGTGATTGAAGATGACAGCCTGGATCTTGCCGGGATGGTGGAAGACGAAATACTGCTGGCGCTGCCCATTGTGCCCATGCACGAGCAGGAGGCCTGTGCCGTGAGCCTTGCAGCACTGTGCGGCGGGGCGCCGGATCCACGGCAGGAGACCCATCGTCCCTTCGCCAAGCTGCAGGGACTGATGAAGGCGCGGAACAAATGATTCTCTGATTTCACTAGGAGCCGTAGGACTCAGGGGATCGTAGCGAGTCAAGTGGGAGATGGAGGGCATTTTATAAACCCGGCGGGCTCCCAGGTGCGCCGGATGAACCCCCACTGCACAACCTTAACGAAGATATATCAACCAGGAGTACTGAAAGATGGCTGTACAAAAGAGCAAGAAGTCCACTTCCCGGCGCGGCATGCGCCGCTCGCACGACGCCCTCAGCGGTCCGACGCTGTCCATAGACCCGAATTCGGGCGAAACGCATCGCCGGCACCACATCACCGCTGATGGCTACTACAAGGGCCGCCAGGTAATCGAACGCGACAGCGGCTAGGATATTGGCACAGACAATAGCCCTGGACGCCATGGGGGGCGATTTCGGTCCCCATGTCACCGTACCTGCCGCCCTCGCCGTTCTTTCCGAACAGAGCGACCTCAGGCTGATACTGGTCGGCGATCAAGGCACGCTGGAACAGGAACTGGCCAAACATCCCGGCGATGCCGGCGGACGCCTGGTCCTGCACCATGCCTCCCAGCAGGTGGCCATGAACGAGGCGCCATCCTCCGCGCTGCGAGGCAAAAAGGATTCCTCCATGCGCGTGGCCATCAATCTGGTCAGGGAGGGGGCCGCCTCCGCCTGCGTCAGCGCGGGCAACACGGGCGCCCTGATGGCCATATCGCGCTTCGTGCTGAAAACCCTGCCGGGCATCGAACGCCCCGCCATCGTGTCCACCATTCCTTCCATGACGGGGCATACCCATATGCTGGACCTGGGCGCCAACGTGGACTCCAGCGCGGAACACCTGTTTCAGTTCGCCATCATGGGGTCGGTGCTCGCCAGCGCCGTGGATAGCGTTCCCCGCCCCTCCGTCGGCCTGCTCAATATCGGCGAGGAGGAGATCAAGGGCAATGAGCGGGTCAAGGAGGCGGCGCGCATGCTGGAGGAGAGCGACATCAACTATGCGGGGTTCGTGGAAGGTGACGACATCTACAAGGGTACGGTGGATGTGGTGGTCTGCGACGGTTTCGTGGGCAACGTGGCCCTTAAGACCAGCGAGGGCGTGGCGCGCATGATCACGCAATTCATGAGGGAAGAGTTCATGCGCAATCCCGTGACCAAGCTTGCGGCGGCGGTCTCCAAGCCGGTGCTGAACGCCCTCAAGGAGCGCATCGATCCGCGCAAGTACAATGGCGCCAGTTTCATCGGGCTCCAGGGCATCGTCATCAAGAGCCACGGTGGCGCCGATGTCCTGTCTTTCTCCACCGCCATTCGCGAGGCCGTGCTGGAAGTGGAAAAGGACGTGCCTCGATTGATCGGCAGTCAGTTGGAAGCCCTGTTTATGAATAGAGGTAGCGCATGACATATTCGCGAATCGCGGGCACGGGGAGCTATCTCCCCGGGAAGGTGCTCACCAACGCCGATCTCGAAAAGATGGTGGATACGTCGGACGAGTGGATCTTCGACCGCACCGGCATCCGCAAGCGTCACATCGCCTCGGATGGGGAGACCACCTGTGATCTCGCCGAGGTGGCGTCGCGCCATGCCCTGGAGGCGGCGGGCGTCGAGCCTGGCGAGATCGATCTGATCATCGTCGCCACCACCACCCCCGACAAGGTTTTTCCCAGTGTGGCCTGCCTGCTGCAGCAGAACCTGAATATCCATGGCTGCGCCGCCTTCGACATTCAGGCGGTGTGCTCCGGCTTCGTCTATGCCCTGGGGGTTGCCGACCAGTTCATCCGCAATGGCGCGGCGCGCTGCGCGCTGGTGGTGGGCGCCGACACCCTGTCGCGCATCATCGACTGGAGTGACCGCAGCACCTGCGTCCTGTTCGGGGATGGCGCCGGCGCCGTGGTGCTGCGGGCCAGCGACGAGGCGGGCATCCTGTCTTCTCATCTTCATGCCGACGGCAAGTACCAGGAACTGCTCATGGTGCCCGAGGGGATCTCCCAGGGCTATGAACAGGTCCAGGCCGGCAAGGCCTATATTCACATGCAGGGCAGCGAGGTCTTCAAGGTGGCTGTCAATACCCTGGAAAAGATCGTCGACGAAACCCTGGAGGCCAATGGCATGGCCAAGCATGATATCGACTGGCTGGTGCCCCACCAGGCCAACATCCGCATCATTGCCGCCACGGCGCGCAAATTGGGCATGTCCATGGAGCGGGTGGTGGTCACGGTGGGCGAGCACGGCAACACCTCCGCGGCCTCCATTCCCCTGGCCCTGGACGTGGCCGTGCGCGACGGGCGCATCCAGCGCGGACAGACCCTGATGCTGGAGGCCTTTGGCGGCGGGTTCACGTGGGGGTCGGTATTGCTCAGGTATTGAGGGCGGAGAAGGTTCCATGAGTTCAGGCAAAACAGAAACGCTGGCATTCGTCTTTCCCGGTCAGGGCTCACAGACAGTGGGCATGCTGGGCGAACTGGCCGCGGATTTTCCCGTCGCGCGGGAAACTTTCGACGAGGCCTCCGGGGTGCTGGGATACGATCTGTGGCAACTGGTGCAGGAGGGCCCCGAGGCGCGGCTCAATGAGACGGACAAGACCCAGCCCGCCATGCTCGCCGCCGGGGTGGCGGTGTGGAAGTGCTGGAACGAGAAGGGCGGCGCCACCCCGGCCGTGATGGCGGGACACAGCCTGGGCGAATACACCGCCCTGGTGTGCGCCGGGGCCCTGGATTTTCCGGATGCGGTGCGCGCCGTCAGCGAGCGGGGGCGCTTCATGCAGGAAGCGGTGCCGCCAGGGGAGGGGGCCATGGCGGCCATCCTCGGGCTGGCGGACGACGTGGTCAGGGGGATCTGCGAGGCGGCGGCACAGGGCGAGGTGGTCGCCGCGGTCAATTTCAATTCCCCGGGACAGGTGGTGATCGCCGGCGCGGCGGCGGCCGTGGAACGCGCCGTGGATCTGGCCAGGGGCGCCGGCGCCAAGCGCGCCATCACCCTGCCGGTGAGCGTGCCCTCCCATTGCGCGCTGATGAAGCCGGCGGCGGAGCGCATGCAGGCCCTGCTGGAAGACATCGAATTCAGCCCCCCCGGGATTCCGGTCATCAACAATACGGACGTGGCCGTGAGCGAGGCGCCCGGGGCCATCCGCCAGGCCTTGGTGCGGCAGTTGTACCACCCCGTGCGCTGGGTGGAGACCATCCGGGCCATGCAGGCCCGGGGCGTGAATACCCTGGTGGAATGCGGGCCGGGCAAGGTGCTGGCGGGACTGACCCGCCGCATCGACCGTTCCCTCGCGGCATTCCCGGTCTTCGACCCGGCCACGCTGGAAAAGGCCTTGAAGGATACCTGATCACCGCGAAGCGCACGAAGATAGAACCTGATCTCACTGTAACTTTGAACCAAATTTAGGATGAAGGACGCATGACGACATTGACTCTGGAAGGTGAAATCGCCCTGGTGAGCGGGGCATCGCGGGGCATCGGGCGGGCCATCGCCCTCGAACTGGGCCGCAATGGCGCCGTGGTGGCGGGCACCGCGACCTCGCAAAGTGGTGCGGATAGCATCTCCAACTATTTGAAAGAAAACGGTATTGAAGGGATGGGCCTGGTCATGAACGTGACCAGCCAGGCTTCCATCGACGAGGCCTACGGTGCCGTCAAGACGGCGCACGGCGCGCCTGGCATTCTGGTCAACAATGCCGGCATCACCCGTGACAACCTGCTCATGCGTATGAAGGACGAGGAGTGGGACGCCATCATGGACACCAATCTGACGGCTGTCTACCGCCTCAGCAAGACCTGCCTGCGGGCCATGATGAAGGCGCGCAAGGGACGGATCATCAACATCTCCTCCGTGGTGGCGGCCACGGGCAATCCCGGGCAGGCCAATTATGCGGCGGCCAAGGCGGGCATGATCGGCTTCACCAAGTCCCTGGCGCGCGAGATCTCCAGCCGTGGCATCACCGTCAATGCCGTCGCCCCCGGCTTTATCGACACGGATATGACCCGTGCCCTGGAGGGCGAGCAAAAAGACAGCCTGCTCAAACAGATACCCATGGGGCGCCTGGGCAGCCCGGAGGAGATCGCCGCCGTGGTGGCCTTCCTGGCCTCGGCCGGCGGCAGCTATATCACGGGAGAGACCATCCATGTCAATGGCGGCATGTTTATGGCATAATGAGCCGGGAAAAGCGAGAAAAATCCAATGGAAATAGATAATTATTACAATCCTGTTAACACGGATTTTTTTGTGGCATATCTTGTTTGTTTCAAATAAAATACCGCCTCGCAGCTTGAAACTGCATCCTACATCTTGAGGGAGGAAAGTATTGAAATGAGTACTATCGAAGAGCGCGTCCAGAAGATTGTTGTCGAGCAACTGGGTGTCAAGGAAGAGGAAGTGACCAAGGAAGCTTCCTTCGTTGATGACCTGGGCGCTGATTCCCTTGATACCGTGGAACTGGTCATGGCACTCGAAGAGGAATTCGAATGCGAGATCCCAGACGAGGAAGCCGAAAAGATCACCACTGTGCAGCAGGCCATCGATTTCATCAATGCCCATCAGTCCTGATACGCGTTCAGCGGCAATTTGCTGATCGGACTCATTTGTCAGGCAGGAATCACCTGCGTCACGACAGAACCTGAAAACTCCCTGTCAATGTATCGCCCATGCCACATGCCAGCACCGCTGCGTAACCCGCCGCGCCATGCGCCCGTGGCGCGCGGCTGGCCCGCGTGGGCGTGATTCGCGGACGATGACGCGGGCACAGGGTGCGAGGCCATGAGTAACAAGCGGCGTGTGGTAGTGACGGGGCTGGGCATCATCTGCCCGGTCGGCCTCAACGTTGCCGAGGCGTGGGGGAATATCCTGGCGGGTAAGAGCGGCATCGCGCCCATCACGCATTTCGATGTATCGGCCTTCACCACCCGCTTTGGCGGTTCCATCAAGAACTTCGACGTGACGGAATACATCCCCGCCAAGGAGGCGAGGAAAATGGATATTTTCATCCATTACGGCATCGCCGCGGCCAATCAGGCCATTGCCGATGCCGGCCTCGAGGTGACCGGGGACAATGCCCACCGCATCGGCGTCGCCATCGGCTCCGGCATCGGTGGCCTCAACGGTATCGAAAAAGGCTATGACGGCTACCTCAAGGGCGGGCCGCGCAAGATCTCGCCCTTCTTCATTCCCAGCAACATCATCAACATGCTGTCCGGCAACCTGTCCATCATGCACGGTTACCAGGGACCCAACATCGCCATCGTCACGGCCTGCACCTCGGGCACGCACAACATCGGCGAGGCGGTCCGCCTCATCGAGTATGGCGATGCGGATGTCATGGTGGCCGGCGGCGCTGAGATGGCCACCTCGGCCACGGGCCTGGGCGGATTCTGCGCCGCGCGCGCCCTGTCCACCCGCAACGACGACCCCGAGGGCGCCAGCCGTCCCTGGGACAAGGAGCGCGACGGCTTCGTGCTCAGCGATGGCGCCGGCGTGGTGGTGCTGGAGGAACTGGAGACGGCCCGCAGGCGTGGCGCGCGCATCTATGCCGAGGTGGCGGGGTATGGCATGAGCGGAGACGCCCATCACATGACGTCGCCGCCGCCCGACGGTTCCGGCGCCAGCCGCTGCATGGAAAATGCCCTGCGCAACGCGGGCATCGATCCGTCGGAAGTGGACTACATCAATGCCCACGGCACGTCGACCCCGGCGGGCGACGTGGCCGAGACCCGTGCCATTCGCAACACCTTCGGCGCCCACGCCGGCAAGCTGGCGGTCAGTTCCACCAAGTCCATGACGGGGCACATGCTGGGCGCCGCGGGGGGCGTGGAGGCCATCTTCAGCGTGCTGGCCATCCGTGACCAGGTGGCGCCGCCAACCATCAATCTCACCACGCCCGATCCCGAGTGCGACCTCGATTACGTGCCCAACGAGGCCCGCGAGATGAAGATCGGCACGGCTTTGTCCAACTCCTTCGGGTTTGGCGGCACCAACGGCACCCTGGTATTCCGCAAGCCAGACTGACGGCAAGATTGCGCCCGTCGAGCCGCCACAAGCCTGCCCCAGACGGCTCCTGCACGCTCGTCATCGATCAGGAGGTCGATCTTCTCCATCTCCACGCCGCCAATCCCCGGCGTTATCCCTTTTTGCTGCAGAGCGTGCTGCACGGCACGCCCCAGGCGCGTTATGACATTCTCTTTGCCTTTCCCGGCGAGGCGCTGACCCTGCGGGCGGACGGGCGGCTTTCGGGCCTGCGGCGCCCGCGCGCGGGCAACGATTTTCTCGACAACCTGGACCGGTGGTGGGAGGAGGAACGCCATGACCGTGGCGCGGATACGGACCTCCCATTCAGTGGCGGCTGGTTCATTTATCTGGGCTATGAACTGGCGGGCCAGGTGGAGCCCCGCCTGAACCTGCCCCTGGGAAGCGGCGGCGATGCCCTGCCCGTGGCCAGCGCCGTGCGCGTGCCCGCTGCGTTCATCGTCGATCGCCGCCGCCACGTCACCACCCTGCTGGCCGAGCCCGGACAGGGCGGATTGCTGGAGGCCATGGCCGGGGACCTGCGGCAGGCGCCGTCATGTCTTTCTGAAGATGCGCGGAGGCCGCTCCTCGCCTCGCCCTTGGAAGAGGACGATCCCGCCCGTTATTTGCGGGGTGTGCGGCGAGTCAAGGATTATATCCGCGCCGGCGATGTCTTTCAGGTCAACCTGTCCCGGGAATGGCGCGGCGCGCTGCGCGAGGGCGTGCTCCCGGCGCAGGTCTATCAGCGCCTGAGAAGCAGCAACCCGGCGCCCTTCGCCGGCCTGTGCATGCTGGGTGACAGCGCCATCATCAGTTCTTCGCCCGAGCGCCTGGTCCGCGCGCGCGGCGGCCTGATCGAAACCCGTCCCATTGCCGGCACGGCTCCGCGCAATGCAGGGAAGGAGGAGCAGGGCGGGATCGAGGAGAGACTGCTGGCCCACCCCAAGGAGCGGGCGGAACATGTCATGCTCATCGATCTCGAACGCAACGATCTGGGCAGGGTCTGCCGCCCCGGCTCCATCGAGGTCAATGAACTTCTGGTGCTGGAGTCCTATGCTCACGTGCATCACCTGGTTTCCAACGTTCGGGGACGCCTGCGGGAAGGCGCGCAGCCGGGGCAGGTCATGCGCGCCGTTTTTCCCGGCGGCACCATTACCGGATGTCCCAAAGTGCGCTGCATGGAAATCATCGCGGAGCTGGAGCGGCAGCCGCGCCAGGCCTACACGGGCTCCATGGGGTTTCTGAACCATGACGGCGGCATGGATCTGAATATTCTCATCAGAACCTTGATCCAGGAGGGGGAGCGGATCAGGCTGCGCGCCGGCGCCGGCATCGTGGCGGATTCCATCCCGGACAGGGAGCTGGAAGAAACCCGCGCCAAGGCGCGTGGCATGTTGCTGGCCTTGAGGTAAGATAGTCACATGTTCCTGATCGACGGCCGGGAAAGCGACAGCATCTCCGTTCTGGACCGCGGCCTCCACTACGGAGACGGGCTGTTCGAAACCATGGCCGTTATCGATGGAAGTCCCTGGCTGTGGGAAAGGCACATGCGGCGCCTGTGCCAGGGAGCCCGGCGCCTGGGGCTACCCGGGCCGGACGCGCCCCGCCTGCGCGAGGAGGCGCTGCGTCTGGGCGCGGGGCATGCGCGGGCGGTGTTGAAGGTGATCATCACGCGCGGCCGGGGCGCGCGCGGCTACCGCGCGGAAGAAACGCCGCGGCTCACCCGCATCGTGGCCCGGTATGCCTGGCCCGATTATCCGGCGGCTTTTAGCTCGAAGGGGATCCAGGTGAGAGTGTGCGACACGCGCCTGGGGGACAATCCTCATCTGGCGGGCCTCAAGCACCTCAACCGCCTGGAGCAGGTGCTGGCGCGCGGAGAGTGGCGCGATCCCGGGATCGCCGAAGGGCTGATGCTGGATCAGTCAGGGCGCGTCATCTCGGGAACCCAGAGCAATCTTTTTGCCGTCAGGGGGGGCGGCCTGTGCACGCCGGAGCTGTCGCGCTGCGGCATCAGGGGCGTGATGCGAGAATGGATACTGGAGCAGGGAACGGCCATGGGAATACCATGCAGTGAAACCGCGCTGACCCTGGATGATATTCTGGGGGCCGAGGAGGTGTTCATGTGCAACAGCGTGGCGGGTATCTGGCCCGTGCGCGGCATCGGCGCGGCGCGCCTCGAAATCGGTCCAGTGACCCGGCGCCTGATGGCGGCCGTGGAAGAGAGCCGGGACGCGATCCATGCATAAGCTCATCGGTGTCCTGCTCATCGCCGGCAGCTTCACCCTGGGATGGATCCTCATCGACCTTCAGGAATACATGCGTTCCCCGCTGCCGGGTATCGAGCAACCCGTCCATTACACGGTGGAGCCGGGCGCCAGCCTCATCGGTGTCGCCAACGACCTGCGGCGGCGCGGCATCGTCGAGCACCCCGCCTATCTGGTATGGTATGCCCGCTGGGAAGGCGGGGCGGATCATATCAAGGCGGGCGACTATATACTGTCGCCGGGGCTGACGCCTCTCAGGCTGCTGGAACAATTGGGCAGTGGCGAGGTCGTCCAATATTCCCTCACCATTCCCGAGGGCTGGACCTTCCGCCAGTTGATGGCCGAGCTGGGCCGCCAGGAGAAGTTGAAGCACGAACTGCGCGGCCTGGAAGACGAGGCCATCATGGCGCTGCTGGGCCTGCCGGGACAGCACCCCGAGGGCCTGTTCTATCCCGACACTTACAAGTTTTCGGAGGGCACCCCGGACATCGCCATTCTCAGACAGGCCCACGAGGCCATGACCCGGCGGCTGGATGACGAATGGCGCCAGCGCGCCCCCGGCCTGCCCTACGAGTCGCCCTATGAGGCCCTCATCATGGCCTCCATCATCGAAAAGGAAACCGCCCTGCCCGAGGAGCGGCAACGCATCGCCGGGGTTTTCGTGCGCCGCCTGCAAAAGAACATGCGCCTGCAAACGGATCCCACCGTTATCTATGGCATGGGCGAGGCCTTCGACGGCAATATCAGGCGGCGCGATCTCAAGGCGCCCACTCCCTATAACACCTACGTCATCAAGGGGCTGCCGCCCACTCCCATCGCCCTGCCGGGCGGGGCGTCCATTCATGCCGCGCTGCACCCCGCGCCGGGCGACGAGCTGTATTTCGTCGCGCGCGGCGATGGCAGCCATCAGTTCTCCGCCACCATCGAGGAACACAATGCGGCGGTGAGAAAGTATCAACTGAAGCGATAGGCCGGTGAGAAAGGGCTTGTTCATAACCGTGGAGGGGATCGAGGGCGTGGGCAAGTCCACCAACCTTGCCTTCATCAGGTCGTGCCTGGAGGCGCAGGGGCGCGAGGTGGTCATGACACGCGAGCCGGGCGGTACCGCCCTGGGAGAGGAGATCCGCGAGATCCTGCTCGCGCACCGCCACGACGGCATGGCAGCCGACGCGGAACTGCTGTTGATGTTCGCCGCCCGCGCGGAGCATATCTCGCGGGTCATCACGCCCGCCCTGAAACGGGGGGCGGCGGTGCTCTGCGACCGGTTCACCGACGCCACCTATGCCTACCAGGGGGGCGGCCGGGGTATCGAGGCGCGGCGTATCGCCGTCCTCGAAGACTGGGTGCAGGGGACGCTGCGTCCCGATCTGACCTTGTTGCTGGATGTCTCCGTGGAGACGGGACTGCGGCGCGCTGGGCAGCGCGATGTGGCGGACCGTTTCGAGAAGGAACAGCAGGCGTTCTTCGAGCGCGTGCGGGCGTGCTACCTGCAGAGGGCCGCGCGGGAGCCGGGACGATTCCGGATCATCGACGCGGCCCGCCCCCTGGCTGAAGTGCAGGCCCGCATCGCCGGGGTGCTGGCACAATACGGGGAGCGGCGTTGTGATGAGTGAAACGGATATCCTACCGTGGCATGAGGACAACTGGCGCCTGCTCATGGATTGCCTGGATGCGGGGCGCCTGGCGCACGCCCTGATGCTCACCGGCCCCCAGGGGCTGGGGAAGGGCCGCTTCGCCCGGCGCCTGAGCCAGGCCTTGTTGTGCCATAAGTGTGGCGCGGGCGGCGAGGCCTGCGGCCAATGCCAGGGCTGCCGCTTGTTCCAGGCCGGCAATCATCCCGATTTCCTGACGCTCGAACCCCTGGACAACAAGAAGGTTATCGGGGTGGACCAGGTGCGCGAAATGACCGATTTTCTCAGTCTGAAGTCCCAGTATGGCCACTACCGCTGCATCAGGATCATGCCGGCCGAGCGCATGAACGAGAACGCCGCCAACAGCCTGCTGAAGACCCTGGAGGAGCCTCCCGCGGGGACGGTGCTGATGCTCGTCACCGACAGGCCGGCGCGCGTGACGGCCACCTTGCGCAGCCGTTGCCAGAAGATCACCTTCGGCCTGCCGCGGCGGGCGTCCGCCCTGGACTGGCTGGCGCCGAGGCTGCCGGGGCGCGGCCGGGAAGAAGCGGAGACGCTGCTGGCCCTGGCCAACGGGGCGCCTCTGGCCGCCCTGGCGCTGGCCGGGGGCGAAATCCTGGACCACCGCCGGCCCATGCTGGAGGATGTGGCGCTGCTTTTTTCCCGCCAGGGCGATCCCATCGCCATCGCCGAGAAATGGCTAAAGTTGGATGCAAAAGCATCGTTATATTGGTTATACAGCTGGCTGGTGGACATGTCGCGCCTGAAAATGGCGGGCCCGGCTTCCCACCTGGCCAACCCAGACTTCAGGGAAGATCTCTTAAGAATATCTGAACTGATTGATACTGCTGATCTTTTGTTGAATATCAGCCGTATTGAAAAAGCGATCCTCCAACTGGAGGGGCAAGTCAATCCGCAACTGCTCCTGGAGGATCTGCTCATCGCCTGTGAGGTGGGCAGTCAGAACAATGAGATGAACCCGGCAACGTGAGCGAACAAAAACAACGTCCAGGCATCCTGTCCCTGGCCATCAAAGACAAGGGCTCTCTGTATTCGGCCTATATCTCCTTCATCAAGGGGGGAGGCATTTTCATTCCCATCAACAAGGAATATGCCCTGGGCGACGAGGTCTTTATCCTGCTCACCCTCATGGAGGAGACGGAAAAGCTGCCCGTGGTGGGCACTGTGGCCTGGATCAATCCCAAGGGCGCCCATGGGCATTTCGTGCCCGGGATTGGCGTCCAGTTCAAGGACAAGGATGGCGAGGCGGTGCGCAACAAGATCGAAACCTATCTGGCGGGCGCCTTGAAATCCGACCGCATGACTCATACCATGTAGTGCGCAATTTTCGACTGGGGAGGTGGGGTTTTCCGCCACGCCTGTCCGGCGCGCGCAAATATAAATACCAAAGTATGCTTTCAGGGCACGCCCGGGTGACCGGCCCGGCGGCCCTGAAAAACCAATGGAAGCATCACATTCAATGTATCTCGTGGATTCCCACTGTCACTTGGACCGCCTGGACCTGTCTGCCCTCGGCGGCACCCTCGATGCGGTAATGGCCCGCGCTGAATCCCTCGGAGTAGGACGCATGCTGTGTGTCAGTATCAACCTGGAACACTTTCCGGAAGTCCTGTCCCTGGCGCACCGCTATGATCACGTCTTTGCCTCCGCCGGCGTGCACCCCAGTGAAAGGGATGGCGCCGAACCGGGCGTGGAGGAACTCGCCACCTTGGCCGGCGACCCCAAGGTGATCGCCATCGGCGAGACGGGCCTGGACTATTTCTACAACGAAGGCGACCTGGAATGGCAGCGCGAACGCTTCCGGCGCCACATCGCCGCGGCCCGGGAGACCGGCCTGCCGCTCATCGTCCACACCCGGGATTCCCAGGAGGATACCCTGAGGATCCTCGAGGAGGAGGGCGCCCGGCAGGTGGGGGGCGTGATGCACTGCTTCACCGGAGACTGGGAAACGGCCCAGGCGGCCATGGACCTGGGATTCTATATTTCCTTCTCCGGCATCGTCACCTTCAAGAATGCCGCGCAACTGCGCGAGGTGGC
>WGFB01000052.1 GCA_015492435.1 Gammaproteobacteria bacterium | reverse complement strand
GATGAGGCTATCCATGTGGCAAAGGCGGCGCGAGGTGATATGATATTTTCCGGATAGCGGCGGAGTAGGGACGGTCGATTCGCACATGAGTGAGGAAAACGTACAGGAAATCATGGCCCGGCTCATGGAACTGCGCCTTGAACACCGTGATCTCGATGAGGTTATCAACCGGTTGCAGGACAACCTTCACGTGGATCAGTTGCAGCTCCGGCGTCTGAAGAAGCGCAAGCTGATGCTGAAGGACATGATACAGCAATTGGAAAGCCGCCTCATTCCCGATCTGAACGCGTGATATTTCATAATGAAATCCAGCCAGCCATGAAGCAAGCAGACTGTCTTATCCTGTATGCCCTTGAATTCGCCGCGTTCAAGCACCGCGACCAGCGCCGCAAGGACCCGGAGGCCTCTCCGTACATCAATCACCCCATAGCGCTGGCCAATGTATTGTGCAACGAGGGCCATGTCAGCGACACGGCGACTCTGTGTGCCGCCATTCTTCACGATACCATTGAGGACACGCAAACCACTCCGGAGGAGTTGCAGCATCACTTCGGCGAGGAGATCTGCCGTATCGTACTCGATGTCACCGATGACAAGAGCCTGCCCAGCGCGGAGCGCAAGCGTCTGCAAATCGTCAATACGGGAGCGCTCGGGGATAAGGCCAAATTGGTCAAGCTGGCGGACAAGATCTGCAATCTGCGGGATATTGCCTCCAGCCCGCCCGTGGGCTGGACGCTGCAACGCCGCCAGGCGTATTTCGACTGGGCCAGGGCCGTTGTCGATGAACTCAGGGGTGTTCACGAACCTCTGGAGGCGGTCTTCGACGAGGTCTATGCCAAGCGGCCGTAAATTCCCATACGCAAGAGGAGGAAGCAATGAAGACTCTCAGGACAAGCCTCATTTTCACCCTGCTGCTCGGCGCCGCGGCCGTGGCCGGCCACACGGTGGCGTCCGAGCTGCCCCGGCAGGCGGTGTTGCCCTTGAAAATGGCCGCCCAGGCGGTGGATGCCGCCCTGGCGCAATGCCGCAAGGATGGTTACAGGGTAAGCGTGGCCGTGGTCGACAGGGGGGGCGTGATACGTGCCCAGATGCGGGACGATGGCGCGGGCGTGCACACGGTGGACAGCAGCCGCCGCAAGGCCTATACCGCCGTCAGCATGGGACGGCCCACCCAGTTTTTCGCGGAGCTGATCAATCGCGTGCCCAACATCGAGGGCATCCGCGACATGAATGCATCCATACTCATGCTCGGGGGCGGTTTTCCCGTCAAGATCGCCGGCGAGGTGGTGGGCGGCATTGGTGTCGGCGGCGCCCCCGGCGCCAAACTGGACGAGGCTTGCGCGCGGGCGGGCCTCAAGGCCATTGGCGCCGATCTCTATGAATCATCCGAATAAACCGGTCATTGCAAACATTGGATACCGGGATTGTGAAAGGTGCAAGCTATAAGCTACAAGGTACAAGCTATAAGATACGAAGGATTGGTTCCCTAGTACCTTCCAGGGTTGCTACCCGCAACTTTATGCAACTGCCGGGTAGAGGGAAGTGACGGACGGAAACCGCCGCGCGGTTTTCCGCGGCAGGATCATCACCGTGGCGGTGGAAACCGTCAGCCTGCCCAACGGGACACGCCTGGAAATGGAGATCGTCCGCCATCCTGGCGGCGCGGCCGTGGTGGCCCTGAATGAGCAGGGACAGGTTTGTCTTCTGTACCAATACCGGCACGCGGTGGGTGGCTGGCTCTGGGAACTGCCGGCTGGAAAAATCGAGCCGGGGGAGTCGCCCCTGGAAACGGCCTGCCATGAACTGGAGGAAGAGGCTGGCGTTCACGCCGGGTGCTGGCGGGAACTGGGGAGTATCGTCTCCAGTCCCGGTGTGTTCAACGAGCGCATTCATCTTTTCCTGGCCACGGGACTGCGGGAAGTGGCCCATGAGGCGGAGATCCACGAGGTTTTCGAGCGTCACTGGGTGCCCTTCGGGGAGGCCCTGGCGTGGGCCCGGCAAGGCAGGATACAGGACGCCAAGAGCGTAGCGGCTCTGTTCAGGGCGCGGGAACATGTGCCGCCCGAATTTCAAAATGCGGGTTAGGCCGGGCTGAACGCGGAGATGCCCGACAAGTGACGGCAGATGCCGGGTTCGTGATCCAGCCCGGCCAGCCTGCTGCGACGATGGGGCTTATTGAGACCGCGGGGGCGGGAAGACATCCGCCAGTTGCCTGGCGAAGTCCAGCAGGGCATGGAGCAGACTGCCCCAGCGCCAGTCCACCTCCTTGTAGTTCATGCGGGGGGAGTCGCCGCTGAGGGGGAAGGTGCTCAGGACGTCGCGGGACTTGCCATCCTCAAGCGTGACTCGCGCGATCACCTTGCTCTTGGAGAATTCCTGTCCGATATCGATGCCATCGGTGCCGCCCTTTTTGAAAAAATCCGGGCTGTTATCGACACCCTTCCCGCCGTTAAAACGGTGCAGCTTCAGGACATCCACCCTGATGACGAGCCCATCGGCCGTGCTCGTGGCTCCAGCGGCCGCACGGGCGTGATAGAGATTGCGGTTGTTGAGTTCGCCAATGATCAGGTTCTGCAGGGTGGCGATGTCATTGTCCGCGTTGCTGTCGGTGGCCATGACGCTGACATAGGCTCTGTCGTATCTGTCCAGGGAGGCCGGCTTCTGGATTTCCTTCTGGGCGCATCCGCCCGTCGAGATCAGCGCAAGTATCCCGGATAAGGCAATGATAATTCTCATGGTTGGGATGCTCCCCCGAATGCGTATCCTTGGCGACTGGCGCGGCCCCCTGCGTGTTGGGCGCCGCCTCGTTTCGTCCAGCCCGTCATTCCTGATTGTACCAATTCGTCAATTGGGCGGCCAGTTGTTCTCCCAGGCGTTCCATGGCCGTTTTCAGGTCTCCCCAGGGCCAGTCGGGGCTGATGGCCGTTCTCAGGGGGGAGTGGGCAATCAGCTTAAAGTGGGTAAGCGCATCTCCCGAGGCATCGAGCAGCGTAATCCGGGCGCTGACCGTGTTGCTGCCGGCCGTGCGTCCCATGGAGATCCTCATGGCATTGCTGACCCGCCGGATGGTTTCCACATCGACGGAAATGGTGAGCGCGGTGGTGGGATCGGCCTCTCCGCCGGCCAAGGCGGGGAAGGGGCCGTTTTGTTGCACCGCCGCGGACAGGATGGACTGTAATCGCTTCAGTTCCTGCGCGTCATGGGCATCCGATGGATTGACCTGTATAGTGGCAGACTGAAAGCGGGTCAGGTCCGCGCTTGGCGGATTGCTGGCGCACGCAGCGGTGAGCATGGCGAGCAGGCTGGCCAGGAGCAGGTTGAAGGATTTTGCCAAGGTGCCTCCTTTCCCATGGTTCAGCGGATGCGTCAGGCATTAAGATACAAGCTACAAGATACAAGGCACAAGGCACAAGGCACAAGGTACAAGGTACAAGGTACAAGATACAAGATACAAGGGATAAGGGATAAGGGATAAGAAACATATGGCCGGGTATACTGAACCGGTGCGGCGCGGGCAAGTTCCGCTGGGGGTGAGGATGAGGGCTCTCCTGGCGATCAACCTCTTCTCAGGGTGATGACCAGGTCGTTGACCGCGCGTTCGACCAGTTCTTCCTCCTGGAGCGCCGTTGCGCGGCCTGATCTGAACATTGCCGCCAGTTGGTGCAGGTCGAGATTGCGCGTGTTATGACCGTTGCGGTTGGTGAACATGTACATTTGTGTGACCGAGTTGATCCACAGAAGCTTTTCATGACTCAGGGCGCCATCCTCCTTTTTGAAGGCGAGCCATGAGCCCTTTGCCAGCTTGCGCGCCTGTTCTGTGAATTCATCCGCCTCGTGCGCCGCGGGCGGCGTGTCAGGGCCGTTTCCCAGGGTGATTTCCTCTACTTCGACGACACCCTGTTCGATCTGGGCCATGATGTCCGAGGCGCATGCGGGTTTTCCCGGCTCCGGCGGGGAAGGCTCGCTCCGGGGAGGCGTGGGTGCTTCGCCTGGCGCCGTCTGGCTGGCCGTTTCCCGCGGCCTTGCTTCGCAGCTTGGGGGGATATCCTGTCCGGCGCGGTCCCCTGTTTCCTCGTCTCCATGGGGGACTTCCGCCGCGCCAGGTGAACGGGTCCTGTGGCTGACGGCCTTGCTGTGACAGAGCGCGAGCCTGGCAAAAAAAGACTCCCGCTCATCGTCCTCAACTTCCAGCGCGTCCATTCCAGCGTTCAGCTCGCGTAGAAGGCCGGGCAGCATGTCCACCAGCCGGCGGCGCTCCTCGGGCGTATTCTTGGGCAGCACGCTCCAGATCAGGGTGTCCATGGTTTCCACATGAGGCCGCAGGGCGTGGAGATCGCCGCCGTCGCGCAGATAGGCGATCATCAACAGGCGCGACCAGTATTCGTTGAGAAATTCCCTGACAAGAGGGTCGATATCGGCGGTATCGATGCGCTTCCTGACTTCCTGATTGGCGATGATACCGGCATTGTGATGCAGAGTCTGCTGTTCGAGCTCGCGGCGGGTCTGCTCGATTTTCTCTTCGCACTTGCGGCCCATTTCCTCCAGGAATGCCTCCGTCTCGTCCAGCACTTCCTGAAATATTCCCGGGTCGTCCTCGAACTCATTGAGTATTCTCTGCACCACAGCCTCAGCCTTGGCGTAGACGGCCTCGGTGATCTCGTCCCCCTCCTCATCGAAGCCGAGGGCCGCGCGCGACAGGGCGTCCAGCAGGCCACGGGCAGGGTGGCGTTTTCTTGAGAAAAAGCCGCGGTCCATCATGACGACCTTGAGAATGGGGATCTGCAGCCTGCCGATAATGGCCTTCATGCGATCCGGGATATTGCGGTCGTCCAGGATATAGTCGAACAGCATGGCGACGATGTCGATGGTATGATCATCCTGTTCCGGCAGGCCTCCGAAGACATTGAGGGCCTGGAGTTCACGCAGGACGTTGATGGTGCCTGAGGTGACACGCGTGGCATCGAAATGGACGGCCTCTTCGAAAAAGTGTCCCGGAATTCCCCGTTGCAGCTGAGTCAGGTTGCTCAGCATTTCACCAGATGAAACCAGGGGCATGCCCGGGACCGCGCCGGGCGCGCCGGCCAAGGGTGCGCCCGGCCCGGGGTGTGCCGCGCGCCCTCCAAGCAATTCCCGTAGAGACGCGAGCAGATCCTTGCCCGCCTGGCCGCCATCGTCCGCCAAGGCGGCCTCTGTCATGACCTCATCGAGTGCCGCTTCGGCGGCCGTATTGTTGCGAATGGCATAGTTGATCACGGGGAGGACGTTGTTGCGGGCCAGGAATTCGTTGATGGCCTGATAGATTACTTTCAGATCCTTGATGACAAACTTCTCGAACAGCTTGAGGATGATCAACTTGACCTTGATATCGGAGTCCAACTCGTGGCAGGCGTCCTTGAAGGCGTTGCAGATGTTGACAGGGTCCAGGGGGTTGACGGTCTCGTCCGCGCGATCGCGGCGCAACAGATATGCAATGCGCTGTTCAAGAGCGAACAGTTCTTCCTTGCATAAATAGTTGGCCTTGGCCACCATGTTGCTCACGGCCAGGGAGGTTTCCAGAAGATTGTCTTCTATGAGGCTGAGCCCGCTGTCGACTTGCGGGGCCGCTGCCTCCGCCTCGGGAGGCGTGTCGAGGTTGCAGCGCTCGATAAGCTGTTTCCTGAATTCGCTTTCGATGGAGGCGCGCTTGAGGCGTACATCGCGCATGGCATCGAAATAGTGGCTTTGCTCGATATTGTTTTCCGCCTTTTCAGCCAGTTCGAACAAGGCGTCATCGACCCGGCCCATCATGTCGGAGAGAGATCCGGCCAGCTTTTCCGAAGCCATGTTTCTGCATTCGGAAATCAGACTGGCGCCCTGGTGGTCTGCCTTGCCATGCTTGTCGAAATGTACGACGTTTCTGTGATTTGTGTCAGACATGGATGCACCTGCCTTGTTGGACTGGCTGGATTGCCATGCACAGTAATATCACGCAAACAAGCTCAAGAACTGTGAACTCATACGCAATTCAGGGGATGGGCGGGGAACGGGCATCTCACCCCTATTTCTCACCAGGATGGCAGGCTAAACTCCCTTGAGGCGCAGGCCGATAGGGTAAAAAGGCAGAGGCTGCCTCGAGTTATTGCAGAATGGCTATCATGCGTGTAAAAGAGACGGTTCCTGATCACCACATCATTCCCGACCGCCGCGCCTCAGGGCGCAAGGGCAGGCGATATCGCGCCGACCGGAGGCAGGCCATTCGCTGGGAGCCGGGCCGCGAGCCGCGCCGGAGAAACCGCCGCGACCGCCGTAAGTCCCTCAGGTGCCCGTGGGAAGATTCACCCGGCGCCTGAGTCAGGCTACTGGCATTCTCCTTCCTGGAACTGATAGAAGGATTCGTCCAGGTAGGTCAGGGTCAGGAAGGTCATGAGCAGCATCAGGAATATGACTGCGCCGAGCGGCAGGATGGTCATGACCAGGAGCGCGGCGATCCAATAGTCCCGCGCCTGGCGGCGTTTGCGCTTGTAGGCGCGCGTGTCTCTCAGGGCGATCCAGGTGTTGCTTTGCTCATCGTAGATATACATTTGGCATCCTCCTTTGTGGAGTTTCCCCACCCACCGATCGAATAATGGCTGTTGTTGAACAGCATTCGGCGCTCTCTCCCGTATTGTCGTCCTTCTCCCGTAAAAATGAAATTACAACGTTTTTCCGGCTTTCACATGCAGGGTTGCAAGATACCGGCCAGCCATGAACGCTGGCGGAGAAGCGCCCGAGGCTGGACATCCAAACGCTTCTCCCCGACAATACATTTGCAAGAAAATCATAAAAAAACCTTCTGAATTGAAAGGAAGAATCCATGATTGCCGCGCCCAGCTACCTGGACATCATCGAGAGCTACCATCAATACCGCAGCGCGGCTCACGAACTTATCGAATCGGTGATGACCGGCATTGGCAGCCCCTCACTGCTGGAGGACCAGGAGGCGCGCCAGCGGGCCATCAAGAGCCTGCGTGAGATCTATCCCTTTGCCGATCTGCTCTACACCCTGGACGAGGAGGGCAGGCAGATCACCGAGTTCCAGATGGTCGATGGCGGCGAGGACCTGGAGAAGGGATGGGGGCTGAACCGCGACCGCGGCCAGCGGCCCTATTACGTGCTGGCCAAGGACACCGACAAAGTGGTGACCACCGAGCCTTATTTCTCCATTGCCCGTCAGCAGTTGTGCATCTCGGGCGCCTTGCGCCTGGTTGACCGTGAGACGGGGCGCACCGGTTATCTGGTTGTTGATTTCGATCTGGAAAAGACCCTGAGTTTTCTCATGGGCGACACGCGCCGGCGCCAGTTCGAGCCCTGGTTCCGCGGTGTGTACAGCATTATCGTGATTGGCCTGATGGTGGTGGTGGCCTTGCTGATTTATACCGCTTTCGCGGAGATTGTCTCGCTCTTTACCGAACCCCATTCCTACCAGGACGAGAAACTCAAGCCCTTCGGCATCGTCATCTTTCTCACCCTGGGGCTGGCCATATTCGATCTGGGCAAGACCGTTTTCGAGGAGGAGGTGCTCATGCCCAAGGAGTTCTTCCGCCTCAGCGCCACGCGGCGCACCATCACCCGCTTCATCGCCGCCATACTCATAGCCGTGTCCATCGAGGCCCTGCTGCTCATGTTCAAGTCTGTCCTGGGGGATCCGGACAGCATTATGGCGGCCGTGTCCATGATGGTCGGCGCCGTCGGCTTGTTGATCGGGTTGGGAATATTCGTTTACCTGGGCGCGCGGGCCGAGAAAATCATGTCCGACACCCCGCGCCTGCCGCCCTCTGACAATACGGACTGAGCGGACGGCCGGGGAAACGGGTGGGTGCCGGGCGCAGAGAAGTCCGGCATCGCGCCGGATGAGTGACAGGCACCAGAAAGCTGAAGGAGGCAATATGGAAGTAACCATCGTACATGTCCGGGTCAAGCCGGAGCATATCGCGGAATTCATCGAGGCGACAGAACTCAATCACCTGGCATCCATTCAGGAGCCGGGCAATCTTCGCTTCGATGTCCTGCAGGCGCAGGACGATCCCAGTTGCTTTGTGCTCTACGAGGCCTACGAGACCATCGAGGATGCCCGCCGCCACAAGGAGACGGCTCATTACATCGCCTGGCGCGACGCGGTGGCCGACTGGATGGCCGAGCCCCGGCAGGGGGTGCCGTACAAGGGACTGTTCCCCCGTCATTCCGGAGCATGAGGCCTTTTTCAATCGCCCGCCTGCCGCGCATCGAATTCGGGCGCGGCGCCCTGGAGCGCGTCCCCGGGCTGATCAGGGCCCATGGGCGGCAGGTGCTCCTGGTCACGGGCAGACGCTCCTTCGTGGAATCGCCCGCATGGCCGCGTCTGAGTGCCGCGCTGCGGGCGGCCGGCATTACCTGGGAACATGTCAGCGTTGAGGGTGAACCCTCGCCCCAGTGGGTGGACGATACGGTGCGCGAACTTGGCGGGGAGGCGCTGGATGTGGTGCTGGCCATTGGCGGGGGGAGCGCCCTGGACGGGGCCAAGGCTGTTGCGGGGTTGTTGCGTTGCGGCCATTCCGTCATGGACTATCTGGAGGGGGTGGGCGCCGGGCGCGTCTACCGGGGGCCCGCCACGCCCATGATCGCCGTGCCCACCACGGCGGGGACGGGCAGCGAGGCGACCAAGAATGCGGTGCTCAGCGTGCAGGGCGGGGCGGGGTTCAAGAAATCCTTCCGCGACGAGGCGCTGGTGCCCGCCCATGCCGTCATCGATCCGGATCTGCTGATGACCTGCCCCCGCGCCGTGATCGCCGCCAATGGCATGGATGCCCTGACCCAGCTTCTGGAGTCCTATCTGTCCCTGAAGGCCAATCCCGTGACTGACGCTCTTTCAATCAGAGGGTTGGAGATGGTTCGTGAAGCTCTGCCTGAATGGTACGAGAAGGAGGGAGAGGCCCGCGAGGCACAGGAGCGCATGGCCTGCGCCGCCTTGTTGTCCGGTATCACACTGGCCCAGTGCGGCCTGGGTTCCGTTCACGGGCTGGCTTCCCCGCTGGGCGCCTTCTATCCCATTCCCCACGGCGAGGTATGCGGCACCCTGGTGGCCGCCGCCACCGAGGCGAACATCCGGGCCCTGCGCGCCAGGGAGCCGGATAATTCCGCCCTGAACAAGTACGCCCGTGCCGCCCGGATCCTGTGTGGACGCGGCTTTAAGCACCCGGAAGATGCCTGGACGGCGCTGGTGGATCTGCTCGAAGACTGGACCCGCCGCATGGCGTTGCCGCGCCTCTCCCACTACGGCCTCGACGGGACGGGCATCGACAAGGTGGTGGCTCACTCCCGTGGCAGCAGCATGAAAACCAATCCCATCGAACTCCGGGATGATGAAATCGCCGCCATTCTCAGGGCGCGCCTGTGAAGCATCGCGACAAATAGGACTTGGCTCGCGTAAGCAGATCCCTTATGGTTACAGGGGTTGCCAAAATAATAAAAAGAGTGAAAGCCTATGCGCACGATACTCCTCATGAATGCCAAGGGCGGTTGTGGAAAGACCACCCTGGCCACCAACATCGCCAGCTTCTATGCCAATCAGGGGCGCGCCGTGGCGCTGGCCGATCTGGATCCCCAGGGATCGTCCATGGACTGGCTGCAATGCCGGTCCGAATACCGGCCCGGGATCGCGGGCATTCCCGCCTGGAAGGAGAGCCTGCGGGTGCCGCGCGGGACGGAATACCTTATCCTGGATGCCCCGGCGGCGGTGCATGGGCGCAAGGTCGCCGATCTCGTCAAGCGCGCCCAGACTGTGGTCATACCAGTGCTGCCATCGCCCATCGACATCCGTGCGGCCAGCCATTTCATTCATGACCTGCTGCTGGTGGGCAAGGTGTCGCGTCAGCAGACCAAAATCGCCGTGGTCGCCAACCGGGTGCGTGAGAACACCGTCATCTACCACACCCTGGAACGCTTCCTCAAACAGCTCAAGATTCCTTTCCTGACTTCCCTGCGCGACAGCCAGAACTATATCCGTGCCGCGGAGCGGGGGCTGGGAATTTTCGAGCTGGCGCCCTCGGCTACGGTCCATGACGTGGAACAATGGCGCCCCTTGACGCGCTGGCTCAACAGCAGGCGCAGCCAGCCCGGCTGAGGGTTTCCTGGCGACATGGCCGGCCGCGCGGTTTCCCAGCTCTGCCTCTATACCGGGCCGGAACTGGCGCGCTACGCCTTTGGCGGTGAACATCCCTTCGGACCCATGCGCCACGACGCCTTCGTTTCCGGGCTGGAGCGCCTTGGCCTGGACAGGGGGGTATGCCGCTGTCCCCCCGTCCAGGCCAGCCAGGATGAAATCGAGCGTTTTCACACCCATGCGCATGTCGAGCAGGTCAGGCGGCGGTCCCAGGCCGGGACGGGCTTTCTCGATCAGGGCGACACCCCGGCTTTTCCGGGAGTCTACGAGGCGGCCGCAGCCGTGGTCGGCACCGTGCTGGAGGCGGTGGATGCCATCATGGGGGGGCGCTGCAGGCGCGCCTTCGTGCCCATCGCCGGCCTGCACCACGCGCGCCGTGACGGGGCGGCGGGGTTCTGTGTCTTCAACGATTGCGGCGTTGCTATTTCCACCTTGCGCCAGTTCCACGGATTGAGCCGCATTGCCTACGTGGACATTGACGCCCACCATGGCGATGGCGTGTTCTACGCCTTCGAGGCGGATCCCTGGCTGATTTTCGTGGATCTTCACCAGGATGGGCACACCTTGTATCCTGGCACCGGAAGCGCCACGGAGACGGGAGTGGGGGCGGCGCGCGGGACCAAGCTGAATATTCCCATGCCCCCGGGCGCCGATGACGCCATGTTTGCCCGCGAGTGGGCCAGGGCGGAGGAATTCCTGCGCCAGGCGGAGCCTGATTTCATCCTGCTCCAGTGCGGCGCCGACAGCCTCGCCGGCGATCCCATTACCCAGATGGCCTACACCCCGGCCGCACACCGCCGGGCGGCGCGCAGCCTGTGCGCCCTGGCCGATGAATACGCCAACGGGCGTCTCCTGGGGCTGGGCGGGGGCGGCTATCACCTGGGTAACCTGGCGGCGGCGTGGTGTGCAGTGGTGGAGGAGATGAGCAGGGCCTGACGATTCCGCGCTCCGTCAAAAAGCCGTCGAGCCGAAAAAATACAGCTATAGCTTTTTGATTTGTGGCCGATAAACAAAGGGACAGGCGCCTCGCGGCCTGTTCTGACAGCGTAAGAGGACAGGGGGTGTGAGGCATGGTGGACAAAAATGGACGGGAGAACGGCGTGTTCCATATATCATCCGAGTTTCATGAGGAAATCCCCAAGTGGGATGTGGCACTGGAAGCCCTTGTCCGGGAGACGTGCCAGCATCTGGGAAGGCCCATCAATCAGCTTGATGTGAGGCGCCTGGGGCGGCAATATGCCATCCGCTTTGACGACATCATGATCACCCTTTTCGAACTGGTGATTCATGGCAAGTGGGTGTATCTTGACGAGGCCGGAAAACCCCGGGAGATTACCCGCGAGGTGCTGGACGGGCTCTATGTCAACGGGCGCCTGGAGGAGCGGGATCTGGTGGATTTCGCGGGCGGCTGGCGCCCCGCCTGAGTGCCTGTTCAGGGCTGCGGTTCTTCCGGCGGCGCATAGGGCGCATAGCTCTCGGGAAACTTGCCCTTGAGCACATAGATGAAGGCGATGATCTCCGCCACCACTTGGTAGAGGGTTTCAGGTATTTCCTCGCCCAGTTCCAGTTGGGCGAGAATTTCCACCAGTTGATCGTCATGGTGGAGTGGAATGTCGTGCTGGCGCGCCACTTCGCGGATTCTTCTGGCCAGCTCCCCGGCGCCCTTGGCGGTCACCCGGGGCGCGTGCGCGCCATCATATTCCAGGGCAATGGCAATGTCGGTTTCCTGTTTCACGCCATTTCATCCAGAAGATGCCGCCCCCTGGGTTGCGCGGGTCCGCCGGGTGGCGCCTCGCCCAGTTCCACCGAGAGGTGCTCGATGGCGACGCCGGTTCCGGCCAAGGCTTCCTGCAGGCGCGGCAGTGCCTCCCTGATATCCGCGACCGTTTCCGCGCGTCCGGCCTCGAAACGTGTCGTCAAGCGGTTCTCCCGCAATCTCACGCGCGCCTGGATGGGACCCAGTTCGGGCAGATTGAAGTTGATGGTGACATTCCACTCTTCGGGAGTATCGCTGTTCCCGCCGTGGCGCTCGAACTGCAATTGCAGATTTCTGACATCCTTGTCATGGGCAACGGGGAGATCCAGGTGGAGCAGGAAGGCCGGGCCGGCCTCCCGGTTCGCGCTGCCGAGCTGATTGGCCTGAATGCGGCTCAGCGCGTTGTCCGTGAGCTGTTGCAGTTCCTGCAGGGCGAGGGTGCTTCGCAACAGGGCGAGCAGGGATTCGGCGGTGCTTTGGGGGTTGGGTTGCGCCTGGATGAAGCGGGCCACGCGCGCCAGGAGTTCCGGCAGCTCGGGCGCCGCGGCCCTGGATTCGCCCGCCAGGCGCTCCAGGTAGCGCATCAACAGGGAAACGTCCGTGGCGGGGAGATGCCGGGCAAGGCGCGTGATCAGGGATTCCGGCGCCAGGCGGCCATTGACGAAAAGCTCGATGGCCTGCTGTGGGGTTGATGCGCCTTGCGGCCGGGCGGTTTCCGGGATGGTGGATGGGCTGGCTGCCAGGTCCGGGGCCGCCGCGCCTTGAGTGGCGGGGAGACTGGCGGCGCCACCCAGTTGCCGGTTGATGAGGTTGCGCAACTGCAGCAGGCGGGCTTTGAGGTCGCTTTCCGCAATGCCCGCCGGCGGCGCCCCCCTTGCCAGCCGGGATTCGAGCAGGACGCCGCTGCCGGAGATCGCTGATTTTACCTGGCTGGCATTTTCCAAACTGTCTGCGGTGGGTATCTGGCGCAGGATGGCCTGCGCCAGCGCCTTGATGGGCGCGGGCATGGGGGCGGGTCCGCTGGCCGCGTTCTGCAGGCGCTGCATGAGTGGCGTGAAGTCCGCCTGCCTGGGCAGGGACTCACGCAGATATTGGGCGATGATGCGCTGGGGCCCATCGGGAGGAGACACGACCTTGAGGACGGGTACCTCGCCCAGCGACTGGATTTTCGCCGCGAAGGATTCGCCTGCCTTGATGGGCACCGGGGTACGGGCGGCAATCTTCAGTTTGCCAATGCGCAGCAACAGCGTTCCCGCCGCGTCACTGTCGCTTTCCGCGCGCACTTGCAGAATCTGACCCACTTGCCAGGCGCGCACCAGGCTGTCAGCCGGCCTGGTTGAATTCTGCAACGCGGGAGGCGGGATGAAAATGTCTTTCATGTGACGATAGGGTCAGCCATACTGATGTCTTTCGGTTCCGGCATATTCCCGCTTTTCTCCCGTGGGAAGAGGGCAGGGACGATCCAGTATCGGCCATGATATATAAATTCAAACCCATCGGCATCATTCATTCCTGTTTCAGGGAGAAGTTCGGTATCCCGCGCCAGGCCTGCTTGGTCCCCGAGGCGGAGGCAAGGCTGGAGATGCTGCCGCCCTACAACCGGCCGGAGGCATTCCGGGGGCTGGATGGTTTCTCTCATGTTCTTCTGAGCTTCGTTTTTCACGAGCGTGGAGGGAACGGAGGGGACTGGCAGCCGACCGTGCGCCCGCCCCGCCTGGGCGGAAACGCGCGCGTGGGCGTGTTTGCCTCCCGCTCGCCATGCCGCCCCAACCCCCTGGGCATCAGCGTGGTGGAACTGGGCGGGGTGGAATACGGAGAGGGCCGGCTGACATTGTTGCTGAAGGGGGTCGATCTTCTCGATCAGACGCCGGTGCTGGATATCAAGCCCTATGTGCCCTACGCGGATTGTCCGCCTGGCGCGAGGGGCGGCTTTGCGGAAGAGAGGCCCCGGGCTGTTTTGCCGGTTCGTTTCAGTGAGCGCGCCCTGGCGCAGTGCGCGGAGTGGGAAAGCCGCGGCCATCCCGGCTTGCGGGGGCTTGTGACCCGGCTGCTGGAGCTGGATCCCCGTCCCGCCTGCCGCAACCGGGAAGATCCGCTACGGATGTTCGGCATGAAGCTGCTGGACTTTGATGTCCGCTGGCGCGTCCGGGAAGGCGTCGTGCTCGTCACGGAAATCCTGCCCCTGAAATCTGGTGCCGCTAAAGGCCAGGGTGGGCATGGACGAAATTCTACATGAACCCACGGATTCAGGTTCCGCAGGCAGGTTCGGTCAGGCGCAGGGTTTCCTATGAGTGACGAGAAAAGGTACGATGTGATTTTCGAGGGGCATCTGGTGGAGGGAGCCGATCCCGGCGTGGTCAGGGATAATGTGGCGGCTCTCTTCAAGACTGTGCCCGGCAAGCTGGACAGGCTTTTCTCCGGCAGGCGGTACACCATCAAGAGCGGCGTGGACGAAACGACGGCGCGGAAGTATCAACAGGCCATGCGCAAGGCAGGCGCGCTGTGCCAGATCCAGGAAAGGCGGGAGGAAGCGGATCATCCCGGCGGGCACGGCCGCTTCACCTTGGCGCCGCCAGGGGTTGCCATGGATGAAACGGCGCCGCCCGAAGCGCCGGCCATAGACACGGCCTCCCTGAGCGTAATGGATCCGGGCGTTGAAATGGGGGAGGCTGGCGGGGTGGCAGACGGGCAAGCGGTGCCGGCGCCCATTCAGGCGGAGATCGCGCCTCCCGGCGCGGTGCTCGTGGAGTCCCCGCCCGTCGAGGGATGTGAAATCAATACGGAGGGCCTGAGCCTGGCGGAGCGGGGTGAAGACCTTCAGGAGAAGCGCCCGCCACAAGCCGCCGCTGTGCCCGATACGCGGCATATTACACTGATCCCCGGGGAGCCCGCGCGCGAACCGTAGCCCGCCATCCAGTCGAGAAGCGCGTGCTGGCCTGTTGCTTTGTCCCCTTGCGTCGGGTGCCCGATGACGCGGAATAACTGGAGATGGAAATGAAACGAGTTGTCTTGCTGCTGTTGTCGTTATCGCTGTTTCTAGGGGCGCAGGTTCATGCCGCGCTTCAATCCTCGCATGTGAGCTATGAAGCGGAGGGCGTGACCCTGAAGGGTTACCTGGTCTATGACGATGAGTTTACCGGGAAACGGCCTGGCATCCTTGTCGTCCACGAGTGGTGGGGTAACGGTAAATATACCCGCTACCGCGCGGACATGCTGGCGCGCCTGGGTTACGTGGCCCTGGCGGTGGATATGTATGGCGACGGGAAGGTGGTGGATCATCCCGACGAGGCGAGCAAGTTTGCATCGCAGATCAGCCAGAACTTCGTCCTCGCGCGGGCGCGTTTCGTGGCGGCCATGAACCTGCTCAAGGCCCAGGCCCAGACCGATCCTGGGAAAATCGCCGCTATCGGGTACTGCATGGGGGGCGGGGTGGTATTGAACATGGCGCGGGCGGGGCTCGACCTGGCGGGCGTGGTCAGTTTCCATGGCAGTCTCAAGCCCAGCGTCAGGGCCGAGCCCGGCACCATCCGGGCCAAGATCCTGGTGCTGAATGGCGCGGAAGATCCCTTTGTCACCCCTGCCGCGATCAGGCGCTTCGAGGCGGAAATGCTGAAGGCCGGCGCCCGGTTCAGGATCGTTTCCTATCCCGGAGCATGGCACAGCTTCACGAATCCCGAAGCCAACATCTATGGTGAAAAATTCGATCTGCCCCTTGTCTACGACCGGGAGGCTGATCTGGCCTCATGGCAGGAAATGCAGCTCTTCTTCAAGAATATATTCAAATAGGTATTCTAACCATATAGATTACTTGTGGTTTTATCATCCGTCACATGTGGCAGGGTGGTTTATTTTCTTGTATTCAAAAGACTTTCGCCTTGCGCCCGCCATTGCAGCGCCTGGAAACCGGGACCTAGGAGGCTGTTGGACTTAGGATGAATCTACTGCGGCGGCGGGAAATGGGTCCATTTTTTCGATCATTTTCGTTAAATAGTGACCACTATTCGCCTCAAATGATCGAAAAACTGTCCTCCATTTC
>WGFB01000051.1 GCA_015492435.1 Gammaproteobacteria bacterium | reverse complement strand
GCACGCCCCTCACCTGCCCCTCTCACCTTTGGGGCACTCGGTGCCGCTTGACGGTAGAGGTACAGGTGAGGGGATAAGGCCACCCACTACTCACTCCGCAACGCATCCACCGCATCGAGACGCGCGGCGCGCAGCGCGGGAAGAATGCCCGACAGCAGGCCGATCACGATGGCCAGCAGTTCAGCCAGGAGGACATAGGTCCAGGAGGTATGCACCGGCAGTTCCGGGATCATGAAATGGAGCAGCCAGGCGCCGCCCACCCCCAGCCCCAGGCCCAGGAGGCCGCCGATGGCGGCCAGGAGCATGGCCTCGCCCAGGAACAGGGCGATGATCACCCCGCGCGCTCCCCCCAGGGCCTTCAGCAGGCCGATTTCCGCCGTGCGTTCGGTGACCGACAGGGTCATGATCGTGAGTATGCCCACGCTGCCCACCAGCAGGGATATGCCGCCCAGGGCGCCCACGGCAAAGGTGAGGATGTTCAGGACGGAGCCCAGCACGTCGAGCATCTGCTCCTGGGTGGTGATGGTGAAGTCTTCCCGCCCGTGGCGGCTGATGAGTGTGCGGCGAATACCGCTGACGACCTTGTCCACCGCGGCGTCGCCGCGGTAGAGAATGTCGATTTCCATCAGGCTGTCACGGTTGAACAGCTCCAGGGCGCGCGCGGCCGGGATATAGACGGCGTCGTCCAGGTCGAACCCCAGCACATCGCCCTTGGGTTCCATGACGCCCACCACTCGGTAGCGATGGCCGCCGATGCGGATGCGCTGCCCCAGGGGGTTGGCGGTCCCGAACAGTTCGCGGCGCACCTTGCTGCCCAGCACGGCGAGGGCGCGGGGCGCGGCGGGGTTGTCGCGGGGCAGGAAGCGCCCGCTGGCGACGCTGAACTGGAAGGCCTCGGGCATATCCGAACCCGTGCCATAGACGCTGGTGCGCCGTTGTCTCTTGCCGGCCTCCACTTCCGCATTGCCCTGTACGAAGGGTACCACCGCGCGGGCGGAACTGAGCCGCCGCAGCGCCGCGGCGTCCTCCAGGGTGAGGGGGCGTTCGGTGCCGAAGACGCCGACGGACATGCCGTGGGTGGTGGCGCGCCCCGGGTTGACCGCCACCAGCCGGGTGCCGAACTGGGTGAACTCGCTGAGAACGAAGCGATGGATGCCCTCGCCGATGGAGGTGAGGAGCACCACGGCGGCGACGCCGATGGCGATGCCCAGCAGGGTGAGAAAGCTGCTGGTGCGGTGGGAGAGCACGCTGGCGAGGGCGAAACGGATCTGATCGAAGAACTTCATTGCCGTGACAGGGCCGCGATGGGATCCATGCGCGCCGCGCGCCGGGCGGGCAGCAGGCCGAACAGCAGGCCGGTGGCCAGGGCCACGGCGAAGGCGGCGAGCAATGCCCAGGGAGGCGCCGTGACCTGCAGGGCGGGGTAGGCCCGGGCGATGAGCCAGCTTCCGGCCTCGCCCACCAGCAGGCCGGCGCAGGCGCCGATGAAGGACAGGATGAGCGCCTCGGTCAGAAACAGCAGGGTGATGTGACGCCGCGATGCGCCCAGGGCCTTGAGCAGGCCGATCTCGGCCATGCGCTGGGTGACCGACACCAGCATGACGTTCATGATGAGGATGCCGGCCACGGCCAGGCTGATGGCGGCGATGCCGGCCACGGTGAGGGTCAGGGCCTGAAAGATGCGGTCGAAGGTGGACAGCACGGCATCCTGGGTGATGACCGTGATGTCCTTCTCTCCCTGGTGGCGTTTCTGAATGGTATCGAGGATGAAATTCCTGACAGGGAGGATGGCATCCCGGGTGCGCGCCTCGACCAGGATGCGGAACAGGGAGGGGGTGTTGAACAGCGCCTGGGCCGACGATACCGGGATGATGACCAGGTCCTCCACGTCCAGGCCGATGGAGCGGCCCTCGGTGGCCAGGATGCCGATGACCCGGTAGCGGCGCTCCCCCAGTCTCAGCCACTCTCCCACGGCCGGGCGGGCGCCGAACAGTTCGCGGCGCACATTGGCGCCGATGACGGCGACGGGACTGGCGCGCGCGGCGGCATCGGGAGGCAGGAAGCGTCCCTGTTTCATTTTCCAGTGGCGCAGAGGCAGCAGTTCGCTGGTGGAGCCGAGCACGGGCACCTCTCGTTCACGCTGGCGCCACGAGGCGTGGGCCGAGCCGATGATCACGGGCGCGACCCGGCGCACCCGGCTGGAGCGTTCCAGGGCCCGCGCGTCGCCCACCGTGAGATTGCGCGGCGTCTCGCCCATGAACAGGCCGGGAGCAACGCCACGGGTTTCACTGCGGCCGGGCAATACGATGAGCAGGTTGGTGCCCAGGGAGGCGAATTCCCCCGTGATGTAGCGCCGCGCTCCTTCCCCCAGCGCCGTCAGCACCACCACGGCGGCCACGCCCATGGCCATGGCCAGCAGCATGAGCAGGGTGCGGCTGCGATGGCTGCGCAGGGTCTTCTGCGAGAAGGCGAGGATGTCGCCGGCCTTCATGACGCGGGCTCCTTGGCGTTGTCGGCGATGATCCGGCCATCCTCCATCTGTATCTGCCGCCGGGCGCGGCGTCCGATGGTGGGATCGTGGGTGACGACGATGAGGGTGAGGCCCGAGGCGTTGAGGCGCTCCAGCAGGTGGATGATCTCTTCGCCCGAATGGCGGTCCAGGTTGCCCGTGGGTTCGTCGGCGAGCAGCACGGAGGGCGACATGACCATGGCGCGGGCGATGGCGACGCGCTGTTGCTGGCCGCCCGAGAGCTGATCGGGGCGATGCCGGGCGCGGTCCGAGAGGGCGGTCTCCTCGAGCAGCCTGGCCACGCGGGCTTTCCTTTCAGTGGCGGGAACACCCGCCAGCATCAGGGGGAGGGCGATGTTTTCCGCCGCGGTGAGGCGGGGAATGAGATGAAAGAACTGGAAGACGAAGCCGATCTTCTCGCGCCGGGTGCGCGCCTGGGTGGCCTCGTCGAGGGACAGGATGTCCTCACCGTCGAGAAAATAGCGTCCCCGGGTGGGGCGGTCCAGGAGTCCCAGGATGTGCAGCAGCGTGGACTTGCCCGAACCGGATGGCCCCATGATGGAGACGTACTCCCCGGCGGTGATGTGCAGGGAGATCCCGTCCAGGGCATGGACTGCCTGTTCGCCTACGGTGTATACGCGCGTGATCTCCCGCAGGCGTATCATGGTTGCGGCGGCGCCACGGTGGCGGCAACGCCGTTGCGCACCCCTTCCTGGTCGATGGAGACGACCACCTGCTCGCCGGCCTGGACGCCGGAAAGCACTTCCGTGTAGGCCCAGTTGGACAGGCCGGTCTTCAGGGCGCGCGCTTCCAGACGCTTCGCGGCCGGGTTGAACACCAGGACGCGGCCGTTCTCCATGATGGCCTCCGTCGGCACCCGCGGCACATCATCGCGGTAATCCAGGATTATCGTCACATCGGCGCTGTAACCGGGCAGCATATTGGCGAAGTCCGCCGGATCGGCAAAGACGGCCTCCACGTCCACGGTGCGCGCCTGCTTCTCCACTTCGAGGACGTAGGGCGCGATACGCTGGACCAGCGCGGGGAAGGTCCGGCCGGGAAAGGCATCCAGGGTGATGCGCGCCGTCATGAGGGGCTCGATGGCCGGTGCGTCCACTTCATCCATGGGCGCCGAGACATACAGGCAACTGTCATCGATGAGATCGACGGCCGGCGGCGTGGCCACGCCGATGGGGGAGGGAGTGACATATTCCGCGAGTTCGCCGTTGATCTCGGCGATGGTGCCGTCGAAGGGCGCGCGCAGTACGGTGCGCGCCAGGGTGGCGCGGGCCACGGCAAGGCGCGCCTGGCTCACCTGGATGCCGGCCCGGGCGGCCTCGCAGGCGGCCTTTTTGGCCCTGGCATTGGTGCGGGCCTTGTCGACATTCTCCTCGGAGGTCAATTGGGATTCGTGGAGGCGCGACTGCCGTTCGGCCTCGCGGCTGGCCTCCTCGGCGATCAGGCAGGCGCTGGTGGCGTTGGCCCTCGCCGTCAGCAGTTCGCTTTCGGCCAGCGTCACCTGGGCCGCCAGGTCGTCGTTCCACAGTTCCAGCAGGATCTGGCCCTTGCGCACCTGGTCGCCTTCCTGCGCCAGCAACCGTGCGATCTGTCCGCCGGTCGTGGGCGACAGGCGCGCGCGCCGGCAGGCCTTGACCGTGCCTGCCCGGGTGTTGGTGACGGTGGCTTCCACGCGGCCCTTGTCCACGGTCCGCACCGTGACCTCGACAGGTTTCTCGCCACCGAGGAAAACGTAGGCGGTGAGCGCCGCACCTGCCGCGAGCAGGAGGAATACCAGGGGGCGGGATTGTCTTGGCATGGCAAATGTCGTATGTTGCGCTCTGTTCCTATCTTATCCGAAGCATGGGGAAAGCGACACCAGACTTGCCATGAAACGCGATTGCTATGTCTACAAGGGAAAGAGAGAGCCCGACACCTATCTGTTCGTGGGACAGGAGGATGACTGCTCACGGGTGCCCGAAGAGCTGTTGAACATGCTGGGAAAGCTGGAGCGGGTGATGACCCTGGAGTTGACCAGGGAGAAGAAACTGGCGCGCAGCGAGGCCGCCACGGTGCTGAAATCGATCGAGGAGCAGGGTTTCTATTTGCAATTGCCGCCGAAATACGCCCATCCGGAGAAGGGCTCCCCCAACTGACGGGCGGCGGAGCGTTCCAACCATTTATATTTCGCCAGGGCGTACCCGCTCATGGGAAGCCTGGGCCGAACGCACCCTGTTCCGCGCGCAGCCGGGATGTTTTCCAGAGGCGCTGCCGTCAGTGGTGTTCCCGCCGCACCCCGGGATGGGCCTCGTTCCTGACGGGTACGGCCTTGTGGCGCGTTTCCGAAGAGGTTCTGCTGTCCCAGTACTTGCTCGATTTGAGCGACAGGGCAACGGCCGCGCCGAGTATGGCGCCCATGGTAAACGACATGATTACAGCTTCGATGATCAGACTCATGATGATGTCCTCCTGAGCAATTGGCTCTCAATGAATAAGCTCGTATCTGTTTAGACATCTATATGTATTTTTTAGCGGCAGAAATTTCCGACAACTTTACTTCATGGGAATGCAGTATGCGGGCCAGTTTTATCTGAATTCCCTATTATTAGAGTGGTTTATATTTAATGGCGTATAAACAATATGCTGGGCGTTTTTCTTGATATCGATTCCCTGGACCGGGGGGACCTCGATTTGTCGGGGCTGAAGGCCGTGTTGCCGGAGTGGCGATTTTTTGGCCATTCCCGGCCGGAGGAGGTGACCGGGCGCCTGGCCAGCGCCCAGGTCGCCGTCAGCAACAAGGTGCCCCTGGATGCGGCGCATTTCCAGGCCCTTGGCGATCTGCGCCTGGTATGCGTCTCCGCGACGGGGACCGACAATATTGATGTCGCGGGCGCCGAGGCGCGGGGCATCAGGGTGTGCAATGTGCGTGGTTATGCCACTCCCGCCGTGACCCAGCACGTCTTCTGCCTGCTGCTGGCCCTGGTCACCCGCCTGCCCGAGTACATGGGGGCCGTCAGGGGCGGGCGCTGGCAGGGCAGCAGGGATTTCTGCCTGCTGGACTATCCCATCGGCGAACTGGCGGGCAAGACCCTGGGCATCGTGGGCTATGGCGAGCTGGGCCGGTCGGTGGCCAAGGTCGCGCATGCCTTCGGCATGCATGTGCTGATTGCGGCCCGGCCCGGATCTCCCGAGATGGAAGGGCGAGTGGCGCTGCCTGATCTGTTACCGCAAGTGGATGTGCTGACACTCCACTGTCCCCTGGCCGGCAATACCCGCGGCCTGATAGGCGCGGCCGAGATGGCCGCCATGAAGCCCGGGGCCTTGCTGATCAATACCGCGCGCGGCGGGATCGTGGATGAGCATGCCCTGGCCCATGCCCTGAAGTCAGGACACCTGGGCGGGGCGGGGGTGGACGTGCTGGCCGTGGAGCCGCCCGGGGAAGACAGTCCCTTGCTGGCTCGTGACATACCCAATCTCATCGTGACGCCGCACATCGCCTGGGCCAGCCGCGAGGCGCGGCAGCGCCTGGTGGACGAAGTGGCGCTCAATATCCGGGCGTGGGCCTCGGGTGAGCCGCGCAATTTGGTGACGTGAGGCGTGAAGGGTGATACGTGAAGGGTGAGGCGTGTCTCATCCATGAACTGCGCCACGCCTCACACTTCACGTATCACCCCTCGCATTTCACAGATGCAGTCCGCATTCCGTCTTGGGGCAGTTGTTCCAGCGGCCGCTGCGGTCCTCGCCGGGCACGGTGCAGTGCTTGCAGCCGATGGACGAGTAGCCCTTGAAGACCAGGGGATGGAAGGGCAGGTCGTGTGATTTGATGTAGGCGTCCCTTTCCTCCCGGGTGACATCGATGAGGGGGTAGAACTTGATGATGCCGCCCCGTTTCTCGAAGACATCCAGTGTGGCGCGGTGATCGCTCTGCCAGCTCATGAGGCCCGAGGCCCATACATCGTAGTCTTTCTTGATGGCGTCCAGGGGTTCCACCTTGTTGATGGAGCAGCAGAAGTCTGGATCCGTTTTCCAGGTCTGGTCCTTGACGGTGAATTCGTGCTTCCAGTCCTCGGCCCGTATGTCCTCCACGTTGAGATGGTACAGGCGCGTCAGCTTTTCCTTGTATTCCAGGGTTTCCGGAAAATGGAAGCCGGTGTCGATGAAGAATACCTTTTGCTGGGGCCGGACCGTGGAGAAAAGATAGAGAAAGAAGGCCGACGTGGCGGCAAAGGAGGAGGTCAGCATGACCCTTCCAGGGTCGAAGTCGGAGTACAACTCCCGGATGCGCGCCTCCACGCTGAGCCCGTGATATTTTTCATTGAGGGCCGCGATGAATGCTGCCTCATCCTGAGACGGCAAGGGCTTTTCGATTTTTCTGGCGTTGTGCTGGTGCATGAATACAGATCAGATTCTGATGTTGTACGAAATCGGGATGAAACTGAATGAAGTTGTATCAATCTTATCCCTTATAACTGAAAATGTAAATACTGATTCAATTATAGTTTTTGGTTATATCAAGTGTGATTTGAATCATATGCGCGAGTCCCCGGCGGCCATGTAAACAGGCTATACTGTGCGCCCTTTGGATGCGGGGAATCGGGCAGCGTCAGTCTCATGTTGCAAAAGAAACACACGGCCGGGAAACCGCGCCCGCTGTACACCGCGCGGGTTCTCGATCTCGACGGCGAGGGGCGCGGCAGGGTGTGCGCGGACGGCCGGGAAGTCTATATCGACGGCGTCCTGCCCGGTGAGACGGTGACTTTCCAGCGCTTGCGCAAGCACCGCGGAAAAATGCAGGGGCGGGCGGTGGAAATCAGCGCGCCTTCCCCCCGGCGTGTGACGCCTCCCTGCGCCCACGCGGGCGTGTGCGGGGGATGCCGGCTTCAGCACCTGGAATACGGGATGCAACTGGAATACAAGGAGGATATTCTGCGGCGCCACCTCGAAGCCCGCCCCAACCTCCGGCCCGCGCGCTGGCTGCCTGTCGTGACGGCTCCGCCCCTGGCCTACCGGCGGCGCGCGCGGCTCAGTGTGCGCTACCATGCCAGGGATGACGAGATCCGCATCGGTTTCCGCGCCCGCTATGGGGGTTATGTGCTGGCGCTGCGGGATTGTCCGGTGCTGGAGGCGCGTGTGGCGCGCCTGCTGCCCTCCCTGCATGAATGCCTCCAAGGGCTGAGCTGCCGCGAGCGTATTCCGCAGATCGAGGTCTCGGTGGGGGACGGCGCGGCCGCGCTGGTGGTGCGGCACCTGGATCCGTTGTCCGATGCGGACGAGGCCGCATTGAGGGAATACGGGGAAATTCACGGTCTGGGCATCTACGCGCAGCCCAAGGGCCCGGACAGTTGCGTGCCGTTGTATGTTCCGGGGACGGGGGGCCTGAGCTACGCCTTGCCCGCTCACCAGGTGGAGATCCGCTTTTCCCCCGTGGACTTCATCCAGGTCAACGGCGGGGTCAACCGCCTCATGGTCGACCAGGCGCTGGACTTGCTGGCGCCGCGGACGAACGAAGTGGTGCTGGATCTGTTTTGTGGCCTGGGCAATTTCTCCCTGCCGCTGGCACGGCGCTGCGCGGGCGTGGTGGGCGCCGATTTTTGCGCGGCGCTCGTCGAGAGGGCGCGCGTCAACGCCCGGCGCAACGGCATCGCCAATGCGGAGTTCCTCCACGCCGATCTGTCAGAGGAGGGCAGTGCCGCCCTCTGGGCGCGCTACAATCCCGACAAGGTTCTGCTGGATCCCGCGCGCAGCGGCGCCTTGCCCATGCTGCGCGCCTTGCCGGCGCATGGTCCGCGGCGCATCGTGTATGTATCCTGTAATCCCGAGACCCTGGCGCGGGATGCCGACTGCCTGGTCAATGAAAAAGGCTATGAACTGACCCATGCGGGATTGATCGACATGTTTCCCCACACCAACCATATCGAAAGCATGCTGGTGTTCGACAGGCCATGACGGCGGACGTGCAATCTCAGCGGCTTTCCTTCGAGAATGGACGGGGGGAACGCCTCTCCGCCCTCCTGGACCGTCCCGGAGACGGTGAAATCCGGGCCTACGCCGTGTTTGCCCACTGTTTCACCTGCAACAAGCTTTACAAGGGCATCAGGAATATTTGCCGGGTATTGTGCACTCAGGGCATAGCCGTGCTACGATTCGACTTTACCGGATTGGGAGAGAGCGAGGGAGATTTCACGGAAACGGTCTTTTCCGACAATGTTCAGGATATTGTCAGGGCCGCGCGCTTCGTGGAAGACGGCTTCGAAGCCCCGGCGCTGCTGATCGGGCACTCGCTGGGAGGCGCCGCCGCCCTGATGGCGGCTGCTCAGGTACCGTCCTGCCGGGCCGTGGCCACCATAGCCGCGCCCAGCGAGCCGGCCCACGTGCTGGATCATTTTCCGGATCTGCGGGCGGAGATCGCCCGCCGGGGCGAGGCGGAAATCCGCGTGGGGGGGATCGAATACCGGATCAACCGGCGTTTCGTCGAGGATCTCGATGCCTGCGACCTGGGCAGCGCCATCGGACAACTGGACAGGGCATTGCTGATTTTGCATTCTCCCAGTGACAAGACAGTGGACATTGCCAGCGCGGCGCGTATATTCTCACGGGCGCGCCATCCGAAGAGCTTCGTCTCCCTCGGCCAGGCGGATCATCTCCTGATGGATGGCCGGGATGCCGGATACGCGGGGCGCATGATCGCGGCATGGTGCGAACCTTATGTGAACGGCTGAGTGGCCGGCCGGGGCGATTTCCACAGGCCGGGCATGGAATTCTCCGCCAGGGAACATCAGGGTGGATGGCTGCCTGAACAGAATCGGGCGACCCTGGCGGGGACCACGCATTGCACCATCAATTTACAATGTGGTTGCCGGAGTAGCATACTGAATGGTAAGTCACTGTAAATCCGATGGTGGCAACAACCTGGAATCGCACCACTTTGGAACGGTGGATTCCTTGTGTAAGTAATCTCTGATATAATGTTATATCTCATATATATCATATGTGTCTATAAATAACGTAGGAGCAACTAGCAAATGTTGGTTTTAACACGGCGTGCTGGAGAATCGATACAGATTTATCCCTCTGAAAACATCGATCCGAACATGACGGTGGCGGAGCTGTTCCGTGACGGGCCGTTCGAGTTTCATATCAGGAAGATCAATCCTGGCCAGGTGCGGATCAGCATCCAGGCCCCACGGGAGCTGACCATCCTGCGCAACGAACTCGAGATCAACTCCCCCGCGGACAGGGACTGAAAGGACCGCCTGAACGTCCCTTCGTCATCGGCAGAGGATGACGAACCAGCCAGACCAAACTCCCCGGGCAGGGCCGGGGGGTGACCCATAGCAAGGATGCGGCTTTTCCGGAACCATCACACTTTCTGAGAATGCCCGCGGCCTGGGCTTGCCGCCCGTTTGCGCGGGCGCTGCCCGCGCTGGAACCCTCCGTTTCCCATCGCTTTTGGCTCTTCCCGCCATGTCAGAGAACTCTTAAAGGGATCAAGGCCCCATGCCGATATGTGCCATGGAGGCCGCACGCCATCGCACTGGGGGAGAAGTGCCTGTCACGCCAGGGACGGAGCATCCTGCCAGGCGGGATGCGCGCTACACATGGAGAGAAAGGAGAATAAATGAAAACCTTTTTCGGGAAACACTGGCATATATCGGCGCTTACCCTGGGCAGCCTCGCCGCCCTGGCGGTCATGGATGCCTCCCCCCTGTCGATGGTGTTGCTGACCCTGGTGTCAACGGGCTGGGTATTCTCGGCATGGCAAGCCGCCCGCTCCCTGCCCGCCGGAGGGGAGAACAGGCCGCGGACGGCCGCGGCGGACATGGGCGCGGTCATGCTGGAGGGCGCGCAATTGTGCGGCATTACAGGGGAGATCGACAAGAGCGTGCGCGAGGGCGTGGGATCCATACATGGCGAACTCGATCAGGTCAACCAGTTGCTGCGGGATGCGGTGATCAGCCTGAACGCCAGTTTCAGCGGGCTCAATGAAAAGACCCAGAACCAGATGCGGGTGGTCAGCGGCCTGCTCAGCAACCTGTCCAGCAGCCTGGAGGGGGATGACGAAGCCGGTGAGGAGAAGCAGCACCTGGGCGTCAAGCAGTTCACCCAGGAAACCGAGAAGATTCTGCAATATTTCATTGCACACATCATCGAGACCAGCAAGGAAAGCATGTCCATGACCCAGCGCGTGGACGACCTGGTGAAACAGATGGACGAAGTGGTGGAACTGCTGGGCGATGTCAAGGTCATCGCCGATCAGACCAATCTGCTGGCGCTCAATGCCGCCATCGAGGCCGCCAGGGCGGGGGAGGCCGGACGCGGTTTCGCGGTGGTGGCGGACGAGGTGCGCAAACTGTCGCAGAACTCCAACCAGTTCGCCGATCAAATCACCCAGGTGGTGGGGCAGTCGCGGCAGAATGTGGACGAGGTCAAGGAAATCGTGGCCAAGATGGCTTCCAAGGATATGAGCGTCGCCATTCAGTCCAAGGCGCAGGTGGACGACATGATGAGCGACATTCTCAAAATGAACGAGCGCATCACCCACAGCCTGGAGGAGGTCACCGGCTTGACGGGGCAGATCTCCAGCGATGTGGACCAGGCCGTCAGGTCGCTGCAATTCGAGGACATCATCAGTCAGCTCATCAACCATACCCGCAGGCGTGTGGAGGGGATCGAGCAGCTCGTTTCGGTATTCAACAGCGAATTGGATGAAACGGTCCGCAACGGCCGTGACACCGGTGAAAACGCGCGGCGCCTGAATGAAATCAGAGACCGCCTGATCCAGATCCGGGACAGTCTGGACCTGGAGAAAATCAAGCCCGTGGCCCAGCAGTCGATGGATGCGGGCGAGGTCGAACTGTTTTGAGGCATCATGGTCAGCATGGCGCCGCCGTGCATTTGAACAGAACAGGAGGTAGGCATGTCCATCACATCCCGCATTTCCGAGGATGGCAGGGAAATCACCATTTACATCAAGGGGCGTTTCGATTTCAACTCCCACGAGGAGTTCCGCCAGCACTACGAATCCATCAAGCATCCGGGCGCCAAGTACATCATCGACATGTCGGGCGCGGAGTACATGGACAGCTCCGCACTGGGCATGTTGCTGCTGCTGCGCGAGCAGGCGGGTAACGACAATGCCAACATCGATATCGTGCAATGCCGGCCTGAGATCAGGCAAATCCTGGAAATCGCACACTTCAATCAATTGTTCAGGATTCATTGAAACGGATAGTTGCGATATCAATCCGGCAACCAACGGACACCATCACCGGGTTTTCTGTGCTCCGCCCAGGTTGCATTTTCGCCATGCCGGGTGAACTCTTCTCAAAACACAGGTCAACGCAGGCCATGGAAAGCAGGCGGCCGGTCAGGGGCGTGACCGCCAGAAGCGGGAGGATATGTGGAGAATGATCAAGGCTGGAACAATTACCCTGCGGGATCATGAGACAGGGGAAGATGGCCACGATGAAGCCGTCAACACCATACTGATCGCCAGCAGCGATGCCTTGGTCAGCCGCAAGCTGGCGGCGCTGCTGACGGAGGAAGGATACACGGTGTGGATGACGGACAACGGCGCCCGGGTCATCGAAGCCTGCGACTGGCAGCAGCCGGACCTGGTGATCGTCGACGACGACATGCCCATCATCGGCGGGCATGACGCAACAAGATTGATCAAGCGCCTGTTCTCCGGCAGCTACGTGCCCGTGCTGCTCATGACGGCCGATGGGGATGTCGGCGCCAGGATACGCTACCTGGAGGATGGCGGCGACGATTACATCAGCAAGTCCTGCGTCATCTGCAATTTCAAGCTGATATCGGCGAAGATCCGCGCCATGCTGCGCATCTCCACCCTGTACTGGAAGCTGGAGCAGCAGAGGCAGGCCCTGGAGGAGCATAAGCAGATGGAGCAGGCCGAGCAGCAGACGGCCCGCCACCTGTTCGAGAAATTTCTGCATGCCGAGGCGCTGGAATCCCCCGCCATCCGTTACATGCAAAACTCCATGGGCCTGTTCAACGGCGACCTGCTGCTTGCCGCCCACAAGCCTGCCGGCGGCATGCGCGTCATGATCGGAGACATGACCGGGCACGGGCTGTCCGCCGCCGTGGGCTCGGTGCCCACCTCGGAGATATTTTATTCCATGACGGCCAAGGGCTACACGGTCGGCGACATCCTCATCGAGATCAACAACAAGCTGCGCCGCCTCCTCCCCACGGGCAATTTCTGCGCGGCCAGCATTATTGATTTTGAAGTCAACCGGCAGCAGATTGCCGTGTGGAATGGCGGCATGCCCGATGTGCTGCTGCTGGACGGCAAGCGCCGGGCGGTCAAGGAGACCGTCAGTTCCTGCGCCCTGCCGCTGGGCATCGTCGATGGAGAGGCCCTGAACACCTCGGTGGTTCACGTGGACATCATGCCGGGGGATCGGCTCTATCTATGCTCGGACGGCATCACGGAGGGGCGCAACCCCCAGGGGGAGATGTACGGCGCGCGGCGCCTTGCCGAAAGCATCCTGAGGCAGGGCCGGGAAGGAAAAGGCTTCGACGCCATCCGGGAGGATTTCGAGTCTTTCGTCGCGGACGCCCCCATCAGCGACGACACCACCCTGGTGGAGATCACCTGCGCCCGTGAATTGCTGGAACAGGACAACGGCGAGGCGGCCGCCGATTCTGGGAACATGCGCCTGCCGACCAAGTGGGCAGTGGAAATGCGCCTCGATGCCGATACGCTCAAGGAAGCCGATCCGCGTCCCCTGCTGACCCAACTGGTGATGGACCTGCAGGGCATGCAGAAACACCGCGACCGCCTGTTCACCATTCTGGCGGAATTGTTCTCCAATGCCCTGGAGCATGGCGTGCTGGGCCTCGACTCGGCCCTGAAACGGGATCACCAAGGCTTCGTTGAATATTACGCGCAGAGAAAGCAGAAACTGGATGCCCTGGAAAACGGCTGGATCCGCATCGCCCTGGAGCATTTCCCGGAGGGATGTGGCGGGGAATTGCACATCACGGTGGAAGACAGCGGCCGGGGGTTCGATCATCAGGGCCGGCAGGCGTCCCTCGCCGGCAACACCACGAGCAGTGGCAGGGGAATCGCCCTGGTGCAGTCCATGTGCCGGGAAGTGACCTATAATGACGAGGGCAATCTCGTGCATGCCATCTATGCCTGGGACAATTGCGAACCTCCGTGCCAGGCCGGCGGTTAGCAGAATCCCTGCGCCGGGCATGAGAGGGTGACGGGGCGCCAGAAATCAGATACAAAAGCTTGCCATTCCTCGCGCCTTGCATCTTGTAACTTGCATCTTGTCGCTTGTACCTAGTATCTTGTACCCGGCGCCCCATTGGGCTGCGATGCGCCCGGCCCAATCCGCGTCCGGCGGTCCTCCGGTCCCGCATCAGAACCGGAAACATCAGAGGGAACCTGATATGCAAGCAACAAAACTCACTGCCGCCTGGGCCATGGCCGCCGCCCTTGTCCTGCTGGCGGGCTGCGCCGGGCAGACCCGGGTGGAGAGCAATCTGCACATCAAGGGCGCGCCCGACTGGGTCAACAAGGGCCCGGCGGTTATCAAGAACAAAAAGGGGCGCCTGTTTCACGGCGTCGGTTCCGCCCCGCCCATGGGCGACCGTTCCCTGCAGACGGACACGGCGGACAACCGCGCCCGCGCAGCCCTGGCGCGTGTTCTGACTTCGTACATGGAGGTCGTCTCCAGCGATTACGCCCGCGCAGGGGTGAAGGGTGAAACCATGCCGGAACAGGATATCACGCGCCAGATCGACAGCATTTCCCGGGTCAATCTCGCCGGCAGCCGCATCATCGGGCGCTGGCGGGACAAAAAGACCAACGTCGTGTACTCCCTGGCGGAGCTGGATCTGAAGCAGGTGCGGAAAACCCTCGACGGCGTCAAGGACATGAACGAGGGATTCCGCAACCATATGGCCACCCACGGCGAGAATATCTTTGACAGAATGGCGGCAGGAGGCGAATGATGGCGCGCATGATGATGCTGGTATGGATGGTGACAGCCGCGATGGTTCTGGGCGCCTGCGCCACCAAGGTGGAACGCATGGAGGTGGAGGAAGTACAGGATCTCAGCGGCCAGTGGAACGACACGGATTCACGCCTGGTTTCGGAGGAGATGATCGCCGATGTGCTCTCCCGTCCCTGGCGCAGCGCCTTCGAGCAACAGAATGGCAAGCTGCCGACAGTCATCGTGGGCGGCATCCGCAATCTCAGCCAGGAGCACATCAACGTCAACACCTTCGTCCGCGACATGGAGCGGGCCCTCATCAACTCCGGCCAGGTATCCTTTGTCGCCTCCAGCGAGGAGCGGGGCGAAATACGCGGCGAGCGCATGGACCAGGATCTGCACGCCCGTGAGGACACGCGCAAGCCCATGGGCCAGGAAATCGGCGCCGATTTCATGCTCAAGGGCGAGATCAACACCATCATCGACAAGGAGGGCAAGCGCCAGGTGCGCTTCTACCAGGTGGACCTGACGCTCATCAGCCTCGCCGACAACCGCAAGGTCTGGGTGGGGCAGAAAAAGATCAAGAAATTCGTCACCAAACCCAGTCTCAGGCCCTGACGGGAAGGCGCGGCCCTTTCCTGTCAACGCCAAGCGATGAAATGGCAATACCGGCCCGCCATCGCCGCCGCACTGCTCACCGTGCTGGGCGCATGCGCCACCTACAGTGACTGGGTGGGCCTGATGGAGCGGGAAATGGCCGCGGAGAAACCGGACGCGGCCCTGGAGATCCTCGACAAGCACCTGGATGGCCGGCGCGACCGGGTGCTCTATCTTCTCAACCGCGCCATGCTGTTGCGCATGGCGGGCCGCTTCGAGGACAGCAACCGCGCATTCGAGATGGCCAAGACACTCATCGACCAGCTCATGGCCGTCAGCGTGAGCGAACAGGGAGGCGCATTCACCGTCAACGAGATGATGCGCAGCTATACGGGGGAGCCTTTCGAGCGCATTTTCCTCCATGTCTACGCGGCCCTCAACTACCTGGAGCTGGGGCGCCCCGCGGATGCCAGGGTGGAGGTGCTGCAAATGGATGGGCTGCTGAACGGGCTTGAGGAAAAGGCGTTGCCGGGGACGGCCTTCGCGCGCTATCTCTCGGGCCTGGTCTATGAAACCCTGGGCGAATGGGACGATGCCCTTATCGATTACCGCAAGGCCTTCCAGGCCTATGCCCGCTATCCGGAGACGTTTCATGCCACAATGCCCGCGCAGCTCAAATCCGACCTGCTGCGCCTGACGCGGCGCGTGGGGCTGACGGAGGAGTACGCCGACTATGAGCGGCGCTGGGGTGGCCAGGCCGCCCCGGCGCCAGAAGACGGGAAGGCGCGCGGCGAACTGGTTTTTCTGCTGCACAGCGGGCTTGCGCCATTGAAATTTTCGGAGAACGTCAGCGCCCTGACCCCCGATGGCGAGCTGGTCACGCTGTCCATGCCCTACTATGTACCCCGCGCGGCGCAAGTGATCTCCGCCAGGCTGTATGAAAATGGCGGGGCGGCCGCCACCCAGATGTACGAGGATGTCGGCGCCCTCGCGCAATACACCCTGGAGCGGCGCAAGCCTGTCCTGCTGGCGCGGGCCATCGCGCGCGCCGCACTCAAGCACGAGGCCACGGAAGCGGCCCGGAAACAGGACGATGCCCTGGGATTCATCGTCAACATGGCCGGCGTGCTGAGCGAGCGCGCCGACACGCGGGCGTGGACGACCCTGCCGGGGCGCATTCTCCTCGCCCGCATGCCCCTGGAACCTGGCAGCCATGTAATTCGTGTTGAATTGAAGGACAGGTCCGGCAAGGCCGTCGCCGAGAGGGAATACGCCTTCGACCTGGGGGAAGGGGACAAGCATTTCATTTCACTGCATTGGGTCGGCGGTCAGGTGGCGGCCGAAGGGAGGCGACATTGATTTTCAGAACCGTTCTTGCCTGGGGGCTGTTGCTCGCCCATATGTTGCTGACGGGTTGCGCTTCGTCACCGGAACAGCGCGACAGGCCTGAATGGGTCGATGGCCAGGCCACCGGGTGGCCGGCTGCGCAATACCTGACGGGGCAGGGTTCGGGAGCCACGCGCTCGCAGGCGGAAAACCGGGCGCGCGCCGCCCTGGCGCTGACCCTGGAGGCGCGCATCGAGGCTGAGCTGAATGACGAAACGCGCTTCCAGGCATCCGCCGGGTCCGCATCCCGGGACGGGGCGGGCGCCGAGACGGACATCACGCGCAAAATCACGGCCCGCACCCACCAGGTCATCCGCGGCGTGGAGATCGCCGATGTGTGGCGCGCGCCGGACGAGGGCGAATATCACGCCCTGGCGGTGCTCGAACGCGCGCCCGCACGGCGGCAGTTGCGGGACGAGATCCGCGAACTCGATGCCAGGACCGCACGCGAGGTCGACCGCGCCCGCGCCAGCCGCGATGTCCTCGCCGCCATCGCGGCGGCCAGCCGCGCCGTGGAGGCCCAGGAGGCGCGGCGCGACCTGCAAAGCGTGTTGCGGGTCATCGACCGGGGCGGGCGCGGCATTCCACCTCCCTGGCCGCTGGCGCGCCTCGCCGCCGACCGGGATGCCCTCATGGACAGGATTGTCCTGGAGGCCAGGGCGGAAGAGGAGGATGCCGGGGAACTGGCGCGCCGCCTGTCCGCCGCCCTGTCCCGCGCGGGCTTCAAGGTTGCCCGCGCGGGACAGGAGGCGGACTATGTAGTGACCGTGCGCCTGGATCTGGATGACCTCGGGCGCCGGGAAGGCTGGTTCTGGAAGAAGGGCACGCTGACGCTCAGCCTGCGGGACGCGCAGGGCAGGGTGCGTGGCGTCAGGGACTGGGACATCAAACAGGCCGGCCGCGAACCGCTCCTGGCTCAGCGCCGGGTCATGGACCAGGTAAGCCGCATTCTCGACGATTCCTTGCGCGACGCCATTACCGGCTTCGCCGCGCCCTGAACATCCGCACTTGCCCCGCATGTAAAAAAACGATAGTTTATGCGACGACTTTCAATCATGACCCGCTCATTGAAACACGCCTCTCTCATTCACAAGCTGCTCCTCCTGATCACGCTGCTCTATGTGGGCGGCTGCGCCAGTCTCGCCTCCCATGGCCTGACCCAGGGGATCGCCAACAGCATCCAAAACCAGAGCGACCTCGCCATCGTGGAGACGGGCATGCCCGCCTATCTGCTGATGGTGGACGGGATGATCATGAACACGCCCCACGACGCCACCCTGCTGATGGCCGGCTCGCGCCTCTACAGCGCCTACGCGGGGGTCTTTGCCACGGACGAGGCCCATGCGCGCATGCATGCCGGGAAGGCCTACCGCTACGCGGAGCAGGCCGTGTGCCGCAAACTGAGCAAGCTCTGCTCGGAGGAGGCCCGCGACTTCGAACGTTTCGCGGAACTGGTGGACGGCGTGCGGGGCCGGGAGGGCGCCGAGCTCCTCTACACGTATGCCACCGCCTGGGCCTCGTGGATACAGGTCAACAGCGGCGAGTGGCGCTATCTGGCCGATCTTCCCCGGGTCGAGATCCTGCTGAAGCGCGTCATCGCCCTCGACGACGATTTCGAGCGGGGCATGCCTCATGTGTACCTGGGCATTATCAACGCCCAGCTCCCCCCGGCGCTGGGGGGGCGGCCCGAGGTGGGGCGGGAACACTTCGAGCACGCCATCGAGCTGAGCCAGGGCAGAAATCTCATCGCCAAGGTGGAATACGCGCGCACCTACGCCCGCCTGCTGTTCGAGCGCGAGCTTCATGACCGGCTGCTCAAGGAGGTGCTGGTCGCCGATCCCGAGGAGGAAGGGCTGACCCTGGCCAATGTGGTGGCCCAGAAACAGGCGCGGATCTTGCTGGAAGAATCCGGGGAATATTTCGAGGAATGAGAGGCATGATGAGATTATTGCTGGCGTTGTCCATAGTGCTCGCGGGGGCGCAGGCCCAGGCCCTGACCCTGAAGATCGCCACCATCTCGCCCGACGGGACGGTATGGATGAAGGAACTGCGCAAGGCGGCCGCGGATATCAAGCAGCAGACCTCGGGCCGGGTCAAGCTCCGTTTCTATCCCGGCGGCGTCATGGGCAACGACAAGAACGTGCTGCGCAAGATGCGCGTCGGCCAGTTGCACGGCGGCGCCATGGTCGGCGGCGGATTGGGGGAGATCTACCCGGATTCCCAGATCTACAGCCTTCCCTTCGCCTTCCGCAACACGGACGAAGTGGATTTCGTGCGCGCCCGCATGGACGGTGACCTCATGCAGGGGCTCTATGAGCGCGGATATGTAAGCTTCGGCCTGGCGGAGGCGGGGTTCGCCTACCTGATGTCCAACAAGCCCATCTCGGGCATCGCGGATCTCGATGACCGCAAGGTGTGGGTTCCGGAAGGAGACGCCATCAGCCAGATGGCCTTCGAGGCGGTGGGCGTGTCGCCCATTTCGCTCCCCTTGCCCGATGTCCTGACCGCCCTGCAGACAGGGCTCATCGACACCGTGGGCGCCTCGCCGATCGGCGCCATCGCCCTGCAATGGCATACGCGGGTGAAATACGTGACGGACACGCCCCTCATGTACCTCTATGGTATTCTCATCATCGACCGCAAGACCTTCGAGCGCATCAAGCCGGACGACCAGGAGATCGTCAGGGCCGCGCTGACCGATGTGTTCGAGCGCCTCAACGAAATCAACCGCCAGGAGAATGAACAGGCCCGCCATGCCCTGGCCGGACAGGGGATCGAGTTCATTCGGCCCAGCGCGGAGGAGAAGGCGCGCTGGGACAGCGCCATCAGGGACCGGCTCATCGAAACCCGTGGCAACGGTTATTTCTCCCAGGCCATCGTGGACAAGCTGCTGACCAACCTGGATGCCGCCAGAAAACGGTAATCCTGCGCACTGGTCCGCCAGAATAGGGCGCCTCACGGCCCTGCTGGAGGACACCCTGCTGGTGCTCATGCTGACGGTCATGATCGCCATCGCCGTCCTGCAGATCCTGTTGCGCAATTATTTCGATCTCGGCCTGGTGTGGGGCGATTCCCTGCTGCGGGCCATGGTGCTGTGGGTGGGTCTGCTGGGCGCCATTGTGGCGAGCCGCAACGAGAACCATATATCCATCGATATCCTGTCGCGTTTCATGCCGCCCCGGGTTCAGGCACTGGCCAATATTGTCACCGACCTCTTCACCGTGGCGGTATGCGCCGTCGTCAGTTATTACAGCTACCGTTTCGTGGAGCTGGATTTCGAGGCGGGCGTCACGACCTTCGGCAAACTGCCCGCCTGGGTGATCGAGGCCATCCTGCCGGTGGGTTTCGCCATCATCGCCTTGCGCTACTGCGTGGCCATGGGACGTAAGGTCCGCGTGCTGCAAGGGCGCGCCGGATGATACTCGCCACCCTGGGCCTGCTGCTGCTGGCGCTCATGGGCGCGCCCCTGTTCGCCATCATTCTCGCCTCGGCACTATTGGGGTTCTACGCCTCGGAAATCGAACTCACGGTGGTGGCCATGGAATTCTACCGGCTGGCGGAGATGCCCGTCCTGCTGGCCATTCCCCTGTTTACCTTCGCCGGCTACCTGCTGAGCGAGAGCCAGGCCCCCGCGCGCCTGGTGCGCCTCACGCGGGCCCTGCTGGGCTGGATGCCCGGTGGCCTGGCCATCGTGGCCCTGACGGCCTGCGCCCTGTTCACCGCATTCACAGGCGCCTCGGGCGTGACCATCGTGGCACTTGGCGCCCTGTTGTTTCCCGCCCTGCAGCAGGCCGGCTTCCGCGAGAATTTCAATCTGGGCCTGATCACCACATCCGGCAGCCTCGGGGTGCTGTTTGCCCCCTCACTGCCCCTGATCCTCTATGCGGTCATCGTGCAGCAACTGGCGGTGGGTACGCCGGTGACCGTGGATGACATGTTCCTGGCCGGCATCCTGCCCGGCATCGTCATGCTGGTGGCCCTCTCCTCGTGGAGCGTCTGGCAGAGCAGGGGGCAGGAGCTGACAAAGTTCTCGTGGCGCGAGGCCCGCGACGCGCTCCTGGAGGCGAAGTGGGAGATCCCCCTGCCATTTGTCGTGCTGGGCGGGATCTACAGCGGTTATTTCGCGGTGTCCGAGGCGGCGGCGGTCACGGTGCTTTACGTGCTGATTTCCGAGGTGCTGATCTACCGCGAGATCAGCCTCAGGCGGTTGCCCGTGGTGATGCGCGAATCCATGGTGCTGGTGGGCGCCATACTCATCATTCTGGGGGCTTCCCTGGCGTCCACGAATTATCTTATCGACGCGGAGGTGCCCACGCGCCTGTTCGAGGCCATCAAGGAACGCATTACCGACCCCCTGACCTTTCTCATCCTGCTCAATATCTTTCTGCTCATACTGGGCACCATGCTGGACATATTTTCCGCCCTGGTGATCATGGTTCCCCTGCTGCTGCCCATCGCCCTCGGTTATGGCATCGACCCCGTGCATCTGGGCATCATCTTTCTCGCCAACATGCAGATCGGATATTTCACACCTCCCGTGGGCATGAACCTGTTCATCGCCAGCTACCGCTTCAAGAAACCCGTGATGCAGCTCTACCGCGCCACGCTGCCGTTTTTCTTCATCCTGCTGGCGACGGTGCTGCTCATTACCTACTGGCCCGGGTTGTCCCTCACGCTGCCGGGGCGGTAATGGCGGATTCCGGTGATCCTGGTTGCCGCGGAAATGCAAGTTGGGTCCTGCCGCGCGCGGCCCGCGGGACGGCGGGTGGAGATGTCTGATTGACACTCACCGGGGAGTAGCGTAGGTTTTATCAACCCGGCAATAATATATGCCATCTGTGCCGCGGGGGAGGGCGCGGGATGAGGTTCTCATGTTGACGGTTACCAGGCAAATCATCTGCACGCTGCTCGTTTTCTGCTTCGTGTCGGGCTTTTCCCAGGCGCGCGCGAACCAGAAGGCGAGGGACCTTGCCGATTTTGAAGCCCTGCTGACCCTGCCCCTGGAGGAACTCGCGGCCCTCAAGGTCACGGTTTCCTCGCTCGAACCCGAGTCCATTGTTGAAACACCCGCCATCATCTCGCGCTACGAGGCGAGGAAGATGGCCAGCCTCGGCCTGAGGACCCTGCAGGACATGCTGGCTTTCATTCCGGGTATCACGGTCCAGGATCATCTTTTCGGCCAGCCGTTCGTCTCCATGCGCGGCATCTACGAGGGTTTCAACCAGAAAGTTCTTTTCCTGCTGGACGACACGCCTTATTTCATGCCTTCTCACTCGGATGTGCCCATCCTGGGCATTCCCATCGAGGCGATCGATCACATCGAGGTCATCCGGGGCCCCGGGGCCGTATACTACGGCACCAACGCCACCGCCGGCGTCATCAAGGTCGTGACGCGCAAGGACAGAGAGAATTCCGCGGTTGTGAGAGCGGGGGAGAACCGCTATGTCAACGGCGGCGCCTACCTGGACAGTGGCGCCCGCTCCTGGGGACGGCTCAACGCGGCCCTTGAGCTGCAACGCGATGACGGCTACCGGGCGACCTATCCGGCCTTCAACGATGGCAATGCGAGCTTCGCGCAGGGCGATATCGACAAAAAGCGGGAAACCAGTTCGGCCCTGATGAACTACCGCTACAAGGACTTCAAGGCGCAGGCCCATGTTTTCGAAACGCTGTATACGGGGATTGCCGAGCCGCGCCAGGTGCAGAACTTCAATGAACTCACCTACAAGGGGTATCTGCTGGGGCTCAGGAACGACTGGAAGGGTGAACGGACCTCGCTCAGCCTGTACACCGATTACAACAATTTCTATCCGCGCTTCGAAATCGACAATTTTTTCAGCGACAACGGCCCCGGCTCGGTGGTTTTCAACAATGGCAGCCGGGGCGGGTTCCGCTTCCCCGACAACGGGCGCAAGAACTACCGCTGGCGCAGCGGGCTCGCGGCCGGTTACAGGCCACGCAAGCCGGTGCGGCTGCTGCTGGGCCTTGAGCACGAGCGCCGTTCCTCCGAGGACTACGAGGTGTTCGATGGCCACTCGGGCGGGGCCACGGGGAGCGTCTACGAAAGCTTCAATCTGTCCGAGAGCTCACTGTACGGGGAGGTGGACTTCCGTCCCGGGGCGCAATGGCGCTTCCTCCTTGGCGGGCGTTACACGGACAACAGCATCACGGGCAGCGACGCCGTCCCCCGCCTCAGCGCCATCTACCAGGTCGATGACAGGCAATCCCTCAAGCTGCTCTATTCCGTGGGTTTCAACGCTCCCAGTTTTACCCAGCTCAAGGCCGACATCCCCCCCTTCGTAACCGGGAACACGAATCTGAAGCCGGAAAAGGTGGCCTCCCTGGACCTGGCCTATACCTATGCCAGGGGGGATCTGCTCTTCGTCGCCAATATATGGAAAATGCACGCGGACGATTTCATCATGAACGAGGTGGTGAACGGCATCAAGTCCTTCTTCAACGCCGAAACATTCAGCCGTGAGGGAGTGGAGCTGGACCTGCAGTACACGCCAGGCCCGCGGACGAAACTCTACTCCAACCTGGCCTATTACCGGGGTGGCGATACCTACAGCGTGCGTGATACATCGCGCATTTTCTCGCCCAGGTGGACCTTCAACCTGGGCGCATACCGGCATTTCGCCCGGCGCAGCACGGCCGGTTTCTCCCTGCGCCACATCGGCGCGCGGGCCAGTGCGAAAAGCCTGTGGCTGGTGAACCTGGATTATCAATACCGCTGGGAGCGCCTCCAGCTCTTCGCCACTGTTGAAAACCTGCTTGATGAGGAGATTTTGCACCCCAATATGGCCGAACTCAGCGAGCGCCTGGTGCCCGGGGGGCAGGAGCGCAATGCCAAGGTGGGGGCGCGCTATCTGTTCTGACCGGTGCATGAACGGTATTCCGGGTGCGGGATTCACGCCCCCGCGGAACACAGCCACGCCGATGGAATCATTTTCATACAGGGATTTATTGCGTATCAAGATGCCAGGGATCAGACACTGTATCATCCATATTGTCATTCCCGTCATTCTGCTGTCTTTCCCGGTTCTGTCCCAGGCCGATGGCAGCGACAGGGTGCCGAAGATCAAGGCTGCCTATGTGCACCAGTTCAGCCACTTCGTTTCCTGGCCCGATGAGGCGGCGGAGACCGCGCGGGACAGAAAGCATCTGATCCTGTGCATATTCGGCGACGACAGGGTCACTCACTACCTTGAAAGGCTTGCGGGTCACGGCCACGGGGCGTTCTCCATTGAAATCTCGCATCCCGCCTCACCGTCTCAGTTGCGCCATTGCGAACTGCTCTATATCACGCCAAGCCAGGAAGGCGAGCTGCAAAAAGTGCTGGTCGCGGTCGCGGACCTGCCAGTGCTGACCATCAGCGACATGCCGGGTTTCATCGACAGGGGGGGGATGATCGGCTTCGTGGTCAGGGGCGACCGTGTGCGGCTGGAGATCAATCTGCCGGCTGCGCAGCGCGTGCGCCTGCATATCAGCGCCAAGCTGATAGAAGTCAGCCTGCGCGTGATCACGGTTCATGCCCGGGAGGCGGCGCGATGAGTCCATTCAGAAACCTGCCCGTCTCGCGCAAGCTGGTCATGGTCATCATGTATGTGACCCTGACCATGCTGCTTCTGGCGGGTATTACCATTATTCTGTATGACATCTACCGGGCGAAAGAAAACCTGGGGCGCGAAATAACCACCCAGGCGCGGCTGATCGGCAACCGCAGCAGCGCGGCCCTGATCTTCGACGACAAGGCGCTGGCCAGGGAGAATCTCTGGGCCCTCCAGGAGTCCCCTAACGTGGTGATGGCGTGCATCTATGACAGGCAGGGGGGGCTGTTCGCCGCGTATCAGGCAACCGGCAGGCCACGGGAGGAACGCTGTCCGGCCGCCCCTGAGAGGCTTGCCAGGTCACGCCTGTTCGAGAGCGAATACCTTCACGTGACCGAGCCCATCGAGCTGGGCAGGGAACTCGCGGGATATATCTACATACGCTCCGGGCTGCAGCAGATCAATCAGCGGGTCTACAGCCTGATCTACGCCATCCTGGGTTTCATGCTGGTGGGCGCCCTGATCGCCTATTGGATGTCCCGGGCCATGCAGCGCCTGATCTCCGTTCCCCTCATCAAGCTGGCCAGTATCGCCACTACCGTCGAGAAGCGCGGAGATTATTCCCTGCGCGTGCCTGACTTCGGCAATGACGAGATCGGCCGCCTCAGCCGCGCCTTGAACGCCATGCTGGAGACCATCGAGAAACAGAATCGCGAGTTGCTGGAAGCCCGCGACAATCTGGAGGCGATCGTGGCCGAGCGCACCCGCGAGCTGGAGGCGACCAACAAGGAGCTGACGGCCTTCAGTTACTCGGTGTCCCATGACCTGCGCGCCCCGCTGCGCGCCATCGACGGTTTCAGTCACGCAATGATGGAGGATTATTCTGAAGTTCTGGATGAAACCGGCAAGGACTATCTGCGGCGGGTGCGGGCCGCCAGCCACCGCATGTCGGACCTGATAGACGGATTGCTGGTATTGTCGCGCATCAGCCGTGACGAAATGGTGATCGGCAAGGTCGACCTGTCTTCGCTGGCGCACAACACCATCAATCAATTGAAGGCGGGCGATCCCGGGCGCAAGGTGGAAGTGGCCATTGCAGACGGACTGACATGCACGGGCGACCACAACCTTCTCATGACCCTGCTCGACAACCTGCTGGGAAATGCCTGGAAATATACCTCCAGAAAACCCCATGCACGCATCGAGTTCGGCGCCACTGAAAGGGAAGGCGGGAAAGTATATTATGTGCGGGACAACGGCGCGGGTTTCAATATGAAATACGCGGTAAATCTGTTCGGCCCTTTCCAGAGGCTCCACAAGGCGGAAGAGTTTCCCGGCACGGGGATCGGCCTGGCGACGGTGCAGCGCATCGTTCACCGCCATGGCGGCCGGGTATGGGCCGAGGCGGCGCCGGACAAGGGCGCCACCTTCTATTTTACACTCGGCCCATGCAGTGAGTGAAAGATGAACGATACAACATCGAACCCGGATGAGTCCTGCCGGTGGCTGAATGCCCTGCCGGACGAGGCCCGCGTGAGCGATCCTGGCTGGCGCCTCATCGGGCGTCATGCCCGGATCATGGATGCACCCGCGGGAACGGAGCTTTTCCGGGCCGGGGATCCCTGCAGCCATTTTGTCATCGTCCTGTCCGGGTGCGTGCGCGTCCAGTATCTGGACCACAATGGCAATGAAATCGTCCTGTACCGGGTGCGTGAAGGGGAAACCTGCATTCTCACCACCTCCTGCCTGCTGGGACAGGCCCGCTATCCCGCCCAGGGCATTGCCGAGGAGGCATTGCAGGCCGCGCTGGTGCCCATGCGCGTTTTTCAGGAGGCACTGGCCCATGAGCCGGTGCGCGCCTATGTGTTCAACACGTTGGGCAGGCGCCTGGTAGATCTCATGCTGCTTATCGAAGAAGTGGCCTTCCGCCGCATGGACGGCCGCCTGGCCCAGTACCTGCTCAAGCATGGCGAGGTGGTGCGTGCCACACACCAGGAAATCGCCGTGGAACTGGGGTCGGCCCGCGAGGTCGTCAGCCGCCTGCTCAAGGATTTCGAGCGCAAGGGCTGGATCGCCATGCAACGGCGCCGTATCGAGATTCTCGAGCGCCGGCCACTGGAAGAGCTTGGGTGTGACTAAGTCACAGAACGGGGCCACGCGTCCGCTCTAGTGTATGTGTCGACAGAATAACTTACAACACTGGAGGTTCACCATGCAAGCCAATGTAGGATCCATCGACAGAGCCCTGAGAATCGCCGTGGGCCTGGCGCTCATCGCCATTGTATTCGTCGGTCCGCAGACTCCCTGGGGCTGGATCGGAGTTATCCCCCTGGTGACGGCCCTCATCGGCTGGTGCCCCTTGTACCGGATTCTGGGCATCAGTTCCAACAAGGCTCATAGCTGATTACAGGGCGGCCCGCAGCCGCCCCATGCCATTTTCCCCGGCATGAAACGTTCATGCCGGGTCCTCTCTTCACTTGTATCCACAATCCCATAGCATGTATCTTAGGGCTGTATAGGCTTGTAATTCAGGCAGTCGCAGATACCGGCTGGGGTGGGCGCAGCGTGGCCCGCCACCGTATCGAATTGTTATTCCCGCATGTGAATCTGAAAGTACGCCATGAAAATACCTGAGATACTGGTCATCGAGGTCAACCGCGCCCCCGGCAGCCTCGCCCGTGTCCTGCAGGTGGTGGGGGAGGCCGGCCTGTCCGTGGAATCCCTGGAATCCATACACCGCACCCAGGACAAAACGACCTGGGAGCTGACCCTGGAAATGGACGAGGACATGGACCAGTCCCTGTTCGAGCGCATCAATGCCCTGCCGGTGGCCAATCTCGTCGGTATCTCGGACCGCGTCTTCAACCGCCATGTGGGCGGCAAGATCAAGACTGTTTCCAAGGTCGCCCTGAATACGCCCCAGATCCTGCGTGACATGTACACGCCGGGCGTGGCCAGGGTTTGTCTCGCCATCCGGGACAATCCCGAACTGGTGCGGGAATACACCAGCATCGGGGAAACCGTGGCCATCATCACCAACGGCACGGCGGTGCTGGGGCTGGGCGACACGGGCCCGCAGGCCGCGCTGCCGGTCATGGAAGGCAAGGCCGCGCTGTTTCATACCCTGGTGGGCATTTCCGGCGTGCCTGTCCTCGTCGACAGCAAGGATCCGGCCACGGTGATCGAGACCGTGGCTCATATCGCTCCGTCCTTCGGGGCCATTCAACTGGAGGATATTGCCGCTCCGGCCTGCTTCGAGATCGAGGAAGCCCTGATCGGACGCCTGGATATTCCGGTGATTCACGACGATCAGCATGGAACGGCCGTGGTGGTGCTGACGGCGCTCATGAACGCCACGCGCATCGCGGGCATGGATCTCGGCGCCAGTACGGTCGGGCAGGTCGGCCTGGGCGCGGCGGGCATCGGCATTTCGCGCCTGTTGCTCAAGTATGGGGTGAAGCGCCTGCTGGGGAGCGATCTCAAGGAAGAGGGGCTGGCGAGGCTGGAGGCCATGGGCGGGGAGCGCGGCGCGCTGCCGGAACTCATGGAAAACTGCGACATCGTCATAGGGACCACCGGCGTCAAGGGCCTCATCGCGCCGGAGATGGTGAGAAAGGGGCAGTTGATCCTCTCCCTTACCAATCCCGACCCGGAAATCGAGCCGGAAGCGGCCCTGAAGGCCGGCGCGGTGTTTGCGGCGGATGGCAAGAGCATCAACAACGTCTCCGCCTTTCCGGGCCTGCTGCGCGGCGCCCTGGACGCCGGAGCCCGGCGCTTCAGCGACGCCATGTTGTTCGCCGCATCTCATTGCCTTGCCGAACATACCCCGGAAGGGCAACTGGTACCGGATCCCCTCGATAAATCCATACACAAGGCCGTGTCCCGGGCCGTGTCCCAGGCCGCGCAAGAGGCGCCATGATCGAACTCTATACCGCCAGCACGCCCAACGGCTACAAGATTTCCATCATGCTGGAGGAACTGGGCGAGGCCTACAAGGTGCGCCCCATGGATCTTGCGCGCAAGGAGCAGCGCGAGGACTGGTATCTGCGCCTCAATCCCAACGGGCGTATTCCCACCATTGTCGATCATGACAACGACGGGTTCGTAGTCTTCGAGTCAGGCGCCATACTCATGTACCTGGCGGAGAAAAGCGGCAGGCTGTTGCCGGCGGAGCAGTGTGCCCGCTCCCAGGTCATTCAATGGCTCATGTTCCAGATGGGCAACATCGGACCCATGCTCGGGCAGGCCAGTGTCTTCTACCGTTATGCACCGGAGAAAATACCCTATGCCATCCAGCGCTACCAGCGTGAGTCCCGCCGTCTCATGGAAGTGCTGAACGAACGCCTGCGGGGACGGGAGTTCGTTGCCGGCGAGTATTCCATCGCCGATATCGCCTGTTTTCCATGGGTGAGCGGCTGCCATTGGGGAGGAGTCGACATCTCGGATCTGGAGAATGTGCGGCGCTGGCTGAAAACCCTGGAGGCAAGGCCGGCCGTGCAACGGGGGCTCGCCGTGCCCGAGGCCATCGACCGCGGCAGCCGGGAAGGCGCCCGCAAGGTGGCTGAAATCGGGAAATCCATCATATGAGGAGAGTGGGCGGATCATGACGCGCAAGCGCATCTCTCTGGTGCTGGGCAGCGGTGGCGCCCGCGGCCTGGCCCATATCGGCATCATAGAGTGCCTCACCCAGAACGGCTATGAAATCCGCTCCATCGCTGGTTCATCCATGGGCGCCCTGATCGGCGGCATCTACGCCATGGGCAAGCTGGATGTCTACACCCGCTGGGTCACGGCGCTGGAGAAGCTGGATGTGATACGCCTGCTGGATTTTTCCTTCGGAAGCAATGGCCTCTTCAAGGGGCAGCGCATTATCGACGAATTGAGAACCCTGATCGGCGACGGCAATATCGAGGACCTGCCCATCAAGTTCACCGCCGTGGCCACCGATCTTGACGAGGAGAAGGAAGTCCTGTTCACCAGCGGGCCGCTTTTCGAGGCGGTTCGCGCCTCCATTTCCATCCCCAGCATCGTGGCGCCGTACAACTACCAGGGCAGGCAACTCATCGATGGAGGCGTCGTCAATCCACTGCCCATCGCCCCGACACTGGGTGACGATACGGATCTGACCGTAGCCGTCAATCTGGGAGGAAAGCCGCAGAAGAAGATCGAGGTCAAGACGCGCGAGGGGGTGGACAGGAGCCGCAAGGCGGATCACCTGCGTATCATACAGTTCATTGACGATCTGCTGCGGCAGAAAACGGCGTCACGCAGCGAGGACGAGCTGGGGATGTTTGATATCATCGTGAAATCCATGACCATCATGGAAAATACCCTGGCACAGATTCAGCTTGCCACTTATCCGCCCGATATTGTGATAGAGATTCCTCGCAATGTCTGCAACTTTTATGAATTCTACCGCGCCCGTGAAATGATCGAGATTGGTTACCAGAAAACCGAAGAAACGCTCAGGGAGGCCCGGTGACGCACCCCGCACCCCATGATACTCCCCGAATGACATACACGGCCGCGGTTGAAGACCTGGAGAAGGGCGCAGTCCGGCGCTATGTCCTGCTGCGCGGCGGCCGCCCTCTTGCCCGCGGGGATGTGCTGGCCCTGTGGCGTGGGGATGCCGGTTTTGTTTCGTATTTCACGGGACTGCTGGCGCAGGCGCCTTTCGAGGCCTATTTCTGGGAGACGCCGCCACTCACACGCGGCGCACTGGCCAGGCCTTTCGAGTTCGTCGTGGTGGACAGCCCCGAACTGGCGCGGGTCGCAGAGGATCCCCATGCCTTTTCGAAATATTTTTCCGGGAGCGGCGCAGAAGAAATCGCTGCTTTCAACAATCTCGGCGGTGATGCCCGCCTGATTGCCCCCCTTCCCGGCGCGCGGGGTGAGGGCTATCCCCATCTCGCCGCTTTCTCGCGCAAGGCGCCCCCGGACACGCAACGGGCCTTGTGGCAACGCACCGCCGACGAAGCCGGAGCGCGTCTTGGTGAGCAGCCGTTATGGATCAGCACCTCTGGCCTGGGTGTCTATTGGCTGCATGTGCGCCTGGACTCGCGCCCCAAGTATTACACGTGGAAACCCTATGCCTTGACCGGTTCTTCATCATAAGCAGGGAATTCTGCCCAACATGCTCGAATACATCCAGTCCCACGAAACAGCCATGTTATGGCTGGCTGTCGGTTCCGTCGCGTCCTTTCTGGGCACCTTGATATTGGTGCCCTTGCTGGTCGTGCGCATCCCCGAGGACTATTTTTCCCATGCCAGGCGGCGTCATCCTCCGTGGGCGAACCGCCATCCCGTGATTCGCGGCATTCTGCTGGTGCTGAAGAACCTGCTGGGCGTCATTTTCGTCCTCGCGGGCATTCTCATGCTGGTTCTGCCGGGGCAGGGGCTGCTGACCATTCTTATCGGTATTATATTGCTCGATTTTCCCGGAAAATTCAGGCTAGAGCGCTGGCTTATTTCCCATCAGCCCATACTCAAGTCCATCAACTGGCTGCGCGTGCGCGCCAAGCGCAGGCCACTGATCGTGGATCACTGAGGCGCCATCCGCCCGGGTTTCCAGCCGATTACCTTGTACCTTAGTACTTTGAACCTTGCGCCTTCCACGCTCCCTCTACCCAATTTTTCCAATGATTGGGGAAATATTGCTGGCATTCGGCTCCGCCATGGGGTACGATGGCTGGCGTTGCAGATTTTTGTATCGTAGTGGTTCCGGTAGTTCCTCGCAGTGCAGTATCAAGCGTCATCTCTTCCGTAATTTCTCAACAGTAACCTGCACACATTACATTTCACCAACACACGAGGTAACCAGAATGGCTACAGGTACAGTAAAATGGTTTAACGACAGCAAGGGTTTTGGCTTTATCGCACCTTCCGACGGCAGCGCCGATGTTTTCGTGCATCACTCCGCCATCCAGGCCAGCGGATTCAAGTCACTGGCGGAAGGGCAGACCGTAACCTATGACAGCGAGCAGGGCGCCAAGGGCCCCAGCGCAGTCAACGTCGTACCGCAGTAAAATAAGCGATCGCGGCCCAAAAGAGCCCCGCCATGAGCGGGGCTCTTTCTTTCCCGGCAGTTGCATAAAATTGCGAGTGCCAACCGATTCCCTTGTATCTTGTACCTTGTAACTTGTACCTTTCACAATCCCAGTACCTAATTTTTTACAATGACTGGGTTTTCCCAGATTCTGGCCTATTCGAATAATGCCACATACCGCCCGTAGTTTTCCTCCACCAGCTTTTCCTTGGGGATGAAGCGCAAGGCGGCGGAGTTGATGCAGTAGCGCAGGCCCGTGGGTGGCGGCCCGTCGTTGAAGACGTGCCCGAGATGGGAGTCACCGTGGCGGCTGCGCACTTCCGTGCGGGGGAAGAACAGTTTGCGATCCGCGCGCTCGACGATGTGGTCCTTTTCCAGGGGCCTTGTAAAGCTTGGCCAGCCGGTGCCGGATTTGAACTTGTCCTTCGAGGAAAACAGGGGTTCTCCACTTACGATGTCCACATAGATGCCCTCGCGATTTTCGTTCCAATAGGCGTTTTTGAAGGGAGGCTCCGTATCCTCCAACTGGGTCACGCTGAACTGCAAGGGTGTAAGGCGTTTTTTCAGTTCTGCGACAGGGGGGCGGGTATAGGCATGGGCGCTGGCGGGCCTGAAGGCACTGAAGTCGACCTTGAGTTCCTTGCCCCAGGTCTTCCCCAGAAACTGATCCCGTCCCGAGCGGTGGCGGTAGAAGGTATAGCGCAGGGGGCTGCGGGTATGGAAATCCTGGTGATCGTCTTCCGCCCTGTAGAATTCACCCGCGGGGAGAATGGGGGTTACGACCGGGCGGTCAAAACGGCCGCCAGCCATGAGCGCCGCGCGTGATTTCTCAGCCGCCGCGCGCTGCGCATCGGTGTGGTAATAGATGGCCGTGGTGTACTGGGGGCCGCGGTCCACGAACTGCCCGCCATCGTCCGTGGGGTCGATCATGCGCCAGAAGGCAGCCAGCAGGCCTTCATAGGTGATCACAGCGGGATCATAGCTGACCTGAACGGCTTCCCGGTGCCCGGTGCGGCCACTTGAAACCTGTTTATAAGTGGGGTTCTCCATTTTACCGCCCGTGTATCCCGACACGGTTTTCACAACCCCAGGCACCTTGTCGAAGTCCGCCTCCACGCACCAGAAGCAACCTCCGGCGAAGGTGGCCACGGCCTCCATAGGTTTGACACTTGATTTCTCCGTCCCAGTCTCGCGGCCACCGGCATTGACCATATAGGCGGTGATGACGGCCGCCACCAGGGCGAGGCTGATGTAGAAGGGTTTCATAGGCGCACTCCATGATTTCGGTGTGGAATTGATGATGCTGGCGTCTGTGAATTGGACGTGCGAGGCTCCCTTCAGTTTCAGCCCGGATGGAGTTTTTTTCAGTTTTCTTGAGAACGGCTGGCTTACGTGGCGACAATCACTCTGACGGCCTCCAGCCTGGGAAGCGACTGGTCGATGGCCTGGGCAACCCGCTCCCTTTGGGTTACGAAATATTCGATTTCCTCGCGGCGTATACTGGGATTGGCCAGGCGCAGGGCCCGCAGGCGGTTGATTTCCCTCGTCAGAGCCTGGTGGCTCTGCTCGTGGGCCGCGGTCAGTATGGCAGGGGCCTGGCGGTTGGCCTCGGCTTCGGCCGCGCGGTGCATTTTCCGCAGAGAGGCGGACCTGAGTCCGATGAGCTGCCTGGCGGTCTCCCTGTTCAGTTCGGCCTGGGAGTGGTTGATGGTGTCATGGGGGATGCCTGCCCCAAGGTCCTTGCCATCTTCGTCGATCAACACGCGCATGACGGCGGGGGGCATGTAGCGGCCGGCATGTAATCGCGCGCCGGAAACGGGGGCGATGAGAAAGAAGCATTCCAGCAACAGGCGTCCCGCCTTGACATGCGGAAGGCGTGCGGCCACCAGCGCCGCGTTGCCCGTTTCACCGTTCAGCACCATCTCCATGGCCGCGGTGACCATGGGGTGATCCCAGGTGAGAAACTGCATATTCTCATTGACCAACGCCACATCCCGGTCGTAGGTGATGGTCACGCCATCCTCTTCCAGACCGGGAAAGGGGGCCACCATGCTTTCCCCGGGGCGGATGATGTGGCAGTGAGCGCTGTGTGATTCGCAACTGACGCCATGGCAGTCGAATACAGCGTCCATGTATGCGGGCAGGGTGGATGTCCGGTCTTCATGTATGGCCTGTGCGCGGAGGGCGTTGGCCACGTGGGGGCGGCAGGAGTTGTATTCCAGCAGGCGGTCGCGCCCTTGGTGCAGGGCCTCGTTGAGGCGCGTGCGCAGGGCGCGCGTGGTGTCCAGGAGTGGCGCGGCCTTGTCTTCGGATTCCACACCATGGGCGCTGAAAAGCGCCGCCATCAGCTCATCGTGGACCTGTTCAAAAACGGCATGGGCCGCGGGGCAGGGGTGCTCGAAGGCATCCAGTCCCTCATGATACCAGCGGAACAGGACGGCCTGGGCGCTGCCTTCGAGGTACGGTGCGTGAATGTGAATGGTCTGCGTCTGGCCAATGCGGTCCAGGCGTCCGATGCGCTGCTCCAGCAAGTCGGGATTGAGGGGCAGATCAAACAGAACAAGGTGATGGGCAAACTGGAAATTGCGCCCCTCGCTGCCTATCTCGGAAGAGATCATGAGTTGCGCGCCCGATTCCCCGGCGGCGAAGTAGGCCGCTGCCCGGTCCCGTTCGAGGATGCTCATGCCTTCGTGGAACACGGCGGCGTGAAGGCCTTCACGCCGCTTGAGAGTCCCGGCGATGTCCAGCACCGTGTCCACGTGGGCGGTGATCAACAGGACCTTGGCGGGCCTGAGTCGCCGCAGCATTTCAGTCAGCCACGGAATGCGTGGGTCGATGCGGGTCCAATGGGGCTGCCGGGCAGGGTTCTGGTCCCGATACAGGCGCTCGGGAGCGAGCCGTTTCCGCGTCTCAAGGGAAACGGCCCCATCCCCTCGCGCCAGGCACCGGCGGTAGGCGCCGGGCAGAGGGAGTGGATAGGCGGCGATCCGCCGTTCAGGAAAGCCCTTGATGGCGGCGCGGGTGTTGCGGAACAATACCCGCCCGGTGCCGTGACGGTCCAGGAGGTGATCCACCAGTTCCAGGCGCGCCGCTGCACGGCTTTCTTCGCTGGCCGCGGCATCGTCGAGGCGGTCGAGTAGGGGCTGATTGTCGCCTTCCAGTATGGTGGTGGCCAGCATTTCCCTGTCTCCAGTGTTGAGCGCCCTGCCTTCCAGAAGATGTTCAATGACGCGGGCGACGGGCGCGAAATGTTTCTCTTCTTCGAGAAAGGCATTGAAGCTGCTGAAGCGGCCGGGATCGAGCAGGCGCAGGCGGGCGAAGTGACTGGCCACGCCCAGTTGCTCCGGCGTGGCGGTCAGCAGCAGGACACCCGGCGTGGCGGCGGCGAGGCGTTCCACGAGGCGGTATTCGGTGCTGGCCTGGTCCGGGGACCAGCGCAGGTGATGGGCCTCGTCGACGATGAGGAGATCCCACCCCGCCGCCAGGGCCTGCTCGCAGCGCCCGGGATGGGCTGTCAGGAACTCCAGGTGGCACAATATCTGCTGTTCCGTCAGAAAAGGGTTGTCCTGGCCCGTGCTGGCCGTGGCCTGTTGACAGCGTTCCTCATCGAAAATACTGAAATGGAGATTGAAGCGGCGCAGCATTTCCACCAGCCACTGGTGCAGCAGATTCTCGGGCACGATGATCAATGCTCTGCGGGCCCGTTCCGTCAGGATCTGATGATGAAGAATGAGCCCGGCCTCGATGGTCTTGCCCAGCCCCACTTCATCGGCCAGGAGGACACGTGGCGCGTGGCGCTTGGCCACCTCATGGGCGATATAGAGCTGGTGGGGAATCAGACTGGTGCGGCAGCCGGTAAGTCCCCTCAAGTCCGAGCAGGCCAGCCTGTTGGCGTGGCGCAGGGTAAGGCAGCGCAGATTGAACCATTTCACCGTATCGATCTGGCCGTTGAGCAGGCGCTCCATGGGACGGTTAAGCTGGATGAAATGGCTCAGTTGACCTTCATGCAACTCACCCTGTTTTCCGTTCTCGAGAACGCCGGCATAGATCAGCAGCCCTTCCTGTTGGCGCACGGATTCCACCTGGAGCGTCCAGCCCTCATGGCTGATGACGACGTCGCCCGGGGAGAACCTGACCCGCGTCAATGGCGCGCCGCGGCGCGCATACGTGCGTGTCTCTCCGGCGGCATCGAAGGCAATGTTGACCGCGCGCGCCTCGACGTCGGCCACCGTGCCCAGTCCAAGCTGAGGCTCAGTGTCGCTGATCCAGCGCTGCCCGGGAAGAAAATCGTCCATTCTTTATCAAGAACCGCGGGTTGGGCCCAACTGGTCAGCCCGCGTTTCTCACCAGGATGGAGGGATGATCGCGCAGAGAATTGGATTCACAAAGGACTTTACGAAAGAGCGGAAAACCAGGGTGTATTTCCGGTTGAGCAGGATCCTTTGTGGATTCAAGGATCAAGCGAGGCCCCGCCGTCTTGGTGAGAAATGTGGGTTGGTGCTGGAGCTGACCACGGCGCACGCTGGTTGTGCTCCGGCGTGCGCCGCGGACATGGCAGTCTCCTAGACTGCTTTCTTATTGTGGTGAAACCTTGGTGGCCTGAGGGCCCTTGGGTCCTTCCTCGACATCAAAGCTTACAGACTGACCCTCGGCCAGGGTCTTGAAACCAGTGCCTTCGATCGCCGAGAAGTGCACGAACACGTCGGCGCTGCCATCGGCGGGAGCGATAAAACCAAAACCCTTGGATTCATTGAACCATTTAACGGTACCTGTTGCCATGAAAATTACCTCTAGTGAAAATGAAAATAAAACGGAAAAGTATTGCAGAACTATACAAGGTGATGACAGAAGATACCGCGATGGAACTGCTGATAAACCCCCAAGATCTTGCAATCTCAATATTGTAACTGACAGAATGGGGAAAGCAACCGTGCGCGGGCAGGCCCGCCCATTCCGCTGTGTCGGCTTTCCGCCGCAAGGAAGGATCCGTCATGACCTTTGAATCGATGCATTCCTGCGGGACGCTCCGGCCCGCCCTCGTCATCGAGCAGGGGACACCCGGTTTTCTTGCGCGCGCCAATCGTTTTCCGCCCTGTGATGCCTGTTTGAGCCGCCTGCAGGATGATCCCTTCCGTGAAGAGTTGCCGCATTACAATAAACTCGAGGCGTTGCATGAATCGGCCCGTGGCGAATTGCCGGCCGGGGAAATGCGGTCAACCAAGGACGAAGAAAGCCAGGATTTTTTGATCCCGCAGTGAAATCAATATCTTGCACTCTGCATCCACCCTGAGCCCACGGATTCGGGTTGAAATCAAGCGCCGTGCGGCTCATCCGGAATGCACCGTCGCCAAGCTCGCCCCATGGCGCATGAACCCGGACATGAGCAGCGTTTCCGGCGGCGCCTGGACGCGCTGTTTGTCAAGGATGATTCTCATTCGCCGTGGGGTAGAATCCAACTGGCTTTTTCCTCATGATTCCTATAGTCTTGCCTGAACTGGACGAACGAGGGCAAGGCGCCATTGAGCGGGCGTGAAAAATCACCCGCGCGCGGGGATGGCGCATTGTCAGTGCATATGGCATTCCCATCGCTTGTCCCGAAAAGATGCCGCCCAAGTCAAGGAACCCCTGATTGATCTGGGGCCGCCTTAAGGTGGCGGCGCGAAACATTGCCGGCTGGATATCCGAGACCCCGCGCAGTCGCGCGGGGTTTTTATTTTCACGAAATGCCTGAAGCACGGACCCCCGGTTTTACAATGAGGACTCTTTATGAAGAAAATGTGGGTGGGAAACCTGTCTGCCGATGCATCCGAGGACAGCGTGACGGAGTTGTTTTCCCAGTTTGGGAAAGTGCGCTCCATCAAACTGGCAAAGGATGTCTTCACGGGTAAATGCCGCGGGTTCGCTTTTATCGAAATGGAAGGTCATGAGGCCAGGGCGGCCATTGCCGAACTCAACGGCAAGGTTCTGAATGGGGGCCGTCCCATCAAGGTGCGATTCGAGGACAGTACCCGGAAGAGATCTCACCGGAGAAGATAACGCCATCCCGGCGCCGGACGGGTTGCACAAAAATAAGGTATAAGGGGCAAGGTACAAGGGTAAGAAACCTTTGGGCCTTGCTGCGCGCCGCGCCGGCCCGTGTCCTGCTGGATGGAACCCGAAGTGATATCCGCTGGACCCGCCGTGCGTGGCGGGGCGCGTGATTCAAGGTGTTTTCTACAGCTTCCCGATTATGGCTGGATTGATTTCGCTGCGTTCCGTTTCCCTGGGCTTTGGCGGGCCTCCCGTGCTGGACGGCATCGATCTGCGCATCGAGGCGGGAGAACGGTTGTGCCTGCTCGGGCGCAACGGAGAAGGCAAAAGCACGCTTTTGAAATTGATTGCCGGTGAATTGCGCCCCGAGGACGGGGAAATCCACAGGCAACGGGGTTTACGTATCGCTTCCCTGGCCCAGGAGGCGCCCGCGGAACTGACGTGCACCGTCTACGATGTGGTGGCGGGCGGCCTGGGCGAAGTGGGCGAACTGCTTTCCCGCCACCAGCATCTCAGCCAGGACATCGCCGGGGGGCGGGCAGACCTGCTGAAAGCGCTCAACAGCGTGCAACAGGCCCTGGAAGCCGCGGGGGGCTGGCGTCTGGGACAGCGCGTGGAGACCATGCTGACCCGCTTTGGACTGGAGGCCGCCGCCGGGTTTTCCCAATTGTCGGGCGGGCTGAAACGCCGCGCGCTGCTTGCCAGGGCGCTGATCAGCGAGCCGGACCTGCTGCTGCTGGACGAACCGACCAACCACCTGGACATCGACGCCATCCGCTGGCTGGAAGATTTTCTTCTGACCTACCGGGGCGCCCTGTTTTTCATTACTCACGACCGCGCGCTGATCAAGAGGCTCGCCACCCGCATCGTTGAACTTGACCGCGGACAACTCACCAGTTGGCCGGGCGATTACGGGAAATACCTGGAGAGGAAGCAGGCCGCCCTGGAGACTGAAGCCGCGCGCGACGCACTGTTCGACAAGAAGCTGGCCCAGGAGGAACGCTGGATACGCCAGGGCATCAAGGCGCGCCGCACCCGCAACGAAGGCCGGGTGCGGGCCTTGAAGGCGCTGCGGGAACAGCGCGGTCAGCGCCGCACCCGCGCGGGAAGCGCGCGACTGCGCCTCGACGAAGGCGAACTGTCGGGCAAGCTGGTGCTGGAGGCCGAGGGCGTGAGTTTCGGCCACGATGACAAGCTCATCATCCGCGACTTCTCGACGCTCATCCTGCGCGGAGACAAGATCGGCATCATCGGTCCCAACGGCTCGGGCAAGACCACGTTGATCGATCTTCTGCTGGGCCGCCTTGCCCCACGGGAGGGGAGAGTCCGCATGGGGACGAAGTTGAAGATCGCCTATTTCGACCAGCACCGCGCGCAACTGCAAGAGGCGCGGTCCATCATCGACAATGTTGCCGATGGCAGTGACAGGGTGACCGTCAACGGCCAGCCGCGGCACGTCATCAGCTATCTCCAGGACTTCCTGTTCTCGCCGCAGCGGGCCCGCACGCCGGTGAGCGCCCTGTCGGGAGGAGAGCGCAACCGCCTGCTGCTGGCCAAGTTGTTTGCCCGGCCCTCCAATCTTCTGGTCATGGACGAGCCCACCAACGATCTCGATATCGAGACGCTGGAGCTTCTGGAGGAACGTCTCGTTGCCTACAAGGGGACCCTGCTGCTGGTGAGCCATGACCGCGATTTCATCGACAACGTGGTTACCAGCACCCTGGTGCTGGAAGGCAATGGCAGGGTGGCCGAATATGTCGGTGGTTACCAGGACTGGTTGCGCCAGCGTCCCCTTGACTCACCTGAAGAAACACCGGCGAAGCGCGAGGCGGGGACAAGGCCCGGCTCGCGTGTCCGGCAGCGGCGAAAACTCGGATACAAGGAGCAAAGAGAACTGGAGGCTTTGCCCGCGGCCATCGAAAGAATGGAACAGGAAGTGGAACGGCTGCAGCGGGAGATGGCGCGGCCCGCCTTCTACCAGCGCGAGGCCGGGGCCATCGCGGAGGACAAAAAACGCCTGAGCACCCTGGAGCATGAGCTTGCCGCCGCCTACGAGCGCTGGGAGTTTCTTGAGAGAATCCGGGAAGAAACTCAGGCGGGGTAGCGCGCGCATAGTAAATATCCCCCGGCTTTGCCGGGGGATATTTACTACCTGGATACGTGGGTTCAGGTATTACAGAATCCGGGTGACGCCCGCCACCCTGTATCCAGTCATTGCGGAAAATTGGGTGCTGGGACCATGAGAGGTACAAGAAACAAAACGCTACCCCTTGTACCTTGTCCCTTGTATCTTGTACCTTGCCTCTTGTACCTGCTTTGAATATGACGCCAACGCTTGGGGACGTCACAGAGCAGGGCGTTTGAAACAAGGCTGGCACGTGCGATTTTATGTCACTGCCGGGTGTAGTATAATGGTATCTAAATCCAGACCTTTGTTTCCCTTGCCCGGAGGTGCCGCCCATGAGCAATCACGTCTACAAGCAGATCGAGCTGACCGGTTCTTCCACAACCGGTATCGAGGATGCCATTGAGAATGCGGTGTCCCGCGCCGCGCAGACCGTGCGCAACATGCGCTGGTTTGAAGTGGTGGACACCCGGGGCCACATCGAAGACGGCAGGGTGGCTCACTGGCAGGTCACCATCAAGGTCGGGTTTACCCTGGAGTAACTTCCGAAAGCCACCTGCAGCAGGCCGCGGGGAGGCGCAAGATACAAGGTACAAGATACTAAAGGCTCCCTCCCAGGCTGGGTAAATAACCCCCGGCAAGCTTCCGGGATAAGGATTTAAGCCACTGTGACCGATAACATGGAGAGGCGCCCGTCCCTGATACACGGACGGGGCGCGCTCATCCGTCAGGTTGCAGAGGCGATAGCATGACAATACCCAGAAAACCACTGCTGGACTTCTCAGGCAAGCGGTTCCTCATCATCGATGACTTTGCCGACATGCGCAGCATGCTCAGAAACATGGTGGAGTCTTATGGCGTGAGCGAGGTCGACGGTGCAGGCAATGGCAAGGACGCACTCACTGCCATGGCGAAGAAGGACTACGACGTCATCCTCTGCGATTATAACCTGGGAGAGGAAAAGGACGGTCAGCAGATTCTGGAGGAGGCCCGGCACAGGAACCTGTTGAGATATTCGACGGTGTTCATGATGATCACGGCAGAGAACACTCTGCACATGGTCATGGGCGCGGTGGAATATCAGCCGGACGACTATATGTCAAAGCCCTTCAACAAGCACGTCCTGCGCCAGCGCCTGGAGAAGATCATGCTCAGGAAAAGCGACTTCGAGGAGATCGAGCGGGCCATCAGGCAGGGAAGACTTATCCAGGCCATCCAGTTGTGCGACGGGAAAATCCACGAGAAACCGCACAATGTTTCCGAGTTCTTGAAGTGTAAGGCGGAACTGTATGAGAAGATGGAACAATTCTCTGAGGCGCAGGCCGTTTATGAAGCGGTACTTGACGGCAGGGACGTGCCCTGGGCGCGCATGGGCCTGGGCAGGATAGCCTATCGGACGGGACGATATGAGACCGCGCGTGAGATTTTCGCGGATATCATCGGCCAGAATGCCAATAATATGGAGGCCCATGACTGGCTGGCCCGATGCCTGGTGCGTCTTGAAGAGGATGATGCCGCGGTGGAGGTCCTGCTCACGGCCACCAGGCTGTCACCCAAGGCCATCCAGAGACAGATGGCGCTGGGTGATCTGGCCCTGGAGAAGGGCCGCTATGAGATTGCCGAGCGCGCCTTCAAGAAAGCGGTTCAGATCGGCGCCCATTCAGTTTTCAAATCGCCCGCCAATTACACCAAGCAGGCCCGAGCCATGGTGCACACCGGCTCCAAAAAGGACGCCCTCAGGGTACTCGGCAAGTTGCGCAAGGATTTCCCGCGCGATGAGCAGGCCGATTTCCAGGCCACTTTGTGTGAGCATGGCGTACTCTTGGAGATGGGGCGGGAAGAAGAAGCGCGCAAGGCCTTTGCCAGGGCCGCCGGGCAATTCGACAGGATGGGCGGGCAGCTCCCGGCGGAGCTGATCCTGGAAATGGCCCAGGCCTTCATTGCAAACGGTGACAAGGACAAGGGCACGGAGCTGGTCAGTGATCTGGTCAAGAATCACCACGAGGACGAGACACTGCTTGAGCGCATACAACACAGCCTGGCCCAAGTCGGTATGGAGGAAGAAGGCAAGCGGCTCATTTCCGACAGCCGGGGGAAGGTGGTGAAACTCAATAACCAGGGTGTCCGCTATGCCCAGGAGGGGCGCCTTGGCGAAGCCATCAGCCTCTTTCAGGAGGCCCTCGAAGACATGCCGGACAATAAAACCATCAATTCCAACACGGCCATGGTGCTCATCATGCACATGGAACAACATGGCGGGCGAGAGGATTACCTGCGCCTGGCGCGCAAGTGCCTGGAGACAGTCAAGGCGCGTTGTACTCCCCAGGCCGAACTGTTCAGGCTGCAGGAACGGCTCAGCCGCCTGACCAAGAGCCATGCTGCCTGAGAAATCCATGCCTGGGGAAAAAGGTGCGGACGAAGGCCGCGCTGACTTCGGCAGTCTCATCGCCTCGACCCTCCATGACATGAAGAACTCCCTGACCATCGTCCTCGATTCCCTGGAGGCATGCATTCCCGATATGGAGGCGGGTGGCCACCAGCGCCTTGGACAGTTGCAGGTCGAGGCAAAGCGCCTCAACGGCAAGATGATCCAGCTTCTCAGCTTCTATCGCATGGACAAGGCCATGCTCAGCGCGAACCTGGCCGAGTGGAATGTCCACGACGTACTGTTGGAACTGCTGTTGCAGGAAACCCCGCTTCTGGAGAGCAGGGATATCGAAGGAGAGCTGCTGTGCGGGGAGGATCTCGTCTGGGTATTCGACCGGGAACTGGTCACGGGCGTCCTGGGCAATGCCATCAACAATGCCATCCGCCATGCGCGCCGGCAACTGACGCTCGAGGCGCGATGTGAAGATGGCTGCCTGGTGATCACCGTGCAGGACGACGGCCCGGGCTATCCCGGGCACATGCTGGAAAACGCGGCCGCCGCTGGAGCGGGTGTCAGTTTCGCCAGTGGCAACACCGGCCTCGGTTTGTATTTCTCCCGCGCCATCGCCGCCATGCACCGCCGCGATGGCCGCGCGGGTCATATCCGTCTCGCCAACCGGGATGGGCAGGGCGGAGCGCGCTTTTCCCTATATCTGCCCTGAGCCGTTTGAACACCACCCCACCAGCCGGTAGTATTGTCCTCCATGGGCATGGGCGCCACCACGAAGATCACTCCCCGCTGGGAACACTTCTCCCATGAATCGGATATCGGGATACGCGGCCTGGCGGGCACCCTGGAAGAGGCCTTTGTCCAGGCGGCCCTTGGCCTGACGGCGGTGATCACCGGTGTGGCCGACGTCTCTCCCCGTGAGCGCATCGGAATCGAATGCGCGGGCGACGACAGCGAGATCCTCCTCCTGGACTGGATCAACGCCCTGATCTATGAAATGGCCACCCGCAAGATGCTCTTTTCCCGGTTCTCCGTGACCTTTACCGGTGATGGCCTGCAGGGAGAGGCATGGGGCGAGCCCATCGATGCCGCGAAACATCATCCCGCCGTCGAGATCAAGGGCGCCACCTTCACCGAATTGAAAGTCTGTCGTGACAAGCAGGGCACGTGGGTCGCGCAATGCGTGGTGGACGTATGACGAGTCTGTCTCACCCCCGAACCGCAGGCCTGAACACCGCGAAGCCCAAGCTTGTACCCTTGTATCTTGTACCTTGTACCTTGTAACTTGTACCCTTGCATCTATGGATATCGCCCGCTTCACAAGACCCTCCGCCAGCGAATGGCAGATTCCGGCCACGGGCAGAATGCGCGTCCCGGCCATCCTCTATGGCGACGAGGACCTTATACGCGGCCTGGACGACAAGGTGGCGGAACAGGCCATGAATGTCGCTACCCTGCCGGGCATCGTCAAGGCCTCCTATGCCATGCCCGATGCCCATTGGGGCTACGGCTTTCCCATCGGCGGCGTGGCGGCCTTCGATGAGGCGGAGGGTGGCGTCATCTCGGCGGGCGGGGTGGGTTTCGACATCTCCTGTGGGGTGAGAGCCCTGTATACGGGACTCAAGACCCATGATCTTGAGGGAAGGCGGGAAGCCCTGGCGACGGCCCTGTATCATGCCATCCCCGCCGGTCTCGGGAGCACGGGCCATATCCACCTGAACGCCCGCCAGATGGACGAGATGCTCGCCGGGGGCGCGCAGTGGGCGGTGGCGCAGGGCTATGGCAACGAGGCCGACCTGGAGCGCGTGGAGGAGCGGGGTAGAATGCCCGGCGCTGATCCCGCCAAGGTTTCGCAGCATGCCCGCAAGCGCCAGCAGGACGAGATGGGGACGCTGGGTTCGGGCAATCACTATCTGGAGGTGCAGCGCGTGGCGGAGATCTTCGATGAAGACATCGCGCACCGCTACGGCATCCAGGAAGACGACGTGCTCATCAGCATACACTGCGGTTCACGGGGCCTGGGGCACCAGATCGGCATGGAGTTCCTCAAGCGCATGGTGCTCGCGGCGCCGGGTTTTGGCATCGAACTGCCGGACCGGGAGCTGGCCTGCGCCCCCATTCGCTCGGACCTGGGCCGGGACTACCTGGGCGCCATGCGCGCCGCCATCAACTGCGCCCTGGCCAATCGCCAGATCATCACCCACCTGGCGCGCCAGGCCGCGCAAGAGGTCATTCCCGGCATCACGCTGCCACTCTTCTACGATGTCTCTCACAATACCTGCAAGGAGGAGACACACATCGTGGATGGCAGGGAACGCCGCCTGTTCGTGCACCGCAAGGGCGCGACGCGGGCCCTGGGACCGGGACACGAGGCGTTGCCGGCGGCATTCCGCGAAGTGGGGCAGCCGGTACTGGTGGGGGGTTCCATGGGGACCAGTTCCCACATTCTGGCGGGAACCCGGGAGAGCGCCCACCATGCCTTCAGTTCCGCCTGCCACGGCGCGGGCCGCGCCATGAGCCGCAGCGCGGCCAAGAAACGCTGGCGCGGCCGGGACATCGTTGAGGAACTGGGGCGGCGCGGCATCGTCATCCGCGGCCACAGCCTGCGCGGTATCGCCGAGGAGGCCCCCCTGGCGTACAAGGACGTGGATCAGGTGGTGGACAGTACCGACCACGCGGGGCTGGCGCGCAAGGTGGCTCGCCTGGAGCCGTTGATCTGTATCAAAGGGTAAAAAGAAAAGCGGCGCCGAGCTCACCCAAGGGGGAGAGGGAACTGAGGGGCAGGGGCAAGCGAGCACCCTATGTGGAGGGCGTGTAGAGCCGGTCCGTCTTGGCCGCCATGATGAAGTCGTTGCGGTGCAGCCCCTTGATCTTGTGCGACCACCAGGTCACCGTGACCTTGCCCCACTCCGTGAGCAGGTCGGGATGATGTCCTTCCTCCTCGGCGATGCCGCCCACCTGGTTGGTGAATTCCAGGGCTTCCACGAAATTCCTGAAGGTGTAGGCGCGCCGCAGTTTTCTGATGCCGTCTTCCTCGACGATCTGCCACTCTGGAACTTGGGGAGACAGCTCGGCGATTTCTTCCCCGGTCACCGTCGGTGCGCCGCGCCGGCAGGCTTCACAGGTGTTTTCATGCAGTTGAGTCATAATGCCACCTCATCGAGTCGCAGGGTTGAGCCTGAACTCACTGATTCAGGTTATACTTTACCCGGCAGTTGCATAAAATTGCGAGTGCCAACTGAGGATAACGCCTTGTTTCATACGCCTGCTGCGTGTGGCGGCCCCGAGCGCTGGCGTCACCCCAGGTTTTATCCAGCAGCAGGCCACAGGAAGGCGCAGGATACAAAATACAAAGGTACAAGATACAAGATACAAGATACAAAAGGCTGCTTCCCTTGTATCTTGTACCTTGTACCTTTCACAATCCCAGTACCCAATTTATGCAATGACTGGGTTTACAGAACGATATCACTTGCAGTAAAACCAAGGCAAACGACCCGTTATGGAAGAATCACTCCCGGCCCCGGTATCGCCGCTCCCACCCGACGCATTGTATCGCACATGCGATCCGCAGCAGTTCCATTTCAGCACCACAGAAGAGCTGGAGGACCTCGACGGGATCATCGGCCAGGAACGCGCGCTGGAAGCCCTGCGTTTCGGTGTGGGTATCCGCCGCGGAGGCTACAATCTCTTCGTCCTCGGCCCTTCCGGTATCGGGAAATACACCGTGGTGCGCCAGTATCTGGAACAGATGGCGGCGCGGGCCGAAACGCCCGATGATCTCTGCTATGTCAACAATTTCGAACAACCCGCGCGTCCCCGCGCCATGCGCCTGCCACCTGGAGTGGGGCAGCGCCTGCGCGCCGACATGGCGCGTCTCGTGGACGACCTGCGGGCCTCCATCCCCCTCGCCTTCGAGACGGAGGAATATCACGCCCGCGTGCGCGAGATAGAAGGCAGGTTCAAGGAGCGCCGTGAACGGGCCCTGGCGGATCTGGCCAGGGAGGGGGAGCAGCAGGGGATCGCGCTCATTCGCACACCGGCGGGGTTCGCCTTCGCCCCGGAGAAAGACAAGGAGGTCATCAAGCCCGAGGAATACGAAAAATTGTCCGACGAGGAGAAGCAGCGTATCGAGCAGGCGGTGGCGGCGTTGCAGGAGAAACTGGGCAGCATCATGCTCAAGACGCCGCAGTGGCAGCGCGAGGCGCGGGAGGAGGTCCGCAGGCTGGATCAAGAGATAGGCCGGTACGCGGTGGGCAATCTCATTGACGAACTGAAGACGAAGTATCAGGAACTTCCGCGGGTGGCAAGCCACCTGGACGCGGTGCGGGCGGATATCATGGAGCACCTTGACGAGTTCCGCCGCCAGGAGGAGGCGCCTCCCCAGCCTTTCGATTTCGTTTCCGCCGGAAGCGGAAGCTTCCGGCGCTATGAAGTCAACGTACTGGTGGACCACGGCGGCAATCACGGCGCGCCGGTGGTTTACGAGGACCACCCCAGTTACCAGAACCTGGTGGGGCGCGTGGAGCATCTTTCCCAGATGGGCGCCCTGGTCACGGATTTCACCCTCATCAAGGCGGGCGCCCTGCATCGGGCCAATGGCGGATACCTCATCCTGGACGCCAACAAGGTGCTCATGCAACCCCTGGCCTGGGAAGGACTCAAGCGCATACTCAAGGCGGGCAGGATCCGCATACAGTCGCCGGGCGAACTCTACAGTCTGGTGAGCACGCTGTCCCTGGAACCCGAGCAGGTGGACATGGATCTCAAGGTGGTGCTCATCGGCGACCGCATGTTGTATTACCTGCTGATGGCCTACGACGACGAGTTCGACGAACTGTTCAAGGTGTGCGCCGATTTCGAGGAGGACATCGGTCGCAGCAGCGAGAACCACATGCTCTATGCCCGCCTCATCGCCACGCTGGCGCGCCGCGACGGCCTGCTGCCTGTTACGCGCCATGCCGTGGCGCGCATCATCGAATACAGCGCCCGCGCCGCCGGCGACGCGGAAAAGCTGTCGACCCATCTGCTGGATATCGGCAATCTGCTGTGCGAGGCCGACTACTGGGCGCGCGGCCATGACCACGAGGCGATCGAGCATGAAGATGTTGAAAGAGCCATCGCGGCCCGTATCCGGCGCACGGACCGGGTGCGTGACAGGGTCTACGAGAACATCCGGCGTGGCATCGTGCTCATCGACACCGCGGGGGAGCGCGTTGGCCAGGTGAACGGCCTCTCCGTCATGGATCTGGGCGATTTCTCCTTTGGGCAGCCCACGCGCATCACGGCCAATACCCGCCTGGGGGAGGGAGAGGTGATCGACATCGAACGGGAAGTGGAACTGGGCGGCGCCATTCACTCAAAGGGGGTGCTGATCCTGTCCTCCTTCCTCGCCGCGCGCTACGCGCGCGAGCAGCCCCTGTCCCTGTCCGCCAGCCTGGTGTTCGAGCAATCCTATGGCCAGATCGAGGGGGACAGCGCCTCGGTGGCCGAGCTGTGCGCCTTGTTGTCGTCTCTCGCCGATGTGCCCCTGCGCCAATGGCTGGCGGTGACCGGCTCCATCAACCAGCATGGCCAGGTGCAGGCCATCGGCGGGGTCAACGAGAAAATAGAGGGCTTTTTCGATGTATGCAGATTACAGGGGGCCGCCAGGTTTCAGGGCGTCCTGATACCCCGCGCCAATTCAGCCCATCTCATGCTGCGCCGCGATGTCGTCGCGGCCGTCGAGGCCGGTGACTTCGCCATCTATCCCGTCTCCACCATCGACGAGGCCATCACCCTGTTGACTGGCGTCGAGGCCGGGACGCCGGATGCGGAAGGATGCTATCCCGAGGGCAGTGTCAACCAGAGGGTGCTGGCGCGCGTGCGGAAATTGGCAGAAATACGCATGGAATACAGCAAGATGGCTGGTGAACATGATGAACATCATCACGCCTGAGCAGGCGTCGGACATCCGCCGCGTCGTCATCGTGCTCAGCCCCCCCGCGGGCAATCTGGAAAAGATGCAAGGCACGGTGGAGATCGCCCTGCGTCTCAAGGCCGAAATGCATGTCCTCTTCATCGAGGACATCAACCTGTTGCGCCTGGCCGCCCTGCCGCGCGCTGGGGAGATGTCTTATGGGTTGGGAGAGATCCGCCCCCTGGACAGGGAGCGCATGGAAAGGGTGCTCAAGGCACAGGCGAATGCCGTGCGCGAAAAACTGTCGGCGCTCGCCGCCCGGCACAAGGTGCCCTGGTCCTTCCAGGTGCGGCGCGGGCATGTCTCCCGGGAAGTGCTGGCCAGCGTCGTGGGGGAGGATCTGCTGATCCTGGACCGTGTCCGGGAATCACTGGTCTCCAGCACGAGGGAGGAGGGTGTTCTGTGGAGGATCCTGCGTCAGACCACTTCCACGGTGCTCCTGCAACGTGACGCCGGACACGCCCCCCGCGCGCTCACGGTCTACTTCGACGGCACCCCCGCGGCCTGGCGGGCGTTGCGCCTGGCAACGTCTTGTTTTCAGGAAGGCAGCCTGCCCATGACGATTGTCCTGCCGCCGATGGAGGAGGCGGAGGAACGCCGGGCAAGGGCGCATATCGAGGAATATCTGGGGGCGCAGGGCATCCCCTGCCGCATTCACCGCCTGCGGGAGAGCACCTGCGGCTGCCTGGCGCGCATGCTCGCGGAGCAGGGCTGCGGGCTGTTCATCGGCGGCAGGCCCGGCCTCATGGAATACGGTGAATCGCTGCTGCGCGATCTGGAAGGCCTGGGGTGCGGGTGCCTGCTGGTCAATTGAGGACGCCGTCTCCCGTCAGGGGCACGAACGCGACGGGCAGCACGGGGCGGGTGTCGATCCCGCCGTCTTCCTTTTTTTCCACCAGCATGAGTTCCTGGCTGAAATCCGGCTGCCCCAGGGGGATCATCATTTTGCCGCCCACCTTGAGCTGCTCGATCAGGGGAGCGGGGAGGGTCGGACATGCCGCTGTCACCATGATGGCATCATAGGGCGCGTGTTCGGGCCAGCCCTGGTAGCCATCACCGATGCGCACGGTGACGTTGTCATAACCCAGTTTCTTCAGCCGTTGCGCCGCCTTTTCGCCCAGTTCGCGGATGATCTCGATGGTGTAGACCTGCTTCACCAGGCGCGACAGGATGGCCGCCTGATAGCCGGATCCCGTACCGATCTCCAGCACCACGCTGTCCGGTGTCAGATCGAGCAGTTCCGTCATGATGGCGACGATGTAGGGCTGGGAAATGGTCTGTCCGGCGCCGATGGGCAGGGGGTGGTTGGCGTAGGCCAGGGCCTTGACGTCCTTGTCGACGAAGCGGTGACGGGGCACCGCGGCAATGGCCTCCACCACCCTGGGGTCGAGCCGCGCCCGGCCCGTCATGCCGCGGGTGTACTGGACCTCTCCCTCGATCTCCTGGAGCATCCGCGCCAGCTCGCGGTTTCTGGATGCGGGAGAGGGTGTCATCTTGCCTGGGCCGCGCCTGCCGCCGGTCATGCCCGGGGATTCACGCTTCCTTGATGCGCACCGCCAGCACGTCACACGGGGCATCGTTGAGAATGCTCCTGGCGGTGGATCCCAGCAGGCGGTCCAGTCCATGCCGGCCATGGGAGCCGATGACGATGAGGTCCGCCCCGTGTTCACGGGCATAGCGTATGATCTCCTGGCGCGGAGAACCCGGCAGCACCTGCCGGCGGGCGCCCTCCAGTCCCGTCTTTTCGGCAAAGGTCTGCAGGGACCGCTGACTCTGCTCCAGCAGTTCGTTTTCGTCGATCATCAGGACCGGGGAGGGGGTGAAGTCGTCAGCGTAGCCAAGGGGAAGCAGGTAGTCGACCACATGGATCAGGGTCACCTGGCAGTCATAGCGTCTTGACAGATCCAGGGCGCGCTTGCCGATGGCCTCCGCCGCGGCGGAAAAGTCGACAGCGGCTAGGATATGGTTGTAATCTGGCATGGAAGGATCCTCCATCATTCAGACGCCAAGGGGCTTCGGGAAAGTATAGCAGCAATGGAAGTTCCATGAACAAGCCACGGGAGCGCGCCGCAACAGTCATCGAAGATATTATCCGCTTCGTGAAGGCCGGCAGCGCGGTCAGGCGCAGGCTGCCGGGTGGCGGCCGGGCGCATATCGACCGGCACCTGCCTTTTCTGTGCGTCTACCGCCGCCCTCCCGGGGTGGACGACCCGGAGACGGAAAGCCTGCTGACCGGCGAGGCCGCCTATCTTCTCGCCAGCGGGGATCCAGGCGCGCAGCGCGATGTGTCGCGCCTGGTCGAGGAAATCGCCGCCCTGCAATCCAGGGCCTGTGGCGCCTTTCTCATCGTCGAGATATGGGCGAATCCCGGCCTCGTGGCGGAAGGGGAGCGGGACGGCAGGGCCCCCGCGCCGGCCTTTCGCGTTCTCGCCCCCAGGCACAATGCGCCCATGCCCGTCATTGAACGCCTGGATCAGGCCTTGCGCAGGGTGCGCCTGCGCCGTTGCTGCGCCCGTGTGACGGTGGATTACGTCCAGCGCTGCGCGCCACCCGGCATGAAGCCGCTGCTCTCGGCCGCCCGCCTCAGATCCGCGGGCGGCACCTTGCTCGGTCTGGAGGTCGCGCCTGTTTACCACGACAGGGAGACCGGCGCGCGCCTCCCCTACGCCCTGCGCGCGGTGCGCCAGGGAGTGGGGCGGGCCCTGAAACAGAGCTTCCATGAGTTTGCGCGCCAGTACAGCCGCCACAAGCCCGTTCACTATCACGAACTGGGCCGCCACGCCATGACCCGCGCCGTGCATGAGACGGACCGCCGCCTGGCCGCCATCGACGAGCAGTTCGATCTCATACTCCAGGCGACGCCGGTCAACGTGGCCAGCGCCTGGCGCCAGTTCCGGCGCGGGCGCTTTGCGGTCATTCCCGAGTTTCACTACCGGCCGCGAACGGTGGATCCGGGCCTGGTCAAGCGCGCCCTCTACAACATTCCCCTGGACGCCATCGAAGATCCCACCCTGGCCCTGTTGTTCGAGGAAAAGCGCCGCGAGCTCGACCGCAAGGTTTCGATGCTGGATGCGCGTGGCAAGGCGGAATTTCTCTACGGCAGCATGCAAGTATTCGGCGTGGCCGACAAGGCCCTGCTGAAGGCGGCGCGCGGGATTCTTGAAAAGGTGCCCCCCCATACTCACGACGACAGGCAGTCCCGCGCCCTCGATGCCGGGAAATTCGCGAGGCTGGCCAGAAAGGAACTGGCATACTACCGGAAGACCGATCCCGGCCTGGCGGCGACAGTGCGGATCCGCGACGACATCAGCGGGCTCATCGTCTCCCAGGGACATTTCCTGGTGGGAACGGACGTCAAGGTGGGCGAGGGGAGGGTGGATGCATCCCTGCAGCATGAAGTGGGGGTGCATCTCGTCACCTACTACAATGGGCTGGTGCAGCCGCTGCGTCAGTTGCACGTGGGCCTGGCCGCCTATGACGAGACCCAGGAAGGCCTGGCGGTGCTGGCGGAATACCTGGTGGGCGGCCTGAACCGCTCCCGCCTGCGCACCCTGGCCGCGCGGGTTGTCGCGGTGCATCATCTGGTCACCGGCGCCGATTTCATCGAAACATTCCGGGCCTTGCATCATGACCACGAGTTCAGCCAGTACCAGGCCTACTACATCACCATGCGCGTCTACCGCGGGGGCGGGCTTACCAAGGACGTGGTCTATCTGCGTGGGCTCATCGACCTGCTGTCCTATTTTGGCCGGGGCGGGGACATGGATGTTTTATTGACCGGGAAGTTCGCCCTGCAACAGGCGCCATTCATCGAAGAATTGCGCTGGCGCCGCATTGTCCGTCCGCCCCTGCTGCGGCCGCGCTTCCTGACGCTGAAATCCTGCCGGGAAAGACTGGCGCGCCTGCGCGCGGGGCTCGACCTGGCGGCCCTGACCGAGGGCCTGGCGCCGTGAAGATCGGTTTCGTCATCAATGACCTGCGCACCGAATACGCCGCCTATACCACCACCTGCCTGGCCATGGAAGCCAATAACCTCGGCCATGAAACCTGTTATATCAATGTGGCCGACTTCGAGATATGTTCCGATGACTCCGTGCGCGCCAGGGCCTTTGTGGCGCCATCCGGGAGGCACCGCAGCGCGGCGCGCTTTCTTGAGATCATGCGGGAAGAGGTCGCGCCGGTCATGATCACCGTGGATGAACTCGATGTCCTGATGCTGCGCAACGATCCCGCCCAGGATATCATCGACCGCCCCTGGGCGCGCCTGGCGGGCATCAATTTCGGGCGGCTGGCCATGGGCCACGGCGTCATCACCCTCAACAACCCCGACAGCCTGGCGCGCGGGATCAACAAAATGTATTGCCTGGCCTTTCCCCGCCACATCAGGCCCGCGGCGCTCATCACCCGCGACCACGATGAAATTATCGCCTTTCAGAAGGCCATGGGCGGAACCATCGTGCTGAAACCCCTGGCGGGGTCGGGAGGGCGCAATGTGTTTCTCCTGCGCCCCCTGGATGCGCCCAACCTTCACCAGATGATCGAGGCCATCAGCCACGAGGGCTATGTCATCGCCCAGGAGTTTCTGCCCGCCATCGAGCACGGGGACACCCGTCTGTTCATTGTCAACGGCAGGCCGCTGCGCATCGGTGGCGAGTACGCCGCCATACGCAGGATGCGCCCTGGAGAGGATATCCGCAGCAACATGACGGTGGGCGGCAAGGCGCGGAAGGCCCGGATCACCGATGACATGCTGGAGATCGCCGAGGCCGTTCGCCCGCGCCTCGTGCGGGATGGCATGTTTCTGGTGGGACTGGATATCGTGGGCGACAAGCTGGTGGAGATCAACGTGTTCTCGCCGGGCGGGCTCAACACCGCCCAGGATCTCACGGGCGTCAATTTCTGCCGCGCGATCATCGAGCGCCTGGAACACAAGGTGAACCACGCGCGCCAGCAGGGGCGCCGCTTCGATCCCGTGGAGATTGCGACCTATTGACGGAGTGGGTTACCCCAGTCATCGCAAAAAACCGGGGGCTGGGATTGTGAGAGATATAAGATACGAGTTACAAGATACAAGGTACAAGGTACAAGGTACAAGATACAAGGTACAAGAGCCACTTCACTTGTACCTTGTATCTTGACGCCAACGCCAGGGACTGCCATACGCGGCAGGGCGCATGAAACAAGGTGTCTTCCACGGTTGGCGCCCGTACACTGCAACTGTCGGGCCGATAATTGAGCCGCACTCCGCCCGGGCGGTGGTTTTGTGTAGAATGGCCGCGGTTATCTGATAAAATGTGGAGTATCACATTCAAATCAAGGGAATCCCATGTCTGGAACAGAAAACGTTTTTCAGGAGCGCCGTTCGGCATCGTTGAACCTGATACAGGAACTGGTCAACGTCAGGAGCAACGTGCTGTCCCTGTACGGCGATCTTGCCGCCAATCACGCGAATGGAGACTCACGGGAAGTGATCGAGATGCTGGAGAACTTCTGCCAGGCGCTCATCGATTACACCGCAGACGCCCATTTCAGGCTTTACCGTTACATCGACGAGAAGAAGGAACGGCGCCACGAGGTGGTTGCGGTGGCGGACAAGGTTTATCCCAGCATCGTGGCGACGACGCAGAAGATCCTCGACTTCAATGAGAAATACGACTTCGATGGCCAGGAGCCCGACCTCGTTGGCCTGAAAACCGATCTTTCCCTGCTCGGTGAATGCCTTGCCGACCGCATCGAGCTGGAAGACCAGGTCATTCATGCCATGAGGCAGGGGCGCCGGTAGGCGGGGGACGGATCCGGGGCCTCCCGGCCGGCCGACTTGCACCTGAACCACGGTTTCAGGTTGTATTTTCCTTCCCCAGGCACTATTTCCTGGTAACGGCCGGCACAGAAGCGCGCCGGCGCGCAATCGAATCCCATGGTCAGCATCAAGGAGAAAAGCACGCCCCGCACCAGCAAGGACCGGCTGGACAGCGGCTTGTGGCTCGCGTCCCTGGCGAAGTCCTATGGCGAAACCGAAATGGCTCTCATCCGCAAGGCCTGCGACTATGCCCTGCGGGCCCATGCCGGACAGTACCGGGCCTCTGGCGAGCCCTATTTCCAGCATGCCCTGGGCGTGGCCAACATCCTGGCCGGACTGGAACTCGATCACGAGTCCATCACGGCCGCCATTCTCCACGACGTGGTGGAGGACACGCCCAGCACCCTGCGGGATATCCACGAAAATTTCGGCGCCAATATCGCTTCGCTGGTGGAGGGGGTGACCAAAATGAAAATGATCCAGGCCTTCCAGGCCCTGCCGGAGTCCGACAAGAAGGAACATGTCCAGTCGGAAAATCTGCGCAAAATGCTGCTGGCCATGGCGGAGGATATCCGGGTGGTGCTCATCAAGCTGGCGGACCGCACCCACAACATGCGCACCCTGGCGGCGCTTCCCGGGGACAAGCAGAGAAGGATCGCCCAGGAGACCCTGGATCTCTATGCGCCCCTGGCCAACCGCCTGGGGATCTGGCAGATCAAGTGGGAACTGGAGGATCTGTCCCTGCGCTACCTGGAACCGGCGGTATACAAGCGCCTGGCGCGCATGCTGGACGAGCGGCGCATCGACCGCGAGCGCTACATCAACCGTTTCATCGAGCGCCTGGGCGCCGATCTGGAAAAGGCCTCCGTGAAGGCGGAGATCAGCGGCCGCCCCAAGCATATCTACAGCATCTGGCGCAAGATGGAGCGCAAGAATCTCGATTATCACCAGATCTACGATATCCGCGGGGTGCGTGTGCTGGTGGACAGCATTCAGGACTGCTATACCGCCCTGGGCGTGGTGCATTCCAACTGGCAGTATATCGCCGGCGAGTTCGACGACTACATTGCCACGCCCAAGGAAAACAACTACCAGTCCATCCATACAGCCGTCATCGGCCCCGAGGGCAAGACCGTGGAGATCCAGATCCGCACCCACGAGATGCACGAACGCAACGAACTGGGCGTGGCCGCCCACTGGCGTTACAAGGAGAACGCCGGTCTAGACGACAGCTTCGACAAGAAGATCGCCTGGCTGAGAAACGTGCTGGAATGGAAGGACGAGATCAGCGATGCCGGTGACTTCGTGGACCAGTTCAAGTCCGAGATCTTCCAGGACCGCATCTATGTGTTCACACCCCAGGGCAACATCATCGATCTGCCCAGCGGCGCCACGCCCCTGGACTTCGCCTACCGTATCCACACGGAGGTGGGGCACCGCTGCCGCGGCGTGAAGGTGAACGGCAAGATGGTGCCCTTGACCTACCGCCTCAAGACCGGGCAGAAGGTGGAGGTGCTGACGGTCAAGAATGCCTCCCCCAGCCGCGACTGGCTCAACCCCCACCTGGGCTATCTCGTCACCAACCGGGCGCGGTCCAAGGTGCAGGCCTGGTTCCGTCTGCAGGACCGCGACAAGAACATCCAGGAGGGCAGGACGGCGCTGGAGAAGGAACTGCGCCGCCTGGGCATCAGCGGCGTCAATCATGAAAAACTGGCCGGCAGGCTGGGATTCTCCCAGTGCGAGGATCTGTACGTGGCCATCGCCCACAACGAGGTCAAAACCTCCCGCTTCGTGAAGGCGGCGCTGGATCTGAGCGCGCCCCGGGAGCCCGACGCGGAGCCCATTCCCCTGACCCGGCGCCGTCCCGCGGGGCACGGACAGGGTGGCAGCGTGACCATCCAGGGCATCGGCAACCTCATGTCCCACATGGCGGGGTGCTGCAAGCCGGTGCCGGGGGACGCTATCAGCGGGTACATTACCCTGGGGCGTGGGGTATCCATACACCGCGCGGACTGCAGCAATCTGCTGCGCTATATGAACAGCAGCCCGGACCGCATTGTCAGCGTGGAGTGGGGCGGCGCCAACGAGGAAACCTTTCCCGTGGACATCCAGATCTCGGCCATCGACCGTCAGGGCCTGCTGCGCGACATTACCTCGGTGCTGGCCAACGACAAGGTCAACCTGATCGCGGCCAACACCTTTTCCGATCACAAGCGCCACCTGGCGCAGATGCGCCTGAGCCTGGAAATTGGCAACATCGCCGAGCTGAGCCGCATCCTGGCGCGCATCGAGCAATTACCCAACGTCATCGAGGTGAAGCGCATAATGCATTGATTTTATGGTGTAATCCAGGCTATATTGGGTTGGCGCGCCCAGTTCCTGAAGGCCGGCGCCATACTTCAGGATTTACTTTATGTTTCGCGCACAACATTCCGATTTCATAAGGAGCCGTCTATGCAATTGCCATTACAGATAACCACCCGCAACATGTCCCTCTCGGAGGCGGCGGAAAACACCATCAGGGAAAAGGCCGCCAAGCTCGAGCAGTTTCATGACAGGATCACCAGTTGCCGCGTGGTGGTCGAGTGCCCGCACCGGCACAGTCAGCAGGGGGTTCTCTATAATGTACTCATCGATATCACCGTGCCCGGCCGGGAAATCATCGTCAAGCGCGAGCCCAACGAGGATCTCTATGTGGCCATCCGGGACTCCTTCGAGGCGGCCAGGCGCCAGCTTCAGGACCATACCCGGCGCCAGCGGGGCGAAGTCAAGTCTCACGGGGAGACGCCGGCGGGCACCATCAGCCGCATCTTCCCCGAGGAGAATTATGGCTTCATCAGCACCTTTGACGGGCGGGAGATCTATTTTCACCGCAACAGTGTCAAGAACAACGAGTTCGACAAGCTGGCGGAGCAGATGCCGGTGCATTTTTTCGAGGAAGAAGGCGACGAGGGACCCCAGGCCACAGTGGTCATGCCCATCGGGTGATCCTGGCGCGGGCCCCGCATTTCCTCGCGCGGGACCGCGGCACAAGGGAGGTGGCATGGCCAGGGCGGCGCAATGGCAATGAACGGAAAGATTTTCGATGCGGACTGCCGGCGCTGCCCGCGCCTGAGCGCATTCCTGTCCGCGGTCCGGCGGGATTATCCGGATTACCATGCCCGGCCCGTGGCCCCTTTCGGCGCCAGCGATCCCGGCCTGCTCATCGTCGGCCTCGCGCCGGGCATGCACGGCGCCAACGCCACGGGGCGTCCCTTCACGGGTGACTTTGCCGGCATCCTGCTCTACGAAACCCTTCATCGCCACGGCTTCAGCACCCGGGCGGTCTCCGAGTCCATCCACGACGGCCTGCGCCTGCGGGACTGCCGCATCACCAATGCGGTGAAGTGCCTGCCGCCCCAGAACAAGCCCACGGGGGAGGAGATCCGGACCTGCAACGGCTTTCTCAGGGAAGAACTGGCGGGGCTGCGAGAGGGCGCCATGATCCTCGCCCTGGGGACCATCGCCCACCAGGCCGTGCTGCGCGCCCTGGGCCTGCGCCTCAAGGACCATCCCTTCGCCCACGGCCGGGAACACCACCTCGACCAGGACCGCCTGCTGGTGGATTCCTACCACTGCAGCCGCTACAACACCCAGACCCGGCGCCTCACGGAGGCCATGTTCGACGAGGTCTTCGCCACCATCCGCCGGCGCCTCACGGCACGGGAGGCCGGGCGGGAACATGTTTGACCACAAGGCCCGGCTCAAGACGATTCCCGCCCGCCCCGGCGTGTACCGCATGCTCAACGAGGCGGGGGAGACCATCTATGTGGGCAAGGCGCGCAACCTGAAGAACCGCGTGGCCAGTTATTTCAGCAGCCGCGACGCCTCGCCCAAGACCCGCGCCATGGTGGCCCACATCGCCGCCATCGAGGTCACCGTCACCCATACGGAGAACGAGGCCCTGCTGCTGGAGAACAACCTCATCAAGTCGCTGCGCCCCCGCTACAACGTCCTGCTGCGCGACGACAAGAGCTACCCCTACATCTATTGCTCCACGGACCAGGACTTTCCGCGCCTCGGCTTCCATCGCGGCGCCAGGCGCCAGCCCGGGCGGTATTTCGGTCCCTATCCCAGCACCAGCGCGGTGCGCGACACCCTCAACCAGATGCAGAAACTGTTTCAGGTGCGCCAGTGCGAGGACAGCTTCTACCGCAACCGCTCGCGCCCCTGCCTGCAGTACCAGATCAAGCGCTGCGGCGCCCCCTGCGTGGGCAGAATCGACGCGGATGCCTATGGCAAGGCCGTGCGCCACGCCATCATGTTCCTGGAGGGGCGCAACAGCCAGGTCATCGACGAGCTGGTGGCGCGCATGGATGAGGCGGCGCAAAGGCTGGAATTCGAGGCGGCGGCCCAGTACCGCGATCAGATCATGCGTCTGCGCAAGGTGCAGGAGAAACAGTACATCACCAGCGACAGGGGCGACCACGACGTGATCGCCTGCCAGGTGCGCAACGGCGTGGGCATCGTCGAGGTATTCTTCATCCGCGGCGGGCGCAACCTGGGCAACCGCAGCTTCTTTCCCCGCCATCCGCCCGGCGCCGACGAGACGGCCATCCTGTCGGCCTTCATTCCCCAGTATTACCTGGGGCAGGAGCAGATCCCCGGGATCATCGCCAGCCACATGCCCGAGGACCGCGAGCTGCTGGAGGAAACCCTGTCCCGGCAGTGCGGGCGGCGGGTGGCCATTCATGCCAGGGTGCGCGGGGAGCGGGCGCGCTGGATGGAAATGGCCCTCACCAATGCGGCCCACAACCTCACCCGGCGCCTGTCCAGCAAGGCCAACATGCAGCAGCGCTTCGAGGCCCTGCATGCGGAGCTGGGGCTGGAAGAACTGCCGCGGCGCCTGGAGTGTTTCGACATCAGCCATACCAGTGGGGAATCCACCGTGGCCGCCTGCGTGGTCTTCGACCAGGAGGGCCCGCTGAAATCCGCCTACCGCCGCTTCAATATCACGGACATCACCGGCGGCGACGACTACGCGGCCATGAGGCAGGCCCTCATGCGCCGCTATCTCAAGATCAAGAAGGGGGACGGCGTGCTGCCCGACCTGCTGTTCATCGACGGCGGCAAGGGGCAGTTGCGCCAGGCCGGCGCCGTCATGGAGGATCTTCAGATCGAGGGCGTGACCCTGGTGGGTATCGCCAAGGGGGAGGGGCGCAAGCCCGGCCTGGAGAAATTGCATCTCGGCGGCCGGGACGGGGCCATCGCGCTCCCCGCCGATTCCCTGGCCCTGCACCTCATCCAGCAGGTCCGCGACGAGGCCCACCGCTTCGCCATCAGCGGCCACCGCAACCGGCGCAGCAAGGCCCAGCAGGCCTCGGTGCTGGACCGCATCCCCGGCATCGGCCCACGGCGCAAGAAAAAGCTTCTCGACCAGTTCGGCGGCCTGCAGGGGGTGTCGCGGGCGGGCATCGATGACCTTGCAAATTTGTCAGGAATAAATAAAGAGCTTGCCCGGCGCATCTATGATATTTTTCACGAAAACAATTGACACCGCGCCATGACGACACCGACCATCCTCACGCTGCTGCGCATCGGGTTGATCCCGGTCTTTGTCCTGATTTTCTACCTGCCCTATGACTGGGCGCGGATCGCCAGCGCGCTGGTCTTCTCCCTGGCGGCCATCACCGACTGGCTGGACGGCTACCTGGCGCGCCGGCTGGGGCAGACCTCCGCCTTCGGCGCCTTCCTGGATCCCGTCGCCGACAAGCTGATGGTGGTGGTGGCGCTGGTGCTGCTGGTGCAGGTCAACCCCACGCCGTGGATGGCCCTGCCCGCCGCCGTCATCATCGGCCGCGAGATCACCGTGTCCGCCCTGCGCGAGTGGATGGCGGAGATCGGGCTCGGCAGCAAGGTGGCCGTCAACATGCTGGGCAAGATCAAGACCACCTGCCAGTTGACCGCCCTCATCATGCTGCTCTTCCAGTACCCCCTGTTTGGCCTTCCCATCGAGGAACTGGGCTTCATTTTCCTGTACGCCGCCGCCATACTCACCCTGTGGTCCATGGTGATATACCTGCAAAAGGCATGGCCTTCCCTGAAATAGGCCGCTGGATTACACTTGACAGCCGGGAGCCACATATAGAGAATATCGAGTTCCTGGTGAGCGGGAATAGCTCAGTTGGTAGAGCACAACCTTGCCAAGGTTGGGGTCGCGAGTTCGAGTCTCGTTTCCCGCTCCAGTTCCGCATTGTTTGGTTTTCCCTGATTTACAGTTGTACCGGGTGAAACGGCCTGGATACAGGCTGGGTGGCAGAGTGGTTATGCAGCGGCCTGCAAAGCCGTGGACGCCGGTTCGATTCCGACCCCAGCCTCCATTTCCCATATCCGCATTCAAGAGGTCGACTGTCACTGCCCCCACTCTCCTTCGGGGTGAGCGGGCAACCAGCCCTAAGGGCCGATGGCCGCGCTGGGATCCACCTCATACATGGCGGGCAGTTCGTGGGCGATGCCCTTGTGGCAGTCGATGCACGTCTGTCCCGATTCCAGGCCCTGGTCGTGCTGGATCATGGCGCGCCGCTCCTGCTTGACGTAATCCATGGACGCGTAGTCATGGCAATTGCGGCATTCGCGTGAATCCGTCTTCTTCATGGTGCGCCACACGTTGCGCGCCATCTGCAACCGCTTGGCCTCGAATTTCCCGGGCGTGTTTATGGTGCCCATGAGCTTGTGGTACAGCTCGTTGGTCGCCCTGATCTTGCGCGCAACCTTGTGGACCCATTCCCTGGGCACATGACAGTCCGGGCAGGTGGCGCGCACGCCGCTGCGGTTGCTGTAATGGATGGTGTTCTGGTATTCGCGGTAGACGTTGTCCCTCATCTCATGGCAGGAGATGCAGAAGGCCTCCGTATTGGTTAGTTCCATGGCGGTGTTGAATCCGCCCCAGAAGATGATGCCGGCAAAGAAGCCCACGGCCAGGATAGCCGCCAAGGCGCTTCTTCCAGTCTTCGTTTTCCTCTCCTGCCCTGATTCCGGCATGAATGCTCCTCTCCCGTGGTGTCGGCCTTCAGCGCTGTCCGTTGAGCAGTTCCACCGGCTGGAAGGCGTTGGGAACCAGGGGATCCACATCCAGTTGGGGCACGTGGCACTGGGTGCAGAAATAGCGCCGCGCCGCGATGTTGGCCAGTTCCACGCCATCGCGGTTGGTGAAATGGGTGAGGCTGACCTTGGTGGCGCCCGCCTTCTTGTAGTTCGCCCAGCTATGGCAGGTCAGGCACTTGTTGAATTTCTTGTTGATGGTGTAGCCCTCGATGGAATGGGGGATGACCGGTGGCTGTTGTATGAACTGGCGCGCGATGGGCTTGCTGTCGTGCTGCCATTTGGTGAAGGCGGGCTGCAGGGATTCCTCGCCGATGGGACGGTCGCCGCGCAGGGACTTGAGGCCGCCCTCCGCGAGGGCGGGGGGCGGGACGGCCAGGGACAGGAAAAGGATGGCGAATGCAGTTGCGGGAATTGTCTTCATCGTCGTATGCCTTTGTCAGACCAGTTTTGCCTTGGTGACCTTGACGGCGCATTTCTTGTAGTCCGTCTCCTTCGACAGGGGGTCGGTGGCGTCGAGCGTGACCTTGTTGATGAGACGCCCCTCGTCGAACCATGGGACGAAGATCAACCCCCTTGGCGGCCGGTTGCGGCCACGGGTCTCCACCTGGGCCAGGATCTCGCCGCGGCGGCTCTGAATGCGGGCCACCAGGCCGCGGCGCAGCCCGCGGGCCTTGGCATCCTCGGGATGCATGTATACCAGCGCCTCGGGCACGGCGCGGTGCAGCTCGGGCACGCGGCGCGTCATGGATCCGGAATGCCAGTGCTCCAGCACGCGGCCGGTGCTGAGCCACAGGTCGTATTCCTCGTCGGGCGATTCCGCCGGTGGCTCGTAGGGCGCGAAAATAATGCGCGCCTTGCCATCCGGCTTGCCGTAGAATCTGACTCCCTCGCCTTTGCCGACATAGGGATCATAGCCTTCGCGGTAACGCCACAGGGTCTCCTGGCCCTTGATCACGGGCCAGCGCAGGCCGCGCACCTGGTGGTAGGTATCGAAGGGCGCCAGTTCATGGCCTATCTTGAGCCCGCCCACGTTGAAGCGGCGGTATTCCTCGAACAGGCCCTTCTGGATATAGAATCCGAAGTGGGCCATTTCATCGTTGTCGTAGCGGTTGCCCTGGTCATCGACGATCTCCCGCGCGGGAAACCGGTCCACCTGGCCATTGGCGAACAGGATGTCATAGAGGGTCTTGCCGCGGTATTCGGGTTTTTTTGCAATCAGCTCCTCCGGCCACACTTCCTCCACCTTGAAGCGCTTGGAGAATTCCACCGTCTGCCACAGATCGGAGCGCGCCTCGCCCGGCGCCTTCACCTGCTGGCGCCAGAACTGGGTGCGCCGCTCGGCGTTGCCGTAGGCGCCTTCCTTTTCCACCCACATGGCGGAGGGCAGGATCAGGTCCGCGGCCAGGGCGGTGACGGTGGGATAGACCTCGGAAACCACGATGAAGTTGTCGGGATTACGGTAGCCCAGCAGGGCCTCCTGGTTGATGTTGGCGGCCGCCTGCAGATTGTTGGTGCACTGCACCCAGTAAGCGTTGAGCCTGCCGTCCCTGAGCATGCGGTTCTGCAGCACGGCGTGGTAACCGGGCTTTCCGGGGATGGTGCCCTCGGGAAGCTTCCATACCGCTTCGGCGAAATCCCTGTGCTCCTTCTTCGTCACCACCAGTTCGGAGGGCAGGCGATGAGAGAATGTGCCCACCTCGCGCGCGGTGCCGCAGGCGGACGGCTGGCCGGTGAGAGAGAAGGGGCTGTTGCCGGGCTCGGAGATCTTGCCCATGAGAAGATGGACGTTGTAGACGAGTCCGTTGACCCACACGCCACGGGTGTGCTGGTTGAAGCCCATGGTCCAGAAGGAGGCTATTTTCCTGGCGGGATCGGCGTAGAGTTCCGCCAGGCGCAACAGCTTTTCCTTGGGCACGCCGCTCAATTTGGCGGCGTGCTCCAGGGTGTAGGGCTCGACCAGACGCGCGTATTCCTCGAATGAAATGCCCGTCATGCTTCCGTTGCCGGGATTGGCGGCCTTGCGTTCCAGGGGGTGCTCGGGGCGCAGGCCGTAACCGATATCGGTCGCCGCACTGGTGAAGACGGTATGCCTGTCGATGAACTCCCGGTTATAGGCCTTCTTCTGAATGATGTGGTTGGCGATATAGTTGAGGATCACGAGGTCGGTATGCGGGGTGAAGACAATGCCATTGTCCGCCAGATCGAAACAGCGGTTCCAGAAGGTGGACAGCACATGCACCTCGGCGCCGGGCTTGTTGAGGCGGGTGTCGGCGAGACGGGTCCACAGGATGGGATGCATCTCCGCCATGTTGGCGCCCCACAGAACGAAGGCATCGGCCGCCTCCAGGTCGTCATAGCAGCCCATGGGCTCATCCGACCCGAAGGCGCGCATGAAGCCGCCCACCGCCGAGGCCATGCAGTGGCGGGCGTTGGGGTCGAGGTTATTGGAGCGGAAGCCCGCCTTGTAGAGCTTGGAGGCCGCGTAGCCTTCCCAGATGGTCCACTGGCCCGAGCCGAACATGCCGACGGCGGAGGGGCCCTTGGCCTTGAGGGCGGCCTTCCATTTCTCGGCCATGATGTCGAATGCCTGGTCCCAGGTGATTTCGGTGAAATGGCCCTCCTTGTGGTGCTTGCCATCGCGCATCCTCAGCAATGGCCTGGTGAGGCGGTCCTGGGCGTAGAGGATCTTGGCCAGGAAATAGCCCTTGACGCAGTTCAGCCCGCGATTCACCGGGTTTTTGAGATCCCCCTGAGTCGCCACCACGCGCCCGTTGCGGGTGCCCACCAGCACGCCGCAACCCGTGCCGCAAAAACGGCAGGGCGCCTTGTCCCAGCGTATGGTGTCCCGGTATTGGGTGAGGGCCGTGCTGATCCCGGGCAGGGAAAGACCCGCGGCGGCGGCCGTGGCGGCGGCCGCATTGAGCTTGATGAACTCACGCCTGTTCAGTTTCATCGGAGATTACCTCCTCGTCTTCCTCGAAGTGGTGATAGACCATGGTAGCGGAAACGACGCCCGGCATGTTGTGAAAGCCCGCCAGCGCGTCCGCCAGTGATCCCGCATCCTCACCCTCCACGGTCACGATCAGGCGCCGTCCGTCCGCGGCCCCGTGAACCTCCACACCAGGCACGGAGAGCAGTTGCCGCCGCACGCCCTGCTCGTGACCCGGCAGGGCATCGACGATCACGCCTGCAATGTTCATTCCCGGATCTCCCTTGAAACAGAGAAGGGCATGAGGCGGAAACCGGGGCGGCCCCGGCGTTTTGTGAACTGGTGATTTCCCAAGGGTCCGGGAGAAAGGCAGGGGTATCCCTGCGAGAGCAGGGCGGGTGGCGGACAGCGCCCTTTGAGCCGGATGTGGTCGGTAGCGAGTGGCATGGTCTTCCTCCTTAGAAATCCTGCTGTCCGTCTTGCAAGAAACGGGACAGGCCGCTCTCCAGGTTGCCGCGATTTTATGCTAACCTGATCTTATCATCATACACCTATCAGCCCGCGAACGAACCCCATCCGCGATTTTTCATGAGAACCCTGTCCCAGGCTCTGCAAGATGCCCTAGCGCACCACCGTGCGGGACGCCTGCATGAGGCCGAGGCCCTTTACCGCCAGATACTGGCCCAGGCGCCGCAACATGCCCATACCCTGAATCTGCTGGGGCTCGCCCTTCACCAGCAGGGGGACCAGGCGCAGGCGCGGGATTTTCTGAGCCGCGCCATTGCCGCCGAGCCGGAAAATGCCACTTACCGCGTAAGCCTGGGCGTGGTCGACGAGGCCCGTGGCGACCACGAGGCGGCGCGCCGTGACTATGAAGAGGCCCTGCGCCTCGATCCCCGTCACAGCGAGGCGCGCGTCATGCTGGGCGGGCTCCTGCTGAGGGAGAAGCGCCATGAGGAAGCCATTGCGCAATTGCGGGAGGCGCTGCGGCACAATCAAGCGCATGCCGGCGCCCTCAGCCTGCTGGGCAGGGCCTGCCAGGAAACGGGGCGCCTGGACGAAGCGGCTGAGCTCTACCGCCGGATACTCGGCCTGGCGCCCGATGACGCGGGCGCCACCTTCGACCTGGGCTGCGTGCTGCGGTTACAGGGGGACCTCGAGGGAGCCCGGCAGTGCTTCGAGAAGGCCATCCGCCTCGCTCCGCGCGATGCCATGGCCCACAACAATCTCGGCGCCATCCTGAAGGATGTCGGCAAGGCGGAGGAGGCGGCCCGTTGCTTCGAGAAGGCCCACGCCCTGAATCCCTCGCTCCCCCTTGTCTACAGCAACCTGCTGTTCAACATGGCCTACAACGTCATGGGGACGCCGGAGACGATGCTCGACGCCCATCGTGAATGGGACCGCCTGTATGCCTGCGCGACGCCCTACCGCCATGAGGGGCGGGACGATCCTCACCGGCGGTTGCGCATCGCTTATCTCTCGCCCGACCTGCGCGAGCATCCCGTCAGTTGTTTCATAGAACCTGTCCTGGAGCAGCACGACCGCGGGGCAGTGGAGGTGTTCTGTTACGCGGAAGTCGCAGCCCCCGACGAGGTGACGCGGCGCCTGCGGGGCTGCGCGGACCACTGGCGCTCCACCGTGGGCCTGCCGGATGAAGCGGTGGCGCGCATGATCCACGATGATGACATCGACGTGCTCATCGATCTGGCGGGGCACACGGCCAACAGCCGGATCCGGGCCATGACTTTCAAGCCCGCGCCGGTGCAGGCCACCTACCTGGGCTATTTTGCCACCACGGGGCTGGCCGCCATGGACTACTGGATCAGTGATGAAACCCTGCATCCGCCGGACACCGTGGAACTGGCCACGGAAACCATCTTCCGCCTGCCGCGCTGCTGCCTGGTGTACAGCCCCCCGCGCGACGCCCCGCCGGTTTCCCTCCCGGAAAAAGGCGATGACATCACTTTCGGCAGCTTCAACCACTTCACCAAGATCACGCCCGAATGCATTGCCCTGTGGAGCGAAGTGCTGAGGGCGGTGCCCGGCTCACGCATGCTGCTCAAGAACCGGCAACTGGCCGACACGACCATCCGCGCGGCCCTGAAAGCCTGTTTCGCCAGCCATGGAATCGAAGGGGAGCGCCTGATTCTGTTGTCCCATGTGGCGGATCACCGGGAACACATGGCCCTGTACAACCGCATGGATATCTCTCTGGACACCGTGCCGCGCACGGGCGGATCGACCACGGCCGATGCCCTGTGGATGGGCGTGCCGGTGATCACCCTGGCGGGCGGGCGCTTTGTCCAGCGCCTCAGCGCCAGCATGCTCGATGCCGTGGGCCTGGGGGAACTGATCGCCCACTCCGGGGATGATTATGTGGACAGGGCAGTGGGCCTTGCGCGGGATCCGGAAAGACGCATGGCGCTGCGAGTAAGCCTGCGTGACCGCATGGCGGCTTCCCCCCTCTGTGACGCCCGGGGACTGGCGCGTGCGCTGGAAGACGCTTACCGGGTAATGTGGATCACCTGTCTGCAGCGGCGTGACTGAGAAGCCCTGTCCGGCGGTTGCCCTCCGCCAAAATTTTCACATGGCATGAATTAACCGCTACAATGCACGTTCCTTTGGCCCAGGTGGTGAAATTGGTAGACACAAGGGACTTAAAATCCCTCGGCCTCGCGGCCGTGCCGGTTCGACTCCGGCCCTGGGCACCAAGGATATATTGATAACAACAAGGCGCAAGGTACAAGCGTTACCTTGATTTTTTTGGCCCACACAACAAGAGGAGGGAAAATATGAGAATCGCAATATTCTATGTGCTGGCTGCCCTGGCGGCCATGCCTTTCAGCGCCATCGCCAAAGAGGCGCATTCTGGCGGGCATGGCCCGGTTTCGGATCAGGTCATCGCTGAGCAGCGCCAGAATCTGGCCAAGAACACGCAGGGGAAAGGATTCGGCCCCCAGTCGCCGCGGGATATCGATTCGGTTTCTGGCAACAATCCCGTGATTTTCAGTCCAGCGCCCGCTTATGCCCAGATGAACCTGTGCAATATTCATTTTCACAAGAATGCGGAGCACAAGGGCGGCGAATTCACCCAATACGCCGGGAATGGTGATGGGCATGGTTTCCAAAGCGGATACCAGTATACAGGCAAGCTGACGCAGGCGGAGCTGGCACCCGTGGACAAGGAGGTATGCCCAAGCAAACATGGCAGCCTGCACCCCGGCGATACGATCGAGGTCCATTACGTCCATTCAACCGCGCAGATAACGCCCGGGCCTACCTTGGGTGCTTGCCTTAGCGACTCGATCAAGAATCCCCAGTTGCGTGTAGAAACCCAGGTCTATGTTCTGGTCAATGACAGAAATGCCGGTGATTTCATCGAGCTGACCCGGCATGGCGAGAAAAACGGCTATCAACAGGCATTGAATATTCCCGCCGATACGGGGACCCCGGTTCAATACGCCGGTTCCACCACGGGGCCGGGTTATAACGAAAAAGGTTCTCCCTTCCAGGTTACCTGGAGTGTTCGCCCCAAGGTTGCCAAGGTCGATATTGCGTCTGTCGGCAAGTGGTGCGAAGGCAATGTATTCGAGGAAGACCATGCCCATGGAGTGCGGAACCTCGTCTTGAATCCGGACCTCCTGTCCGAGATCAAGCAGTAGTCACCTGCGGAGGAACAGCGCCATGGAGGGCGGCCTGGAGAGGCGCATTTTTGTTTACGCGAAAATGCGCCTCTTTTTCGCGCAAACAATAAAAACATCGGCTTATGGAAGCTATTGGAGATGTTTTGGAATGTATGCGAATCACGCGGCCTGAAACATTTGTCTGTGAACATGGCTTCCGTCTGTCCGGGACCTGGCGGAAATTCAGGCGGAAATTCAGGCGGAAATTGGAGTATTGAACGGATTTTTCTGTACAATAGGCGTTTCTACGAAACCAAGGAAACATTATGTCTTTATTGATTGGCGACAACCTGGTGGTCAGCATGCACTACAAGCTGACGGACGACGATGCGAACCTGCTGGACAGTTCCGAAGGCTCGGAGCCCCTGGCCTATCTGCATGGCGCCGGCAACATCATTCCCGGCCTTGAAAAGGCACTGGTTGGCAAGGTGGCGGGCGATACCGTGCAGGTGAGAATCGAGCCCGCGGAAGCCTACGGCGAAATCCGCCCGGAACTCATCGAAACCGTCGACATCGCAGCCTTCCAGGGCGTGGACTCTGTTGAACCCGGCATGGCCTTCGAGGCCCAGGCGCCGGACGGCTCCGTGCAGCGCATCGTGGTCAAGGCGGTGGAGGGCAATGACGTGACCATCGATGCCAACCACCCGCTGGCGGGCGTCACGCTGAATTTCGACGTTGAAATCGTTGGCGTGCGCGAGGCTACCCAGGAGGAAATTGCCCACGGGCATGTCCACTGACGCGCCTTGCCGGTGACGCGATATGGAAAGCGGCCTGACACCTTGAGGTGGGGCCGCTGGTTCATCTGACTACAGGCCTTTCCTTTTTCCGGCAGGCACCAGCGCCTTTCTGGAACGGAGTTCCATGCTCTCCCTGCCGGGCCTCATTTCCGGCGCGCCAGGCTTTGGCGCCACTCGGGAGATACGCAGTTGCCTCCCCACCACCCAGGCCTTTTTCAGATCCCTGAAAATCTCCCTGGGCATGCCCACGGGCAAGTCCACCAGGCTGTATTCCTCATGTATGGTGATGCGCCCGATAAACTGGCTGTCCAGCCCGGCCTCGTTGGCGATGGCGCCGACAATATTGCCCGGCCTCACATTATGGCGGCTGCCGACTTCAATACGGTAGCGCTCCATGCCGGCTTCGGCAGGCGCGTCCTTGCTGGCAGCGGCGGCTGCCCTGAGAGGTTGGGGCGCCTGCCTGTCACGCAGTGGCCTTTCAGGCCTTTCCCGGCGGGGCTCCGCCTTGCGCGGCCGCGCTTCCGGCCCGACCTGCAGCAGAAAGGGGGCATCCCCCTGTGACAGGTGGGCGAGGGCGGCGGCAATCTCCAGCGCCGGGACGTTGTGCTCCTGCTGGTATTGCTCGATGAGCTGATAGAACAGCCCCAGCTCCTCGGTGGCCAGGGTGTCGCTGATGCGCTGCTTGAACTGGGCGATGCGCTTGTCGTTGATGACCTCCGTCGAGGGCAGTTCCATGACCTCGATCTTTTTCCGGGTCGCCTTTTCGATGGCGTGCAGCAGGCGCTTCTCCCGGGGCGCGACGAAGAGGATGGCATCTCCCTGGCGCCCGGCGCGGCCGGTGCGCCCGATGCGGTGTACATAGGCTTCCGTATCGTAGGGGATGTCGTAGTTGACCACATGGCTGATGCGCTCCACGTCGAGGCCGCGCGCCGCCACATCCGTCGCCACCAGGATGTCCAGCTTGCCCTTCTTGAGGTGCTCGATGGTGCGTTCGCGCTGCTTCTGCGGGATGTCGCCGCTGAGGGGCGCCGTGGCAAAGCCGCGCGCCTCGAGTTTTTCCGCCAGTTCCACGGTGGCCGTCCTGGTGCGCACGAAGACGATCATGGCATCGAAAGGCTCGGCCTCCAGAATGCGGGTGAGGGCGTTGAGCTTGTGCATGCCGCTGACCAGCCAGAAACGCTGGCGGATGGTATCTGCCGTCGTCGTCTTGACCTTGATGGTGATCTGCTGCGGGTCGTTCAGATGCCGGGTGGCGATGCGGCGGATCTGCTGCGGCATGGTGGCCGAGAACAAGGCGATCTGCCGCCCGGCCGGTGTCTGCTCCAATATCCACTCCACGTCATCGATGAACCCCATGCGCAGCATTTCATCGGCCTCGTCCAGCACCAGGGTCTTGAGCTGGTTCAGTCTCAGTGTGCCACGGCGCATATGGTCCATGACGCGCCCGGGCGTGCCGACCACCACATGTACCCCGCGCTGCAATGCGCGGATCTGCCCACGGTAATCCTGGCCTCCATAGATAGGCAGGACATGAAAGCCCTTCATATGCATGGCGTACTTCTGAAAGGCCTCGGCCACCTGGATGGCCAGTTCCCGGGTGGGCGTCAGCACCAGGATCTGGGGAGCCTTCTGCCTGAGATCGAGATTGGACAACAGGGGGAGGGCGAAGGCCGCTGTCTTGCCCGTCCCGGTCTGGGCCTGGCCCAGCACGTCCCGGCCTTGCAGCAACAGGGGGATGGTCTGTGCCTGTATGGGGGAGGGGGTTTCATAGCCCACTTCGTCCAGCGCCTTGAGAACGGGTTTGCCCAGTGCCAGTTGATTGAACGCGGATATCGTATCGCCTGCCATGTATGCCGTACCTGAGATATTGAGGGATGTCAGTGGAGAGAGGCGCGAGAAGAAAACAGTCAGGGGCCTCGTAGCCAGGGTTCTGGCCCAGTGCCAGAAGGGTTGCGTAGTATATCCCTTTATGAGGAGGGGATGTAATTTATTTCACGCCTTGTGCCCTCGGGATATGGCTCGGAGTTTTCTCCCTCTCCCCACTGAGAAGGGGGCAGGGTGAGGGGAAGGATGGTGAGTGGCAGCTAAGAAAATTCCCAATCCCGCGTGAAATTCAATGTTAAACATTGTATAATATAAGTCCCTATATAGCATTGAGACTCCCTCACTCATGCCATCATCAGCACCGCACCGCGCGCTCGGATTTCTGATCCTCTGCATCCCTTTCTCACCGTCTTATGCCGATCCCGCATATGATTCCGAATTTGATAGAAAACATGAGGGGCCAGATGTAACTTATTATAATATCGATAACAAAAATAATGATTCCAGCCTGATCCGCTGGAAGATAGGAAAGAACAGCTATCTCGGGCAGACGATCGTCAATGGCAGAACGGCCCTGGGCCTGGAAATGGGCGGCGGCACTTACGTCTACAGTATCAACCAGCAAACTCTGTCTTTTACGATACGGTTCTAATCCTTCCGAATCATACGTGGAGAATTTCCCCGGCTTTGCGGGAGGAGACTTGCTTCACGCCTGTCTCCGTTTCTTTCGTAGAAGCGGATCCTGAAGAAAAAAATACGTCAATTGCTGATACACGTCCGGGCAGTATTGTTCGAGTATGCCGGGTGCCGAGAAAAAATACTCACTGACCACGGCAAAAAATTCCGCGGGTGTCGTTGCCGCGTAGGCATCGATACGGGTTTGGTGATGGTGCGCAACTTGCTGTTGCAGAACATCGAATGCAGCACTCAGCACATTTGTCCATTGCTTGATTTCCATGCGGGGATGAAGCGGCGGCATACCGTTGGAGCGGCCATTCAGCATATCCAGTTTGTGCGCGAATTCATGGATCACCACATTGTGGCCTTGAAATGGCTGATGCAGATCCTGCTCAACATCCTCCCAAGAAAGTATGACCGGGCCACGCAACCAGGATTCACCACTCAAGGTGTGAGATTCTCGCGAAATCAGGCCGCTCGGGTCAGTCTCTTCATGATATACCTGAAAACTGCTTTGATACACAATCACCTCAACCCAGCCACTGTAATATTCGAGCCCCAGTTTCAGGATTGGCAACGCTGCCTGAGCGGCGATGATTACGATCATCTCATCCGTTATCTGAAATCCATGTGTGCCCGTAAACGTCTTGGCATGAATAAACCGTGTCGCCAACTGGCGTAGACGGGCTTTTTCCACGGAACTCAGATCATGCAGCACTCTGACGTCTTGCATGACGGTTCTCCACAGCTCGAAAGGAATGGAGTGGCGCCTGAGCGTATGCAGAATACGGCGATGTTTAAGGCGTCTTATGATCTTCAGCTTCTATTCCAAATCATAAATTCAGGTTGGGAGAGAAGGGTGTGTCCCAACGTTATGATGATGTTTCATTTTATCGCGGGCCATAGTGAAATTGCAGGGCTTATGACCGTAGTGTAGCATGACTATAACAGTCTCATTATCCGTTCCGGCTTCGGAGCCGCATTCGAATGGAAGAATTGCAGGAGGACAGAAACCGCCAGGCCCGTGACGCACTAGCGTCTTGGCGGAGACGGATGCCTGTAGATTACCTGCTGGCAGATGCCAATTTTCAACATGTGCTCAAGATGCATCTGGGTGAGGACTACCTGCGCCATGAGAGCATGCTGAGGAGGGCGGCCAGCCTGTCGGCAACCAGGATGGATGCGCTGGCCAGAACCTCCAATCGCGATGAAAACCTGCCCCGTCTCAGCCGCTACAACGGGATTGGAGAACGCACCGAGCAGATCGTTTTTCACCCGGACTATCACGAGCTGGGCGCCTGCGTCTGGGATACGGGTGTGCTGGCAGTACTGAAAGAGCCCGGCAACGAGGTGCTCTGTGGCGCTCTGGCCTATTTCATTGCGCACAACGGTGAAGCCGGCCATGCTTGCCCGGTGGCCTGTACGGCGGGGCTGATCAAGTTGCTGCAGCAAATCGGCTCCAACGAACAAAAGCAGCGTTATCTGCCCGGCCTGCTCCAGACCGATTATGCGAAACGCCTGCATGCGGCGCAATTTGTCACGGAAGTGCAGGGCGGATCGGATGTGGCGCAGAACAGTACCGTGGCTGTCCCAGATGCCCGGCGCAAGGGTCTCTACCGCATCACTGGCGAAAAATGGTTCTGTTCGGTCATGGATGCCAGTCTTTTCGTGGTGACGGCCCGGCCCGAGGGCGCCCCGGAAGGTACGCAGGGTTTGGGCCTGTTCCTGGTGCCCAGGGAGATCGATGGCAAGGTCAACGAGTTCTCGATTCGCAGGTTGAAATACAAACTCGGCACGCGCTCCATGGCCTCGGCGGAAGTCGATTTCAACGGCGCGCTGGCCGAACCCATCGGCCCTTTGGAGTCGGGCTTCAATAATCTCATGGGGATCGTGATCGATACCTCGCGCGTTCACAATGCCGTCGCCGCCTGTGGCCTGATGCGGCGCGCCTGCCTGGAGGCGCGGACTTATGCCCGGCACCGGACCGCATTCGGCAGCCCGCTCATCCAGTTCCCGGCCGTCGCGCACCTGCTCGCGCGCATGGACGTGACCGCCTGCGCCGCTGTTTCCACCACCTTCCGGATTCTTGCCTTGGGTGACCGGCTGGCGGCAGGCGCCGCGACCCCTGACGCGGGGCTGGCAAGGCGCACCTGGGTCAACATCAACAAATACTGGACTTCCATGCAGTGCACCCGGGTGATCCATGACGCCATCGAAGTACTGGGAGGCAATGGCGCCATAGAGGAATTCTCCGTGTTGCCGCGCCTCTATCGTGATGCCATCGTGCTGGAAAGCTGGGAGGGCGCCCATAACACCTTGTGCGCCCAGGTTCTGCGGGATTTTGCCAAGCGTGGCCTGCATCGCCCGTGGCTGAAGATGATGCATGAAATGCTGTCCGAGGCAGAGGGATTCGAGGCCCTTGATCCGCACTGGCGCCTGGCAGCACATTTGCTGGATGAAGTGGAGTCGCGGATCGGCAGGTTGTTGTCAGAGAAGCCGGAATACGCGGCGTTACATATTCGAGGCGTCGTTGACCGCATGTGCGTGTTGAGCGCCTACTTGAGTCTTCTGCTCGAATACGCCTGGGAATCCGATCAGGGCGTCGACAGCGGAAAGGGTCCAAAAGCAGCCCTGTTCCTCACCCTGCATGCCGGACTGGAAGACCCCATGGATCAACCGGAGCTGCCCAGACGGATTCAAGAGGTTTGCGCATCCTGGGATTGAGCAGGCCACCCGGGCCTCAACAGACCGTGAAGATGGCCGATGGACTTGCGAATGGCCCAGATGCCGGCGGCGACGCATATCCGCTTGTGCCCGAAATCAAGGGTGTCGATGTGAAAAGGGTAGTGGGGCCTGATCACGAAGTCGGCCTGTTTGAAGCGGATCATCGCGTGATGGCGATGACAGATCTCCATGGCGCGCAGCATGGCCTGGAACCCATTGTTGATCTGGTACGCCGTCTTTTCCTGCCCGGCATCCACCGCGATTACGAGATCGGTGCCATACTCCCTGGCAATATCCACGGGCGCGTTGTCCACGTAACTCCCGTCCGCCAGCATCTGATTGTCCCGGCGCAAAGGCGGCAGGATGCCGGGCAGGGCGGCGCTGGCATAAAGGGCCTCGGCCGCCACGCCTTCCCTGAGAACGACGCGCTCCCCGGAATACAGATCGACCGCGATCACCGCGACAGGAATATCGCCATGTTCCAGGCGCCTTTCCAGGGTCAGGTCGCGCAGCAGGCGCTGGCCCGCCTCCAGTGAGCGTTCTCCCACCCCCCAGCCAAGGAACATCTCCACCAGGGCGCGCTCCGAGGCCAGGACCGCCCGGATGCGGGCGCGCAGATCATTGCTGGAGGTGCGCGGCGGCGCGGGAAAGGCGCTCGTATCCATGTTCAGCAGCGCGGAGTACCAGTCGGGATTCAAGGACTTGGTCACCCCCACGATGGCGCCCATCGAAATGCCCACGACCGCGTCAGGCTGGTACCCGTAGTGGGCCAATGCCCTCAATACACCGACATGGGCCAGCCCGCGGCCACCGCCGCCGGAGAGAATCAGGGTAAAGGACTTGTGCCTGGACATGTACGGCCCTCAGAACAGCAAAACAGGTTTCATGGATATATTGACGCCACAAAGGCACCTGCGCCCTGAACCCAGGGGGATTCAGGTCTGAGTATAGAGTGAGCCAGATCCACTATTTAACATAATATACATTATGCGAAATATCAGGCGGGTATTTTATTGGGGTGGTGACGGACATCCCTGTCCCGTTTCCTCTGGGCTGAATCCTACTTCTCGTTGTATTTGACCGCATAGATCGCGCAAAGTACGAGGCCGATGATGATCGAACCCCACAAGGTTACCGTGATCAGCATATTACTACTGCCCGTCATGGCTTCGTGTTCCATCATGTTACATTTCTCCTGAGTTCATCATTCTATCTATTTTGTATTTTCAGCCCCTCGATGACGGGACATCCATGCTTGTCTTCCTCGCGGTGTATTCTTCAACTCTGCCGCAGGTTACAAGTAACTCTATTCTGTCCTGAATATCTTCGCCAATGCAAGCGGACGGAGCGTTTTGACTTCCATGCGAAACGAGTGGTTATTATGAAGGATTTTGCCGATAAGGGCGCCCAACTTGATGTGGGCAAACAAGACGCCTAATCTTATTACTGGTCTGAAAAAATAACCGTAAGTATCTGCTTTTTGATGTTTTGTTAATTCGGGTTGGCGAGAAACAAGGGCTGGCTTTCATACCCGTTGCGAGCAGCTTAGCGGGGCTTTTCGATTTCTGAGATGATGGGGCAGCCATCCTCGCTGGCCACGCAGAGATTCAACAGCAGCCGCAGTTCATCGCGCAAGGTATTCAGAGTGCGGATGCGCGCTTCCACTTCCTCCAGCTTGCGGGCGGTCAACTGGCGCACATGAACGCGGGCGCCCTGCGGATCTTCGCGCATTTTGAGCAGGGCGCCGATTTCCGCCAGGGTGAAGTTCATTTGCTGGGCGCGCTGGATGAATTTGAGGCGCGAAATGTCTTTGTCACGATAGACCCTCACCCCTGACGGCAGGCGGGAAATATTTCCCAGCAGGCCGATTTTTTCGTAATACCGCAGTGTATCCGCGCTCAGGCCAAGCATTTCCACAACCTGGCCAATGCGGTATTCACCCATTGCAGCGGTGCTCCCGCACGTGCCCGTCTATGGCCATGCGCAAGGCGTTTTCCGTGGGGATGGACGTAAAGACCAGTTTGCCGTCGATGGCAATTGAGGGCGTTGCCAGCACGCCCAATTCAACCGCGTATTCGATCTCCTCCACCACATCGACCCTGCGCCACTGACAGAGATCACCATGCTCTTGGACGATGGAGTGAAGCAGGACGGCGGCGCTGGCACAGCGCGGGCAATTGGGGGCTGAAAATATCTCTATAAGAATCATAAAATTAAGCCGTTTTCCTCGGCAATAATATTGTGACTATGCTGTTCCTGTCTCGTGCGGAGGCTATCCATGTCTACCTACCGGACAGGCGCCCATTTCTCAACGCGATTGCGATCGAAGTCGGCGACAAAAACATGGCCATCGTCCGCAACGGCCACGGCCATGGCGGTATGCACCGGTCCCGCGGGTTTCACGCCGAAGGCGGTAAGAAACCTGCCCTGGAGGGTGAATTTCTGAACCCGGTCATTATAGAAGTCGGCCACGAACACATTGCCGCCGGGACCGATATCGATGGAGGTAACCGTGGCAAACCAGCCGTTGAAGGACCCGTTGAGATTGAGGGCAAAAGGCCCGCCCCATTTCCGCAGCAACGCCCCGTCCGGGCCGAAAACCTGGATGCGGTCGTTGTAACCGTCAGCCACATAAAGGTTCCCCTCCGCATCAAGGGCCACGTCCGTGGGATAGTTGAATTTGCCCGCCAGGAAACCCGTCTCTCCCGTCACCCCCCACTGCCGGATGAACTCACCCCCGCTGCTCAGTTGCTGTACACGATGATTATTGAAATCGGCCACGAACAGGTCACCGTTGCCGGCCACGGCCACCCCGCCGGGTTCCTTGAACTGGCCTGGTCCAGCCCCGCGCTCGCCGATGCCGCGCTGAAACGCCCCGCTGAGGTCATAGATCAGAATGCGGTCATTCCAGTAATCGGCCACATACAGCCTGTCCGCTGATATTTCCAGGTTCATGGGACGTCCCAATTGCCCGGGACCCTCACCGGGCTGGCCGATCTGGCGCCGGTAATTGCCGTCGAAATCGAACACCAGAATGCGCCCATTGCGCGCGTCGGAAACGAAGACCTCCTCTCCCGCAACCGCGATACCCGTGGGCTCATCGAACTGGCCCGGACCACTGCCCTTCTCCCCCCAGCTCTTGACCAGGGCATAGGGCGGTTCTTTCGCTTCCGGGAACCAGGCGCAGGAGGCCAGCAGGCTGAAGCACAGGACCAGGGGGAAAATAACAAGCGGTTTCATGCGCCGCGTCATGGCAAAGTCTTTTCAGTCATCGAGCGCAGGGTGAAACCGGCATCCTTGACAATCCTCTCCACCTGCTCCCGGGTCAGTTGCACCCCCTCGCCCGCCGATACCACAACCAATCCGCGTTCCAGGTCGATATCCACAGCCTCGACACCCTTGGTCTTCTTGAATTTTTTTTCTATGCCGTAGGCGCAGAAAGGACAGGCCAGGCCGTCCACGCGCAGTTCGTACCGCACGCCTTGCGCGGCGGCCATGGTGCTCCACAACAGGGCCGCGGCGATGATCAAAAATGGGTGTTTCATGTTCAGTTCCTCCTGTCAGGGCGCGCTCCTTGCCCGCCATCAAGCTTGATGGCGGGCAGGGATGGCGTCAACGATGCCATTCGAATTCCAGCCTGGCGCGGTAATCCGTCGCCTCCTGATTTCCATTGAGATCGCTTGCGAGCGGAAGCTGGACGCCGGTCTTGATGGCAAAGTTGCGCAGCGTCCACATCAGGCCCGGCGACACAAACCACTCACTGCCCCCGCTGTCTTCAACACGGACGCCTTTCAATTTGCTGCGGCCGGTCATTTCGCCATTCAGTTCCAACATCCACACCCAGTCGGGCTCAAGGTAGGCGGTCTGCTTGAAGCGAATGCCGCCAACCAGATCCAGCAGCAGTTTATCCCCGCGTTCCAGGCCCTCCCCGGTCTCGCCATTGAAGCGGTAACGCGCCGCGGCCCAGCGGTACCACTTGCGGCTTTCGTAGCCATAAGCGAGCCCCAGTATGGAATCGGTGCTCCCGGTGCCACGGCCCGAGGACGCCGTATCCGGTTTGACTCTGAGAAAAGCGGTGGAAGACTCCTGCACCCCGAGGGCGTCCCTGCGCCAGAAGCGGTATTTCGTCGCAATGCCCACGTCTCCGATCCCGTCAGGCCCCTTTTCCCTGCTTTCATAAGGCAGTTCGACACGGGCCGTCCAGTTGGCTGTCAGCCCGTAGGCAAACTCCAGCGTCGACCGGGTCTGCTGGTTTCTTCCCGCCCGGCTGGGATCGAAACCGAGGTGCACCTCGGTGGCGTTCTTGAAGAGCGTATGCGGTCCCAGGCCGAAGACGGGGTCATGGGCCTGGACGGCGGCGCTGTATATCAGGGCCACCATCCCCGCAACGCCCGCTTTCTTGATCCCGCGCGCTTTCATCATTGTGCCCTGCCCTGCCGGTTTGTGGTTACTCATAAGTATAAGGAACCTCTGATCAATTCATGAACCGGCGTCTGGCGGCTGAAATGTCCCGGCTATGCGTGGAAAATCTTGGCAATAGCATGCGATTGCCTGCGCTTTTCGCCTTGATCCGAAACATTTCATCTCGCCATCCATCCGGTCCAGAATTGATCAGAGGTTCCTAAATAATCTAATGCCTGGAGCCAGCTCCAGGTCAAGTATTTTTTCCTGTTGACTCCGTACTCTGGTACAGGCTTTATGATGAATCCACGGTCATTGAAGGCCGCGGGCCGGGTGCGGTGTACACCGGTCATTATCGCAATGATTGGGAAAACCAACCCGGACCGGCCTCTCTGAGGAAAGCAACTTTTCTTGATCGGCAGGAGCAGACTCCATGAGAATATATTTGTTATCCCTGGCGTTGCTGCTCACGGCCTGCGAAGGTGAACAACCCCGGTCCGTGGCGCCCGCAACGGCCCAGCAAGTAACCCTTGCCGTCAGCAACATGACCTGTGCCACTTGCGGACCGACAGTACGCAAGGCCTTACAGGACGTTCGTGGGGTCTATAAAGCCGTCGTCGACGTGGACGCGGGGGCCGCGACCGTCTATTACGATCCAGCGCTGACGGATGGCGAGGCGCTCGCCAGGGCCACGACCAACGCGGGTTTTCCCGGCAGGGTCATGTAATACGGCCATGAACGGCGGAAGACAAAGCGACTCTCCAGCACCTTCCAGCACACCGGGAGGCACCCTGTTCGCCGGCCTGCTGGCGGGCGTCACGGCCTCTGCCTGTTGCCTGGGCCCCGTGGTTTTTCTGGCGCTTGGCATCAGTGGCTCCTGGATCGGGAACCTCACCGCACTGGAGCCCTACCGCCCCGTCTTTATCGGTCTCACGTTGTTGTTTCTGGGGCTGGCCTTCCGCAGGCTCTACCTGGTCCCACGGGAATGCGCAGACAAGGCCCCCTGTGCTACGGCTGACACACTCTCCAGGCAACGCAGGATTTTCTGGATCGTGACGGGAGTCGTGGGGTTGATGGTCGCCTTTCCCTGGTATGGGCCTCTGTTTATCAAGTAGCCCTGGCCATGCATATTCTCGAAGATGGCACATGATATCGAAGATCTGAGCCGTGTAATCGCTGCCACATTCCCACGCATGGATGTGGCTGACCAACGCCTGGCAAGGCAGCTCTATCGACAGCTGGCCAGGGGCAGGCCATTGCCCCTCTCCAGCCTGGGCACGTTTCTGGCGCTGCCTGATGACCAGATCATGTCCCGGGTCCAGCGTCTGGGGTACACGACCTGTAACCAGGCAGGCGAGATCACCGGTTTCCTGGGCATTTCCACCGATGAGACGCGCCATGGCATGAGCATGAACGGGAACAAGAGCTATGCCTGGTGCGCCTGGGATACCCTGTTTATTCCCGAACTGGCAGGCGCAGAGGCGATCGTCACCTCCTCCTGCGCCAGCACAGGACAGCCCATACGGCTGATGGTGACGCCCGAGGGCGCCTGGTCGGATGAGGCAGCAGATATCGTCGTCTCCTTTCTGGTGCCAGACCAGGAAAAGATAGATGAAAACGTCGTCAGCCATTTTTGCTGCCATGTCAATTTCTTTTGTTGCCGGGCGGCGGGTGAGGAATGGACGTCCGGACATGAAGGAACCTTTTTGTTGAGCCTTAAAGGCGCCTTCGAAACAGGCAGGCGGGTAAACGCTGTTCGTTATACCGCTGTTCTTGAGAAAAAATGAAGAGACGAATCATGACATCGATCACATTGAATATCACGGGCATGACCTGCGGCCATTGCGCCAGTGCAATAGAAGAGGCCCTCAATACACTGCCTGGCGTCAGGGCTGCCGTGTCCTATGGGGAAGGGATTGCCGCGGTGGAGATCGCCGAAAAAGCTCAAGGTCAAACGGTTCTGGATACCATACAGGGAATGGGATACGGTGTCAGCCAGGCGGGTGAAGCGGTGAAGGCGTCTGGCGGCAATGGCAAGGGCCTGCATATTGCCATCATCGGTACCGGGTCAGGTGCATTTGCGGCGGCTATCAAGGCTGCCGAAAACGGCGCGCAGGTGACGCTCATCGAGGGTGGTGAGGTCATCGGTGGCACCTGTGTCAATATCGGATGCGTACCCTCCAAGATCATGATCCGTGCGGCGCAGATCGTACATTCCCAGGAATCCCACGGCTTTGCAGGCATTCCCCTTCACAAGCCCAGGATCGACCGGACTGCGCTGGTCAGACAACAACAGGCACGGGTAGATAGCCTGCGGCACGCAAAGTATGAAAGTATTCTGGAAAGCAATCCCGGCATCCAGCTCGTGCGGGGTTGGGCACGTTTCAAGGATGCCCATACCCTGGTCATAGAGAAGAAGGAAGGTGGCGAGGAAACCCTCGCGGCAGATCGCATACTCATAGCCAGTGGCGCAACACCTGCCATCCCCGATATTCCTGGCCTGGCTGAAACACCTTACTGGACGTCGACGGAGGCACTGGTGGCCGAGCGGCTTCCCCGCCATCTGATCGTACTGGGAGGTTCCGTGGTGGCACTGGAACTGGCCCAGGCTTTTCTCCGTCTGGGATCCAAGGTTACGCTGGTGGCGCGCAGCACCCTTCTCTCAAGGGAAGACCCTGAGATTGGTGCCACGTTACAGGAATTGCTCGAGGCGGAGGGGATGAGGATCAGGACCCATTGCGTTCCGGCCTTTGTCAGGCATGATGGCCATACCTTCATCCTGGAAAAGGGAGACGCGCAGATCCAGGGGGATGCCCTGCTCGTCGCAACGGGGCGCCAGCCCAACACGGAGAGACTCTCTCTGCAAAATGCAGGCGTGGAAACCAGCTGCGGCGGTGCCATCGTCATCGATGATCACATGCGGACCTCAGTGCCCCATATCTATGCCGCGGGAGACTGTACCGACCAGCCGCAATACGTCTACGTAGCGGCGGCTGCCGGCACGCGCGCCGCTGTCAATATGACCGGCGGAGACGAGGCCCTGGACCTCAGCGCCATGCCGGCAGTGGTCTTTACCGATCCCCAGGTGGGCACGGTGGGCCTCAGCGAGCAACAGGCCCGGGACTGGGGGATTC